>CBDUBC010000052.1:0-18777 GCA_965365285.1 uncultured bacterium
GGCTTCTCTTACTGTGGCAAATGCTTCGGCCATAATATCGGTGAGAGTGCTTCCCTTAGAAAGTTGCTCTTTAAACTTTGGCGTTTGGGCCTTTAGCTCCTCATCACTCATTTGCTTCATTTGAGGCTCAAGAGAGTTGATTTGTTTTACTAGAGGACCCAGTGCCTTAATATCTCGGTCGTGTTTGGTTCCAAAAATTTTCTTTAAAAAATCCATAGCTTTTCCTAATCAAGCACAAAGTAAAGGGGGTCGACGGGGGTACCATTCACTCTCACTTCATAGTGAAGGTGAGGACCAGTTGAATAACCGGTACTTCCCACGCGAGCAATGGTTTGTCCACGTTTTATACGTTCACCCTTTTTGACATCCAGTTTACTGTTATGAGCGTAGATAGTTTCAATCCCGTACCCATGATCGACTTGAACGAAGTAACCGAACCCCGGTTTTTTTCCAGAGTAGGTGACTACTCCGTCTGCCGGAGAGACGATTTTTCTTCCTACCTTTGCTCCAATATCTATCCCTTCATGCATTTTGATTCTTCCAGAGTAGTGACTCATTCGAGGGCCATAATAACTGGTAATCCAACCTTTAGTTGGTAGAAGGGATGGTAATGATTTAAGATAGGAATCTTTATCGAGTAAATGAGTGTCAAGTTGGTTAATATTGACTTCTAATTGATTAATAAAGGTATTGATCTGACTGAGTTTAAAATCAAACTCAGCAAATCGCTCGGATAGTTCAAAACTCTGCCTATAAAGGGAACTCCAGTCTTTTGTAAAAGACTGGATCGAGTAGACTCCAAGATTAGCAGCAATCTTTTGTTCATAGAGGTTTTTGAGAGCGTTGTAATCCTCAGACTCTTTAAAGTTTTCTATTTGCTTAAAGCTTTCGAGTATATCAAATTTCTTTTTTTTTAAGATGGGCGAATCAGAGGTACCTCCGACGTCTTCCTCTGACTCTTGTTTATTTTCTTCAAGGTTCCGAGTCAGATCTGTTTTATCCGTACCAGTGATGATTCTAAGTTTTTTCTCAAAAACATAGATTCGCTCAATATCATCAAGAACGGTGTTGATCTTTCGATCAATCAGCTGGACCTGTTCTTTGAGCTCTCGGTTTTCAATTTGAAGATGCTTATTTTTAAAGGCTTCATTGACGAGTTTAATATAGTCGTAACTTAAAATACCTAGCAGAACGACAAACAAGAAGGCCAGAAAAGCACCAGCTTTAATGAAAGGGGCAGGTATTCGAATAGATTTAACACCTTTCTCTCTTTCAGAAATAAGCATGAAAGTATAATACTTGTCCAAATGTCCTCCAAAGCGCCGTGTTAGTGGGGAGAATAATCTGAAAACAACTATATAAAAGGATTAATTGCGTGGCAATGTTAATAAGCAAGCACGGTTATTATTGAAATATTGTCATGACCGCCAGCATCTTTTGCCAGATCGACAAGCTCCTGATTGATCATATCTAAGTGGGTCTCTGATATCTCACTATTATCTTGGAAATGTTTACTAACAATCCGCATAATCTGTTGATCATCAATGAGTCCGCTGAGACCATCTGAACATAAGAGAAAGAAATCTTTCTTTTTGACTTTATAGGTAAAAATATCAACTTTTACTTCATTTGCTATACCGCAGCTTCTCGCTAAAACGTTCTTATTGGGGTCTTTTTCGGCTTGTTCTCTATTGTAAAGCCCAATATTGAGTTTTTCATTAATGAGGGAGTGATCTCGAGTGAGTTGGTAAATATTCCCTTTGTTAATGAGATAGGCACGTGAGTCACCAACATTTCCAATATAAGCCTGTGAACCTTTAAAGAAAAGGCCTACAACTGTGGTTCCCATACCTTTAAGATTTTCATTGTTTTGTGCATGATGGAAAATTGCTGCATTAGCATTCTCAATCGAACTTTTTAAAATTTCCTCTGGATCTTCGTCAGAAAGTTCATTGAATCTTTTCTCGATTTCTTCAACGGCTAACTGAGAGGCTACTTCTCCGCCTTTATGTCCGCCCATTCCATCGGCTACGACGAAGAGTTTGCCATTTTCATGGAGAAGTATACTGTCTTGATTTTGCTTCCTAATAAGACCGATATCGCTCAAACCCGCGCATAAAATGCCCATAATTATCCCTAGTTGATATCTCACTATTGTTCAAAATCGCCAAACTATTGTCAATTGATGTCGAATAACAAACTAGATAGGTAAAGTATTCTAGGGTTTTAATAAGGTTCTTCTTGGGGTTATAATTTAAGTAATGATACCTAGTTGAAATCGCTAGGCTTTAACATCCATATTACCCGGGGGGTTTATGTCTAAAATTGATATTAAGGGTTTTGTTGATCAAAACTATAAGAAAGAAGATTTTCAACATTTACACTGGGCCGGAACCTTTCAAGAGTATGTTGATCTAGTAGCGGAAAACCCTGCGGTAACTCGTAATGCCTTCCAAAGAATCAACGATATGATCCTAGGGTACGGTTCAAATAAGTATACGGAATATAAGAAAGAGATTACGCGATATCACTTTTTTGATGATCCCATTGATAATGGAAAGGACGCAGTTTTTGGTATCGATGTTCATCTCATGAAATTAGTAAATTTCTTTCAATCAGCGGCTAAAGGCTATGGGACTGAAAAAAGAGTTCTTCTTCTTCATGGTCCTGTTGGGTCGGCGAAGTCTTCAATTGCAAGACTAATCAAAAAGGGACTGGAGCACTATTCTAAAACGGATGAAGGAGCTCTTTATACATATGAATGGTATGACGAGGAAGAAACAGAGATTCTTGGTGGTGAAAAAGTTTATCCATCTCCCATGCACGAAGAACCATTAAAGCTTATTCCTCTTGATATTAGAGCAAAATTTATAAGCGAAATGAACAAAGGGCAAGATAAGTATAAGGTGAATATTAAAGGAGAAGTTTCTCCTGCTTGTCGACATATCATGAATCTTTACCTTCAAAAATATGACGGTGACTGGTACAAAGTAGTCAATAATCATATTCGAGTGAAGAGACTTATTCTCTCTGAAAAAGATAGAGTCGGGATTGGTACATTCCAACCAAAAGATGAGAAAAATCAAGATTCAACAGAGCTAACAGGGGATATCAACTTTAGAAAGATCGCTAAGTATGGTTCAGATTCGGATCCGAGGGCCTTTAATTTTGATGGTGAATTTAATATAGCTAACCGAGGTGTTGTCGAATTCATCGAAATGCTTAAGCTTGATGTGGCATTTCTTTACGATCTTCTTGGTGCTTCCCAAGAGCAATCGATTAAGCCTAAGAAATTCTCTCAAACTGATATTGATGAAGTCATTCTTGGTCACACCAATGAGCCAGAATTTAAAAAACTTCAAAGCAATGAGTTCATGGAAGCTCTTCGGGATAGAACGGTTAAAATTGATGTGCCTTATATCTCAAGACTAAGTAATGAGGTGAGAATTTATCAAAGAGATTTTAACTCTGAAAAAATTCCTCATATTCATATTGCTCCTCATACTCTTGAAATGGCCTCAATGTGGGCAATTCTTACAAGACTGGAGGAGCCTAAAAAAGCAGATCTCACCAAGATTCAAAAGCTAAAGCTTTACAACGGAAAAACTCTTCCTGGTTACAACGAAGATAACGTTAAAGAACTTCGTAAAGAAGCCGTTCGTGAGGGGCTTGATGGTATTTCTCCAAGATATATTCAGGATAAAATCTCTAATGCTCTTGTTAAAAATGGACATGTAGGTTGTCTAAACCCGTTCATGGTATTTAATGAATTAGAAGCAGGTCTTAAACACCACGCCCTTATTAACAATAAGGATACGATGGAGCAGTATAGAGAAATGCTCTCTATTTCTAGGCAAGAGTATGAAGATACCGTTAAAAATGATGTTCAAAAGGCAATCAGTGTTGATGAGCGTGCTATTCAAACACTTTGTGCGAACTATATTGATAACGTTAAGGCCCATACTCAAAAAGAAAAAATTAGAAATAAATATTCAAACCGTCTCGAAGATGCTGACGAGAGGTTCATGAGATCGATTGAAGAAAAAATCGATATTCCTGAGTCAAGAAAAGATGACTTCAGAAGAGAAATTATGAACTATATCGGTGCTCTTGCAATCGAAGGAAAAACCTTTGATTACAAGATGAATGAAAGACTCCACCGAGCTCTAGAGCTTAAGCTCTTTGAAGATCAAAAAGACAGTATTAAACTTACAACCATAATCTCTAAAGTTGTAGACAAGGAAACTCAAGAGAAGATTGATGTAGTTAAATCACGACTGATTAAGAATCAAGGCTATTGTGAAATTTGTGCGACAGATGCTCTAAACTTTGTTGCTTCAATTTTTGCAAAGGGGGATTCGACAAAGTCGTAGGAGGCCCATGGGACATCCAATTAAGCAAGACCACGCTCGTTTTAGAAAAGTTATCAAAGGAAAGATCCGAGATAACTTAAGAAAATATGTTTCCCAAGGGGAAATGCCAGTGCCGAAAGGGGATGGGAACTTCAAGGTTCCTATGCCCTCTATTGATACTCCTCGTTTTAAATTTGGTGACAAGCAAAATGGTGGGATGGGCCAGGGTGAAGGACAGCCTGGGGATCCTGTCGACGGGCAGGAAGGCGAAGGGCAACCTGGTGAAGGTGAGGCAGGTGAGGGGGAAGGGAATAAAGAACTCGATATTGAGCTCACCCTTGACGAGCTTGCCAGTATTCTTGGCGAGGAGCTTGAGCTTCCTAAGATTGAGCCAAAAGGGGAGAAGTCCATTGCGACGACTTCAGAGAAATACTCTAGTATCAATTACACCGGACCTGATTCTCTAAAACATATTAAACGAAGTTATAAGCAGGCCCTTAAAAGAGAAATTTCTTTAGGAAACTACGATCCAGATAATCCTTATATCATTCCTTTAAGGGAGGATATGAGATACCGCTCTGCTACTCAATCAGTTGAATTTGAAAACTCAGCTGTCGTAATCTACATGATGGATGTTTCTGGTTCCATGGGAGATGAACAAAAAGAAATTGTTCGAACAGAATCATTTTGGATTAATTTATGGTTAAAGAGTCAGTATAAAGACATTGAGATTCGTTATATCATTCATGATGCAACCGCAAAAGAAGTGGATGAGAAAACTTTTTTTCGAACACGAGAAAGTGGGGGAACCCTGATTTCAAGTGCCTTTAAACTTTGTCAGGAAATCATTGAAGAAAACTATAACCCAAGCGAATGGAATATCTATCCTTTCCATTTTTCTGATGGGGATAACTGGTCAACAGATGATACTAAGCTTTGCTTAGAAATTTTAGAAAATAGTATTATTCCGGCCTCCAACGTCTTTTGTTATGGGCAGGTGGAGAGTCGCTATGGTTCTGGTCAATTCTATAAAGATCTTCACGGAAAGTTCGGTGAGAACCACGAAGATATCATTCTAAGCAAAATAAAGAATAAGGATGCCATCCTAGATTCTATTAAAGATTTTCTAGGTAAGGGGAAATAAAGAGTGGTCACAAGAACTAAAACCATCTCCGGTGAATTACTTGAGCTTAAAGAAGAGATCGAACAGATTGCAAAAGATTATGGGCTTGATTTTCATCCCGTCGTTTTTGAAATGTGTGATTATGACACCATTAATATATTAGCGAGTCAGGGAGGTTTTCCTACCAGATACCCACATTGGCGTTTCGGTATGGAATACGACCAAATGTCGAAAAACTATGCTTATGGTCTTCAGAAAATCTATGAGATGGTCATTAATACGAACCCTTGTTACGCCTATCTATTGAATGTAAATCCTATGGTCGATCAAAAGATTGTTATGTGTCACGTTTACGGGCATGCTGACTTTTTTAAAAATAACTTCTGGTTTCGAAATACAAACAAGAAAATGATGGATGTCATGGCCAATCATGGAACGAAAATACGAAGGTATATGGAAAAGTATGGTCAAGATCGCGTTGAGCTTTTCATTGATCGTGTTTTAAGTCTTGAGAACCTTCTCGATATCAATGTTTTATTTGAAACACCTGAATATCTCGAGAGAAGAGATCGTGCTCAAGAATATCTTGATGAAGAATTCGACGATTTAGAAGGAACCAGCCAGGCCCTTAAAACTTTCATCAATAGTAAAAAAAGATCAGAAAGAAAAAATAAAGGACAAGAAATACCTGAGGATGAAAAGGATGTTGTTGTTCAAGAGGATCTTAATAAGCTTCCTACTCGAGATATCATGAAATTCCTCATGGACAATGCTCCAATTACCGAATGGGAGTCCGATATTATAGGAATTCTAAGAGAGGAGGCCTATTATTTTCTTCCTCAAAGAATTACTAAGATTATGAATGAGGGATGGGCGAGTTATTGGCACTCTAAAATGATGACTCAAAAAGTAATGAAAGCAAGTGAAGTCATCGACTTTGCAGATCACCATGCTGGGGTCACGGCAATGAGCCGAAAAAGTATTAATCCTTATAAGATTGGAATTGAGCTTTTTAGAGACATTGAGTATCGATGGGATACTGGGAAGTTTGGCAAAGAATATCTTGAATGCACTGATATGGCAGAAAAGGCTAACTGGGACCGACAAACAAATCAGGGGATGGAAAAAATCTTCGAGGTTCGAAAAAGTCACAACGATATTACTTTTATTGATGAATTTTTTACCAAAGAATTCTGCGAGAGACAAAAGCTTTTTACTTATAAGTTTAATTACCGCACTGGTCGATATGAAATTGATTCTAATGAGTTTCTGGAAATTAAAAGTAAGCTCTTAAATGCTCTCACTAACTTTGGATCACCTGTTATTGAGCTTGAATCGGCTAATTATGGAAATCGAGGAGAGATTCTTTTAAAGCATATTCATCAGGGTGTGGATTTAGATATGGCGCAAGCAGAAGAAACCATGATAAATATTTTTCATATTTGGAAGCGGCCTATTAATTTATCCACTATCGTTGAGGATAAAGAGAATATTCTCCATTTTGATGGAAAAACTCTTAAGCCCGCTCTAAAATAAAGACATAGGAATTCATATGTCTTTTAAATATTTTATCTGTTTTGGTTTCACCCTTTGTCTATTATCCTTCTCCGTTGAGTCGGCCACCAATGGCAAAATTGTAAAAATACGGGGAGTGGTGAGTGCTCTTTTTCCGAAGAGTTTAGAGGCCGTAAGGCTTAAGATTGGCGATCTTGTGCCAGAGGATACCTCTATCCTTACTCAGAAAAAAAGCTTTGTTCGGATTCAGCTCAATAATAAAAGTTATTTTAACGTTGGTCCGGATACCAAAATTGTCCTCAAAACTATTCCTGAAAAAGATCCTGGTCTCATGTCTCTACTTAAAGGGCAGGTTAGGGCCAATCTTAAAAAAGATAAAAAGAATAAAAAAGAAGAATATAACCATCATTTTCTCATTCGGACTAAAAATGCGGCAATCGGGGTACGAGGGACTGAGCTTCACTCCATCTACAACCCTGAAAACAATGTAACTTCTCTTATCACCTATAAAGGCGAAGTTAAAATGGTTAAACTCGATAGAGGTCCTATCGTTAAAAAAGTGGATTTAGAAACTCTGAGATATGATCCTAAAATAAATGAGATCAAGAAACTAGATGAAAAACTTGTAAATGAAAAAGAGTCTGTAGAGGTTAAAAGCGGACAGATCTCAAGTGCTCTTCCAAAAGAGGTTAAGACTTCTGAGCCCGTTAAAATGAATCCTGTTCAGCTAACGGTCCTTTATAGAAATGAAGATTTAAAGATTAAAGAAGAGGTTAAAAAGGTTGAAAATATTGAAATAAAAAAAGAGGAGCTCCTCGTTCAGGCTAAACAGGAAGCTCCAATAGAAGGGTTTAAAAATACGAATACCGGGGAGTTTGCTCCTCGGGCCGGTGGTTTTGTTGATTTATCGACAGGGCTCTACATTGAACCAGAAAAAGAAAGTCGACTTAATGATCAAAAAAATGTCTTTGATCCACAGAAGATAGGAAATTTTGATGCCTCAACTGGACAATATCTACCCCCAGAGGGTCTAGAGCTTGATGCAGTTATGGGATTTGTCGTTAAAAAAGATTATGAAGAAAAACTTGATAAGGATAAATTAGCTCAAGTAGAAAAAAACAAAGATGAGCTCAATGAGAGTCTGATTGTTATAGCGTCATCTGAAGAAAAAACAGAGAAAGACTGGGTATATTCACAAAAAGATCTTCAAGCTTTGGATCAATTTAACTTGGCATTTTCTCCTCACTCCGTTCAGTTTAAAACAAGAGGACATCAAGGTCAGGATCCAGCCTATGTTCTTGAATCGGATCATTCAGAGTC
This sequence comes from uncultured bacterium, assembly GCA_965365285.1. GTDB lineage: Bacteria > Bdellovibrionota > Bacteriovoracia > Bacteriovoracales > Bacteriovoracaceae > JAURDE01. The sequence goes on from CBDUBC010000052.1 coordinate 8,311, forward strand.
TCTTGATTTGAATTGGGTTCTTTCCAACGCTACTCCATGGTTTATGACGGCTGGTCTTGGTATTCGATTTATAAGATTTAATAGTTACTCCGATATTTCAGACAACGGCCCTAGACGATATTATCGCTTACGCCTAGGTCTGTTGACCTCCATAAATGAAACGTGGTCGCTGCATCCTGAGTTTATGGTTGAGCAAAGACCTTATTTACTTACCGTAAATAGTGCAAGTCCTTCAGATCGAAAAATTGTATCCGTTTCTATTCCTTCGATCTCTGTAGGTCTTTTAGGTCGTCATAGATTAAGTAATCGCTGGAGAGTAAGATCGGAGTTTCGACCTAGTTTTAATTTTCCAAAAAGTTTCATTACGATGAGATCAGAGCCCTCTCTTGCTTTTTTTCTTTCCGGTGAGCTTCAGTTTTGGTGGACAACAAAAGATCATGTTTCTTTTGGTCCCTTTCTCTACACTGAAAGATCAAGTGTTGAGGGTTCAGATTATAAATATACTAGAAATGACGGTGGTCTGACTTTGAGGTATGGGGTTTATTTTTAGTATGAAAACTGGGCCGCTTTTTTGATGACATCCAAGCTATCAAGCTCCTGAATATCTTTTTGATCAACGACGGGATTCTCAAGAAGTCCTTCGACTTGTTGTTTTGATTTTAATTTTTCGATGTCTATATCATGACTTATTGTTTGAAGTTCCTTGTTTTTTAAGATAGCTGAAAAATCTTCCCAGGATTGGATTTGAAGCTTTAGCCAGCAATTGATTCCATCAAATTTTGTACATGCCTTATGAGTATATTTTCTTAATGGAAGCTTATCGTTTTTAATAAGAGAAACATAACTATACATGAGGACTATATTAAATGGGATGTCTCCTTGGTAGTAATCTTCCAAAATTCTTAGTTGGCGTTCAGCGGTATCAAAATCTTTCATTCGAATTTTAAAGATTGTATCTAACGCCAATTTTCGGGCCACTTCAGGCTTTTCTTTCGGAAGACTTCCTAGAAGCTCTGATCCTTTTTGCCAATTTTGAGTTATATAACTCAAGGGGATACTTATGAGGATTGAATTAAGAGAATCTTCTTTTCGTTTATAGGCACTTTGGAAAAATTCATAAGCTTTTTGATAATCCTTTTTATCAAGTTCAATATTTCCTTTAATATTAAGTGCATTATTTGTTTTGAGGTCTTTAATATATTCGAGAGATTTTTCGATATCTCCAACTCTGTAATAGAGAAGTCCAATCAGTTCTCTAATCTTTCGACTTTCAATAGCAAAATTGGGGAGAAACTCCAATTGCTTTAAAATACTCTTTTCTGTGTTGGTATAAATGGCATGTTTAAGCCATATGATGATATTTTCTTTGGTTGTAAACATGTAATCAGAAATCAGTAGATTTTCCACCTTCTCTCTTATCGAAGGATCTTCTTTTAAGGACAAAATAGCATTAATCCAAAGGTGCTCGTTTTTGGTGTAGGTGCCAGTCAAACTAAGACATTTGGTTTTTTCATCTGTGAGGTCGTCTATTTTATTTAGGGCCATTTTATTCATAATTTTAAGTAAGCAAACATGCTTAAAATTGGATCTTTCTTGTAGGGAGGGCTTCTCCAAAAGTGCTAAAGATTTTTCATATTTACCTTCAATAAAATGAATAAGAGATTGGTATCGGTCTTTAAGAACGATAACTCTATCGTCGTTATCAGATATTTTAAGTAAAAAATAATTGGCCCGCTCTAAGTTACCCTCAATGATATAGTTTTTGGCCATAAGTAACTTATAAAAAGAGTCGCTTTTTTCTTTATTCTTTGCCTCTTCATATTCCTTATAGATTCCGCTATTAACAAGGGAAGAGTACATGGAAAAAATGACCAAAAGAATACATTTAAGTTTCATCTGGTAAGTCTATCGGCTTATTTGCCGATGGATTGATAGAATTTATTGAGTAGTGAATATTATGCCTAACAAAATAGTAACTCTTTTTTTTATCACCCTTTTTTCTCTTAACGGGTATGCCTTAGTTCCGCTTGAAAGTTTAACGCTTGGTGATTTTTCTAAAGAAATCATCCAGCTCCAAACAAACCCTTTGAATAATATCTACGAGGTTCAAGAGAGAAAATCCAGAGTTCAGTTCAAAAGACAACTTTCCATTTATCGGGGTCTCATCGAAGAGGGGGAGAACCTTTCTAATTACTGTAAAGTAAATTTTACAACTCACTATTCTCATCCTTGGGATAGAGATGTGGTGAAGAGGTCCTTTTTGGCAACACTTCAATATATAGGCCTTGATATAACTTCTATGGCACTTCCTGAATATGCAAAATATTTTAACTTTAGCCGAGAAGAATATCAAAATCTTATCGATTATCTCGTGGGTGGATACTGCTCGGACAATATAAGTATTATCAGTAAGACACAGCTTAATAAAAGCATGATGGCAGAGTATGATAAGAGTTTGTCTTATTCACTGCCAACATTATCGAACAATCCCTTATTTCCAGTAAAATTTAAAAACCTTTTTAAAGAAGAAGACGTTTTAAAAAGAGAGTTTGCTTCGACTATTAATATTTTTAAAAGCTTTTGTTCTTGGGGTGCAGATACTGTTGATCTAAGGTTGTTGACTCCATTTGCAAAGAATCCGATCCTTATGAGCTATATTATATCTCATATCGAAGGATATGAATTGAAATGGGACTCTGTATCCAATCTTGTCTCTCGAGTTTCGAAAAAGGATACGATCAAGGTTTTATGTAACGATTTAATTTGTCGAAAAGAGGACAATGCAACCTTCTACAAAAGAATTCCTCGTATGATGGGTACCCAAAATATTGAGGAGGATTTAAAGCGTCTATACTGCGAAGATTTTATGTTTACTGATTTTAAAATTTTGCATCAACCTCCCAAAGTAAAAGAAATTATGACTAAGTTTTCAAGCTTTGATTTTAGTTTGATGGTAGGGCATTTGAACTCCCTTATTTCTGGTATTCCAGAATTTCTAAATTGGGTAGAAAAGCCTCATGAGCTATTTGAATATATCCGCTATAGTATTGATGACCTATGGGATACTTGGGCGCAAAATGATGTGGAAAATGTAAAACGACAATTTTATTACGAAGAGCCGTTAACCATCGAACTGATTGATTATAAACTTGCCAGCGGCGATTCAGAGATCAAAGTCGCCTTTGATGTAAATCTTGGTGAATATGATAGGGCCAATCAAAAAATTGGTAAGCTTGAAGTAAGCTTTAATATTGATCTCGACTTTTCTTTTACCCTATATCTAAAAGAACTCTATAAAAGATTTTTACCCTCAGAAGAGGATAAACGAAAAGAGGCGTTTCATGCCTTAACCCTACATTTAAAGGATCAGGTAAGGGAGGATAGAAATAAGTTTAAAATCCCCCCTTGGAAAGGTCCTCTTGAGAGGCTTATTGCTAAGGATATAATCAATCAATTACTTAATTACCAAGGAGATTTAAAGAAAATAAAAAAAATAAATAATAGAATAAGTATTCCCATAGAAATCAATTACGCCCCATTTGCGCTTAAATATATTCGTTATAAAAATAGGATGAATAAGTCGATTGAAATTTTTGAAGAAAATGAGCTTCTTGGAAAAACTAAGAATTAATGACCGTTAGGACCTTCTTTTCAAATTGAGAAGGTATCCAAAATTCAAAAAATATTTTACCCAAATGAGAATCTAAAGGAATTGCGACGGTTATTCCTTTTTCAAATACTTTAAAGGGCTCGTCATTAAAAAAGATACTTTGTGGTCTAATCTTCGGATCAAGAAGATTTTCATGTCCTTGTTCTACGATTTGAAGTTCAAGATGTTGATAAACATCAATGACCTTTTTAATATTATTTCGAACAAATTCCAAAACATTAAAATGATCCTTTTCTTGTAAATTGGAAAGCGCCTCCTCAGAAAAACCTATTCCCACATGAAAAAAAACATCGCGATTCATTAACAAGATCGAGCAAGTTTTATTTCCCAAGAAATTATCTTTTATGCTCGGATCTTCAGATTTTTCTTTTATGAAAACTTTTTCTCTAGAGCTAGGAAAACTTAGATCAAACAGAAGCTCTGCCATAAACCCTCCCACTAATGTCTTAAGAAAGCTATTGGGAGGAAAAATACTTTTTTCCTTTATCGTCGCGATTCCTTGTGAAAGATTAGGCGCGGTTAAAAATTGGTCTTTCCAATTTTGTTCGAGCATAACTTCAGTTTCGTCATTTGGATTAAGGAGAATAATATTTCTTTTTTGATCATTTAGTAAAAACTTTACGGAATTAAGAAAGTGAAAGAAGCTAGAATCTATATTCTGACCAAGAGTAAGATTAACGATGAGGTGCTGTTTTTTTTCCACAAGCTCATGCAAAGGAGAATTGAGCTCCGACATGCCCTCGATACTGAAATTTCCAAATATATTCATGAGTGAATATTTTCCGCGATCATCTATTCTTATCATTTCACCAACTTAGTAAGTTGTTTATTAAAAAAGTTTACAATAGACTTTTTCTTCATTTTTTTTGCAAGATCAATTGCACTTCGACCTTTTTTATTTTTATTAAAAGGGTTCATACCCAGAAGGACCAAAACTTTTATTGAATCCATCGCATCTTTTGAAACGGCAAGAGAAAGTAAATCTTCACCTTGAATATCTATATCCATCTTCGCGCCCGCCTTTACTAAGGCCGAAATACATTTTCCTTGGTTTTTCAACACGGCCAGGGAAAGGGCCGTGTATCCTTTAGACGTTTTTACATCAAGCTCACTAGTTTTTTTTGCTAGAATCTGAACGGCCTCAAGTTGACCTGCTTGAGCGGCATACATGAGAGCATTAAAACCGTTAAAGTCTTTAAGACTAGTCTCTGCACCACTTTTTAGAAGTAGGTCAACTCGATCGAGATCACCCTTACCAGCGGCAATCATGAGGTGAGTCTGTCCTTTTTTATTCTTCTCATTTGCTTTTTCTTTTGGAATTAACTGAACACCATCTATATTAATATTGACATCACTAACCGTTGATTCTTCTTTTTTCTTTTCATCGCTTTGAATAATTTCAAGTTCAACATCTTTTTTAACTTCAGGTCTTTTCGTTTCAATATTCTGGGATTCATCTTTTTTAATTGAACCTGCTTCTTTTATTACTTTCTTTTCGTTAGCAAAAAGATCGCCAACGGTATCCTTTTGCTGTACTTTGACGACCTCTTCTTCAGTCTCCGTTTGACCTTTTTCGACGACCTTTTTCTCCTTATCTCCTAGCTTAAGGGTTACATCTTCAATAATTTTTTCATCGGTTTTGCCAGTCGTTTTGCTGCTCGATGAACTAGCACCAGAGCTTACCTTTAGATCTGATTTTGTAGCTTCAATTTTGAGCTCTGTATTTTGTTTTTGGACCTTTTCCTCTTCTTGTTTTACTGACTTTTCAATGGAGGGAGAGGTTTTATCCTTGTTGGCAACGACCATCTTTTCTATGGTCGTGTTCTTACCAGAAATAATCTTATTGGCTTCAGCTTTCTCAATTACTTGATTGGATGATGGAGCCACTTTTGTAGCTTCCTCTTTATTGATATTTGGACCCTTGATAGCCTTTTCTTTTTTTATTTGGTCTTTTTCTTGTTCAATATTTAGTTTTTCGATATCGGTTCTTTGAACAACACCTTGCTCTTCTTTAATAAGAATTTTTCCGTTATCGTCGGAACTTTTTCCTGACTCCTTAACTATCTGACTTGATTGGGCACGATCAAAAAAAGATACTTTTTCTTTAACAACCTCTTTAAGCTTTGCAGTCGTCATTTTATCAGACGCAATTAGATTTATATCAACCCTTTTTTCGATGAAAGAGCCGAGCTTATCCAATTGAGAATTTAGTTCCTCACGTAAATTAATAAACTCATCATCTCCAAAGTCGCCCGCTTCCTCTTGCTGGTTATCCATTTCCTCGGGCGCTTCATGCTTAGGCTCATCTCCTTTTTTCTTATTTGGGATCGACTTTGCTCGAGAAGGATCTGTTTTATTTCCATTTTTTTCGCCTAAAGATTTTATTTTTTGAATATCATCGATCTCTTCTTTTTCTTGTCCCTCTCTATTTGTTACGGAAACACCTCCAAGGTCTTTATCTTTAAAACCCTGAGACTTTGTGTTCCACGCTTGATCTTTTTGATCCTGGGATTGAGATTTTACGATTTCTCGATCATTTTCACGATCCGTACCCTGAGTTTTTCCACCAAGAAGGTTCTCGGTGCTCTTATCTTTATCGTCCTCTACGGATTTAACCTTCATGGAACCTGTGGTTAACTCATCTCTGTAGCCTTTTCTATCTGAACTGCTTTCTTTTTTTGAAGCCGCATTATCCGTCTGCTGTTGAATAGTGATACCTCTTTTTGTTGAGGTTTCATCCTCTCCCTTCAGGCCTACTTGTTGAGATCCCCCCTCGCTTTCTGTCTTTTGTTTGAGTTTTTCTTTAATAGAAACAATTTTTTCGGGATACACTTCGATTTGCTTTTTTAATTTCTCAAGAGTTTCGGGTTGAAAAAGCTCCTTTAAGTCATCCATGGAGAGGTATTTGAGGGAGTACATCAATGCCGTCATCCCAAAATCATCTTCTAGGTCTAGGTCAGACCCTCCATCAATGAGGATTTGGACTACAGAAAGATGTTGGTTCATGATGGCATGCATAAGCGCCGTTCGACCGGATTTATCCTGAAGGTTGGGGTCTGCTGAAAAATCTAGCAATAGAAGGACATTTTTTTCATTTCCATACTGAGCACAAATACTAAGTGGGCTTTCTCCATAAAGATTACAAATATTGGGGTCACATCCGCAGGCGAGCACAAAATCAAAAATAGAAGATTGGTTTGTACGAGCGGCCTGAATGAGAAGGGTATTTTCGTGGTCCACAGCATTAAGGTCGCCACCCTCAATTGCAAGTGCCATGAATTTATCAAGATCGAATGACTCAGTCTCTGTAATATTTAAACTATCTTCTGTGACCATAATTATTTAAAATATTTCTTTATTTTAATGGTTTTATGTGTTTTTTACTATAGCTGCAGAATGAACAAGAAAAAAGAAACAGAAATTCTTCCCGCCCTCGAAAAAGACATCAAGAAAAAAGTTCTTGAGGATATTGTTATTGTTCCAGAGGACGAAAAATCGAAGGAAAAAGCGGAAGAATCGGCCTTAGTCGAAATAGGGGACCAATCTGTTGCTAAGGCACCTTCAAGCACGGATCCTCTTACCCTGTATATTAAAGAAATCTCAAGATATCCCTTATTATCCTTAGAGCAAGAAAATGCTCTTATTGAAAAGCTTGAAGAAAGTGGGGATATCGAAGTAGCGAAAAAACTTGTTCTCCATAATTTAAGGCTGGTGGTTAAAATTGCAATGGAGTTTAGAAACTCTTATCAAAATGTCATGGATCTAATCCAAGAAGGTAATATGGGCCTTATGAAGGCCGTCTCTAAATATGACAGCACCAAAGGTGCCAAGCTTAGCTATTATGCCTCTTGGTGGATTAGATCCTATATTTTGAAGTTCATTCTAGATAATTTCCACATGGTTAAAATTGGAACGACCAATGAACAGAAAAAGCTCTTTTTTAACCTCATGAAGGAAAAGAATAAGCTCATGGCCATGGGAATAGATCCAAGTCCTAAGCTTATTGCCGAAAATCTAGGGGTCTCCGAAAAATCGGTCAAAACGATGGATAAGAGGCTTAGTCCGACTGGGGGAGAAATCAGTATTGACGCTCCTGCCAAAGGTACGGATGGAACTACCCGAATTGGGGACAGCTTATCCGATCCAGAGCATGTCGATATCGATGAGCAGTTGGCCCACCACGAAGGATTAGAACTTTTAAAAACTCACCTTCATGACTTTATTAATGATCTCAAGCCTAGAGATAAAGAAATCTTTAAAAAACGGTTACTTAGCGAGGCTCCACCCTCTCTTCAAGCCATCGCCGATCAATATGGTGTGTCTCGAGAGAGAATCCGCCAAATTGAGGCCCGTCTCATCCAGAATTTAAAGGTTTACATGTCCGATATTATCAAGTAAAAAGCTCGTAATAACTTTTAGCGCCTTGTTCTAGGTTTCGTGCTTGGAGCTTGGTAAGGAGAAAAAATGATTTCAAAACAAGAAACTGCTGAGCTCGTAAAAAAATTTGGAAAAGGTCCAAATGATACAGGTTCTGCTGCAGTACAAGTAGCAATTCTTACAACAAGAATTAACAACCTTGCTCCTCACTTCAACCAATTCAAAAAAGATAAGCACTCTCAAAGAGGTCTTCTTAAGATGATTGGTAAGAGAAAGGCATTCTTAAAGTACCTCCAAAGAACTGATTTGGATGGTTATGCCAATCTGATTAAAGAGCTTGGTCTAAGAAAATAAAAAATAAAGAAAGGGAGTCGACTGACTCCCTTTTTTATATAATAATTTTAAATAGTGGAGAAAATTGAAGTTTAAGGTGCTCTAGATATTTGAAGTTTTTCACCAGGAAAATTTGAAATATCTTTAGAACCTATCTTCAAGGTTCACACTCCTATTAACCTTTTTATATAGCTACGACTATGTGGAGTTACGTATGTTAAACAACAAAAAAGAGTACAAAATTAATTTTGGTGGTCAAGAGATCACTATCGAAGCTGGCCGTATGGCCAAACAAGCAGATGGTTCTGTTCTTGTTTCCTCTAATGGAACCCAAGTTCTAGTAACTGTTTGTTCAGCTAAAACAATGAACCCAGGTCAAGATTTCTTCCCACTCATGGTAGAATACGTTGAGAAGTTCTACGCTGCTGGTAAGTTTCTTGGTGGATTCATGAAGAGAGAAGCAAAGCCTTCTACCCAAGAAACCTTAAATGCAAGGCTTATTGACCGACCACTTAGACCACTTTTTCCTGAAGGGTATATGTTTGAAACAGTCGTTAGTTGTACTGTTCTTTCTTATAATGAAGGTGGAGACCCTGAAATTCTAGCGGCAATAGGTGCTTCTGCAGCTCTTACCATTTCTGATATTCCTTTTGATGGGCCAATAGGTACATGTAAAGTTGGTCGAATTAATGGGGACTTTGTTATCAACCCTAAGCACTCAGAGTGGATTAATAGTGATCTTGAGATGGTTGTTGCTGCAAGTAACGACGCCATCCTCATGGTTGAAGGTGAGGGCCAAGAGGTTCCAGAAAAAGAACTTCTTGATGCCATTCAATTTGCTCATAATAATATTAAAGAGCTTTGTGCCCTCATTAAGAAGATGGGTGACGATGTTGGAAAAACTAAAAGAGAATTTGTTCCAGACACTCCAAATACAACCATTATGGATAAAGTGAAAGAGAAATTCTCATCTGATGCCAGAGCAGCTCTTGAAATCTTTGATAAGCTAGATAGACAAAAAGCAGTTAAGGCCATTGAGAAAAAACTAGAAGAAGAGCTAAAAGCAAATCCATCTGAATTTGGTCTTGAAGAAGGTGCAAATTATGGAAAAGAAGCTTACGGCGCGATCGACAGTCTCATGTATACAATGATGAGAACAGATATTCTTGAAAATGAAAAAAGAATTGGAAACAGACCACTTACTAAAGTTAGAGAAATCGAAACAGAAGTAGATGTTCTTAATACACCACACGGATCTGCCCTTTTCACAAGAGGGGAAACGCAAGTTCTATCTACCGTAACCATCGGTGGAGCTAAAGGTGAGCAAATGGTAGACCGAATTGTCGGTCAAAGTTATGACCCATTCTATCTCCACTATAACTTCCCTCCATACTCTGTAGGAGAGGCAAGAGGTAAATTCAACGTAGGACGAAGAGAACTAGGTCACGGAAATCTTGCTGAAAGAGCTCTTAAGAATGTTCTTCCTACACGAGAAAAATTTAGTTACACCATCAGAGTGGCCTGTGAAGTTCTAGAATCAAACGGTTCTTCTTCTATGGGTTCTGTATGTGCTGGTTCTATGGCACTTATGGATGCTGGAGTTCCAATGCAATCACCAGTTGCTGGAATCGCCATGGGTCTCGTTCAAGAAGGTGAACAGTATAAAATCCTAACTGATATTTTAGGGGATGAAGATCACCTTGGTGATATGGACTTCAAAGTTGCTGGTACTGATAAAGGTGTAACAGCGATCCAAATGGATATCAAAATTAAAGGTCTTTCCTATGAAATTATGGATAAGGCCCTTGTTCAAGCTAAAGAAGGTCGACTTCACATCTTAGGTGAAATGGCCAAAACGATTTCCAGCGAGAGAAAAGAATTCAAACTTGGTGTTCCAAGAATGGAAACTCTTTCTATTCCAACAGATAAAATTGGTGCTCTTATTGGCCCAGGTGGAAAAAACATTAAAGGTCTTCAGGAAAACTTTGATGTTACTATTGAGTGTGATGAAGAAGGTACAGTTAAGGTTATTGGATCTGATCCAGAAGTACTTAAAGCTTGTGCCGCTACTATTGCTCTTCAAATTA
>CBDUBC010000053.1:0-18389 GCA_965365285.1 uncultured bacterium
AAAATGGATGACTCCAAATCCTTCTGTCTTTTCGACAATAGAACTAATATCAAAACCTTTTTTTGAAACGGAAAAGTCAGCATAGTGCCAGGCATGCATACTTCCAACAGCAAAGCTTAGTCCTCCAACCCAGAAAAGTATGAATATCCATTGAAAATACTTCATAATATCTTATCGACATGTAAAGATAAAAACCTAATCTCTTTATTGGTTATTTGAGCTAAATAACTTCTATAATTTTGATTTATTAAGGGATGATCTGTCTAAAAGTAAGAGAAATTCGTGGATCTACTTTCGTTTTTGTTGGAGCAATTTGATGTTTATAATAATTATGAAATCCATCACAGGTCAGCATAAGGCTTCCACTTTCCACTTCAACCGAATAAAGCTTTTTTTGTTTATTCTCTCTAAACTGAAATTTACGAGTGCCCCCAAAACTTAGAGTCGCAATAAATGGATCAGGGCCTAACTCTGGTTCATCATCACTATGCCAAGAAACATAATCTTTTCCCTCTCGGTAAAGATTAATCAGACATGAGTTAAACTCCATGAAGCAAAATTCCTCGACTTGAGATTTTAATTTCATAAGAAGAGGAGTCCAGTCATTATGCTTGAGCTGATGGCCGGAATACATATAATGAATGTCTGGATCCGCATACCAAGCATTAAGTCTAGGAATAGGAATAATCTTTCCAAAGATTTTTATTTGGCTTTGATCCCAGTTTAAAGAATGAGTGAGCTCTTTTGTGTAGTCTCTATTAATAAACTCTGGGTAATAAAGACATTTTCCTTTTGGACTATTGAGACAGATTTTTTCCATCTTAATGACCTTTAAGGTAGCCCCCATCCACAGCAATGGACTGACCATTAATATAACCAGCGAGATCACTGGATAGGAAGGCCGCAAGACTTCCAAGCTCTTCAGGTTTTCCCAATCTTCCTGCTGGAACCAATTGCTTAACTGTTTCATCAGAGAGGTTGAGGTTTTGCAGTCTTTCCGTGTCGGTAAAACCTGGGAGAAGAAGGTTAATTGTAATACCAAAAGGAGCGATTTCATGACAGATAGACCTAGACAGTCCAGCTAGACCTGCTCTTAATCCGTTACTGGTTGTAAGGCCTGCCATAGGCTCTTTTGCCGCCACAGAGGTGACCATTAGAATTCTACCAAAGTTTTGTTCTTTCATAGATGGGATGGCCTCTTTCATCGCTTCTACACTAGAAATCCAAAGACTTTGATAGTCGGTTTTCCACTGCTCAGTGGAGACATCCATGAAATTATTTTTTTGTGGGCCGCCAGTATTGAGAACAAGAATATCAAGTCCACCCATAAGCTCTTTTGCTTGAGCGACAGCACGAGCAGCATCACCCTCTTTAGTCAGATCACAGGTAAGCGTAAAGTCTGTTCCAATTTCTTTGGCACATTTTTGAATATTCTCTTGATTTCGAGAGCTAATACAAACACTCGCTCCTTCGTTTAAAAGAGATTGAGCAATTGCCTTACCAATTCCCATAGAAGATCCAAAAACGAGAGCTTTTTTATTTTTAAGATGAAGGTCCACTTTTACATTCCTTTTTTATTAAGCCAGTTGAGAGCATTTTTATAAAGAAGAAGATCTTTTAGCTCTTGATCCTTAATATGCTCCTCAATAAGTTTTCCTGGATGGTGTTCTCCAAGAGGGAAGGGATAGTCTGATCCCATACAAATATTATTTTTACCCATGACATCAACAATATAATCAAGTGCTTTAGGATCATGAACAAGTCCATCAATCCAAAATTTACCAATATAATCTCTTGGGTTAATAGCATTGTCCTTGGCACAGAGATCTGGTCTAACATTATAGCCATGTTCAATTCTTCCAATGGTTGCTGGAAAAGAGCCTCCACCATGAGCAAAAGCAAAACGAAGTTTAGGAAATTTTTCCATCACCCCAGAAAAGATAAGAGAACAAATAGCGAAAGAGGTTTCAGCGGGCATTCCAACTAACCAAGGAAGCCAGTACTCTGGCATACGTGGTTGCCCCATCATTTGCCAAGGGTGAACAAAAATCGAAGCTCCTAGTTTTTCTGCTTCACTAAAAAAGTCATGAAAACGAGGGTCACCAATTGAAACTTCATTAATATTAGATCCAATTTCTACTCCAGCAAGATCTAGATCTTTCATACATCGGTGAAGTTCTTTAATCGCAAGGTCCGGATTTTGAAGTGGAACCGTTCCTAATCCCATAAAGCGCTTGGGATGTTTGTCGACAACTGATTTAATATGATCATTGAGATATTGAGAGACTTCAAGTCCATCCTCATCTTTGGCCCAATAACTAAACATTACAGGAACGGTGGAAAGAACTTGAACATCTACTCCCGTCTCATCCATTTCTTTGAGTCTAGGGTCAGCATGGTAGCAATTATCCTGAATTTTTCTAAAAGGTGTTCCATCATCTTTTAACATCATGGCACAACAATTGGTGTGATCATGATCGAGTGTGATGAAGCCACCATATCCAAACTTATCTTTAAACTTCGGAATATCAGGAGGAAGGATATGAGTGTGAATATCTATTTTGTTCATTATTGCTTGAAGCCCTTTTCATTATGTTGGGTGCCACACTTTACACATTTTTTTACATCGCTATTGGAATAAAATCTTTCAAAGACAGGAGGAAGTTCCGTTTCAATATTAGTGAGATGAAAAAACTCCTCATATAGAGTGTTTCCGCACTCCTGACAATACCATCGAAGACCATCTTTTTCTTCTGTTCGTCTTTTTCTTTCAACGACAAGTCCCACGGTTCCCTCGAAACGCTGAGGAGAATGAGGAGTATTAGGAGGAAGAAGAAAAATTTCTCCTTCTTTTATGGGCACATCTTCGAATTCACCGTCAGAGTTTACGGTCTTTAATAGCATGTCACCTTCGATTTGATAGAAGAACTCTTCCCCTTCATTAATATGATAATCTGTTCGAGAATTAGGACCTCCGACAACCATAATGATAAACTCTCGATCCCTCCAAACCATTTTATTTGCAACTGGTGGTTTAAGATGCTCTCGGTGTTCATCGATCCACTTTTTAAAATTAATAGTACTAAATTGTCCCATAAGGATCCCCTAGATAGTTGCAATACATTTCAATTCAATAGCAATGGGGGTCGGAAGACAGTTAATCTCAACTGTCGTTCGACACGGTCTATTGTCTTTAAAGTATTCCGCATAAATTTGATTATAAGTTTTGAAGTCATCTTTCATATTGGTCAGAAATACGGTGACATCCACAAGATTATCCCAAGAGGACCCAGAGTCTTCTAGAATGAGCCTTACATTTTCAAAAACAGAGTGGCATTGGGCCTCAATATCATATTCTTTAATATTTCCCTGTTCATCTAAAGTCACACCTGGAATTTCTTTCGTTCCTCTTTTTCGTGGACCGACTCCAGAAAGAAAAAGAAGATTGCCTACTTTTTTCGCGTGTGGATAGAGCCCGACCGGCTCAGGTGCTTTTTGGGAGTTTTTCTCTTCGCTTTTCATCTTTATCCTAATATTGAGTACAAATATTTTTTACTTGACTAAAAAAGTTAAGGGCATAGTCGCCTCCTTCTCTTCCTACCCCTGAACTTTTCACTCCTCCAAAAGGAGTTCGAAGATCACGGTTAAGCCAGGTGTTCACCCAAACGATACCCGAATGAAGCTGGCGAGAGAAGTGATTGGCACGAGTTAAATCCTGAGTCCATACAGTCGCGGAGAGTCCATATTCAGTAGAGTTTGCCCACTCAAGAACTTCTTCTTCATTTTTAAATGGTGTAAGAGTCACAACGGGTCCAAAGATTTCTTCTTGATTAACTCGACAGCGAGGATCGAGATTTTCAATAATCGTTGGAGCTATAAAAAATCCTTTTTCAAGTCCTTTGGGAGTAATCGCTTCTCCTCCACAAAGAACTTTTCCGCCTTCTTGTTTAGCAAGTTGAATATAAGTGAGAACTTTTTCAAATTGTCTAAGGCTTACAATGGCACCGCACTTGGTATTGGCCTCCATGGGGTCACCGACCGTAATCTTTTTAGCTCGATCAACGAGATCATTTTTAAATTTCTCATAAATGGATTCTTCAATAAAAATCCTAGAGCCACAAAGACAGATCTGACCTTGGTTAGCAAAACTCGAATGCACCGTAGTCTTTAGGGCTTTATCATAATCACAATCAGCAAAAATAATGTTTGGGTTTTTTCCTCCCATTTCTAAACTAACTTTTTTAAAGCTCTTAGCGCAACTTTGAGCAATCGATTTGCCAGTGACAGTAGAACCCGTAAAAGAGATCGCTGCTACATCAGGATGTTCACATAATGGGGCCCCAACTTCTGCTCCATGACCATGAACCATATTAAAGACTCCATCGGGAACACCGGCCTGTTTAATTAGTTGGCAGAGAAGAGATGCCGTCATAGGAGTGATCTCACTTGGCTTGGCGACCATTGTATTTCCCATGGCAAGAGCGGGGGCCACTTTCCATGACAAAAGATAAAGAGGAAGGTTCCATGGAGAGATTAGTCCAACAACTCCAAGAGGCGAGTGATAGGTTGTATTAAAAGTTCTTTCATCTGTTTGGTAGGCACGCTCTCCAAATTGGGAAAGGCAGTGAGCATAAAATTCAAAGTTTTCTACAGCTCTTGGAATATCTACAGATGCAGAAAGTTTTAATGGTTTTCCATTATCAATGGTTTCAGCTTTTGCCAGTTCGTCTAAGTTATTATGAATAAGTTTAGAAATTTTTTGGAGATAGTGAACTCTCTCTTTTGGAGAAGTTTTTTTCCAATCGACAAAAGCAGCCTTCGCTGCTGCGACAGCTAGATCAACGTCTTCTTTGGTGGAGAAGGCAACTTCAGAGTAAGCCTCGCCAAGAGCAGGATTAATATTTTCTACATATTGATTCTTAACGGGATCAACATATTTTCCGTCAATAAAATTTTTAATTTTATGCATCTAATTCTCCTCAAGGAGGACGGCCCGAACAGGGGAGGCGTCTGCGTTTTTAATACGAAGCGGAAATGCCATTAGGGTGTATATTCCTTCCTGAACTTTTTCAAGGAAAATCCCCTCTAAAATGGCCATATCATGTTCGTAAATTGCTTTATGGGAAAGAAGATCTTTTGCATTTGCAGGATCCACTGAAGGAGTATCTATTCCGACGAGTCGAACTCCTCTTTGGGTTAGAAACTCAATTAATTCAGGAGATAAAGAGTTGAAGTCATCTCTCCAAGTATTGGGATCGGGAAAAGAATTTGTTTTAAAAAGAATTCTTTCAGTTTCTAGGGTCTTAGACTTGATATGTTCCGGAAGAATTCTTTGGTTGGCATCAAGATGAACCTCAATCACCTGGCAGGGTCCATAGTAATAGGAGAGGTCTCGGGATTCCATAGTCTGTCCGTCAGGATGGTAATGTGACGGCGCATCAGTATGGGCACCAATATGAACCGTAGTTGTTATAGAAGAGAGGTCCAGATGACTTCCGTCCCTAAAAGTCATAAGCTCCTTTCGACTAAAGGGAGTGTCTCCAGGAAAAACGGCTGTATTAGGGGAAATAACTGGGGAAATGTCGATTAATTTCATGTTTTTGCGCTCTGAGTAAGTTGAAAAATAACACCAAAGACCATATCATGCCATCCTCAAAAGGAGAATTCTTGCAAAATGATCAAATTACTGAGATCGCCCAGCAGCTGCATCAAGCGAGACTCACACACACACCAGTAGAGCAATACAGTAAAAATCTAGAAAGCTTTTCTGTTATGGATGCTTACTCTATCCAAGAACTTGGAATTGAACAACGTAAAGCCGATGGGGAAACTGTTGTTGGACTCAAAATGGGGCTTACCTCCAAAGCAAAAAGAGAGCAGATGGATCTTAAAGATCCTTGTTACGGTGTATTGACCGATAAGATGGAAATCCCAGACCAGGGTTCTTACTCCATGGCAGGTTCTATCCATCCAAAAATTGAGCCAGAGATTTTTTTCAAAATTTCTCGAGATCTTAAAGGAAAAGTGAGTCGGGAAGAAGTCTTAGAGTCCATTTCATGGGTTGGAGCTGCTTTGGAGATTCTTGATTCTCGTTATACACAATTTAAATATTTTTCTATTGAAGATGTGGTCGCTGATAATTCCTCTTCTTCCCATTTTATTCTTGGTAACAATCTCATGAATCATAATGAGCTGGACCTTGAAAACTTAAAAATGATCCTAAGAGTGGATGGAAAAGTTGTTCAAGAAGGGTACTCAAGAGATATCTCTGGAAATCCTCTTGATTCCGTTGTTCAACTGGTTCATCTTCTTGCTGAGAGAGATCAGCATCTTCCTGCAGATAGTATTGTTTTAGCTGGAGCGGCGACTGCTGCAGTTCCTCTATCCCCTGGAATGCATATTGATTTAGAAGTGGATCTACTGGGACATGTTGACCTTGTTGTAGTTCCATAGTTAGGAGAAGTTGTGAACAATCAGTTTAGTCTTGAATACGCAAAAGAATTAGATCAAAAAGATCCTCTTGCTAAATATAGAAATGAATTTAATCTTCTGGAGAGTAATAACGGTAAAGATGAAAAGCTTTATTTTGCCGGTCACTCTTTAGGCCTGATGCCAAAAAAAACGGCGGACTACCTTCAGTTAGAGTGTGATAGTTGGAAAAAATACGGAGTTGAAGGACATTTCAAAGGGCCCAATCCATGGATGCCGTATCATGAACTTTTGACCGAAAAAATGGCAAAAGTCGTAGGCGCAAAACCATCTGAAGTCGTCGTGATGAATTCACTTACGGTAAACCTTCATCTAATGATGATCTCTTTTTATCGACCGACTAAAGAGCGCTTTAAAATTTTGATAGAGCCTCATGCTTTTCCTTCGGATCAATACGCTGTCGATTCTCAAGCTAAGCTTCATGGTTTTGATCCAAAAGAAGCCATCATTGAATTCCCTCATGAAAAAGATGGTTACCGAGCGACTGAGGAAGATATTCTTAAAAGCATTGAAGATCACAAGGATAGCTTAGCTCTGATTATGCTTGGAAATTGTAATTATCTCTCTGGACAAAAATTTAATTTTAAAAAAATTACTGAAAAAGCGCATGAGCATGGGATTCTAGTTGGATTTAATCTCGCTCATGGAGCTGGAAATCTTCTTCTTGATCTCCACAATGATGGGCCGGACTTTGCTGTTTGGTGCTCATATAAATATCTCAATTCAGGTCCAGGTGGAATTGCAGGGGCCTTTGTTCATGAAAGACATCATAAAGATAAAGGAATTAAAAGACTCGAAGGTTGGTGGGGACACGATAAATCGAGACGATTTTTAATGGAACGAGAATTTCAGCCTATTGAAAGTGTCGAGTCGTGGCAACTGAGTAATCCACCCATTTTTCAAATGGCATCACTTAAAGCTTCTTTAGAGATTTTTGATGATGCAGGTATGAAAAATATACGGGCAAAAGGAGATAAGATTACTGGATATTTAGAAGAGCTTCTTAAGCACTATTGTTCAGAATCAGTAGAAGTGGTTACCCCAGAGTCTAGAGGATCGATGCTTTGCCTTCGATTTAAAAAAGACCCTAAGAAATTACTTGAAGCTTTTGAAAATAAAGAAGTCCTTTGTGATTTTAGAGAGCCGGATATTCTTCGAATGACTCCAGCTCCCCTTTATACACGTTATGTAGATGTCTTTAACCTAGTTCAGATCATTCAGGAGTTTTCTTGAAAAAACAAAATATCGTTATAGTCGGTGCTGGTCTTGTTGGTTCTCTTTTCTCCCTCTACCTAAAAAGAAGGGGGTATGAGGTCGCTCTTTATGAAAGAAGAGATGATATTAGAAAAAAAAAGGCCGAGGAAGGTCGATCAATTAACCTTATCATTACGGAAAAAGGCATCCAAGCCGTTCAAGAGCTTGACCTTTGGAAAGAAGTTAAAAGGCTAACAGTTCCTGTTCGTGGTCGAATGATGCACGATCGAGAGGGAAAAACCTCTTATCAAAGTTATAGTAAGGATGATTCGGAATTTAATTATTCAATTTCTAGAAAAGGCCTTAATGAACTTTTATTAAATCGAGCTGAAAAAGAAGGGGTCCAAATCTTTTTTAATCAAGCTCTTAATCATGTTGATTTTGAGAACCGAGTTGCTTTTTTTAATGAAAAAGATCAGGTCGAGTTTCATCAACTTTTTGGTGCTGATGGATCAAATAGCCAAGTCAGAAAAGAACTAATGAATTTTCTTAGTCAAAAAGATATTCAGTATAAAAATGAGATGGAAGATCTCGGAGTCTCCTATAAAGAACTCTACCTTCCTCCAAATAAAGATGGGAAGTTTAAAATTGAACCAACAGCTCTCCATATCTGGCCAAGAGGAAATTATTTTCTCATGGCACTGCCTAACGTTGAGGGCTCTTTTACCGTTACCCTTTATCTTCAAAACAAAGGGGAGCTGAGTTTTGAAAATTTAAAGACCAAAGAAGATGTCGAAAAACTCTTTAAAACGGATTTTAAAGATTCAATAGAGCTCATGCCAAAATATCTCGATGACTTTTTTAATAATCCCACTGGTGCACTTGCAACTGTAAGATCTTTTCCATGGGTTTATAAAGATATAGTCTTACTCTTGGGAGATGCTGCACATGGAGTGGTTCCATTTTTTGGTCAAGGAATGAATGCAGGGTTTAATGACTGCTATGTTCTAGGAAACCTTATTGATCGAAATAGTGATTGGAATACCATCTTTGATGAATTCTATATTAATCAAAAGAAAAATGGAGATGCTATTGCTGATATGGCAATTGAAAACTATCGAGAAATGTCTGAAAAAACGGCCGATCCTAAGTTTTTACTTAAAAAAGCAGTGGAGCAAAAACTTGGAGTGGAGTTTCCGGGACAATACATTTCAAGATATTCCATGGTGGTCCATAGCTTGATTCCTTATCATCTCGCCAAGGAAGCAGGAAAACTTCAAGATCATATGCTTGATGAGCTCACCAAAGAAATTGATAAGCTCGAAGATCTCGATCTCAAAAAGGCAGAAGTCCTTATCAGCTCTCGAATAGCTCCCTTCTACCAAGAGAAGGGAATCCGACTTAATTAAAATTAAAGTTTAATTGCTGCTTAAGCTCTTTCGGGAGTGAGGGCAGCATATGACTTGGGATTAAGAAAGTGGAGAGATCAAAAAGCTCAAAATAGATTTGATTATTGATCGCTGCTTTTCGAAGATACTCATGTCCTGCCGTTCCGCCAGTCCCAATTTTAGTACCGAGCATTCGATGGGCGAGAAGTGCATGTCGATGCCTCCACTCTGTAAAGTTAGTATCAATATCAATAATGCTTTTTAAAAGATTATGAGGCTGAGTTAAAAGCGGCTCATTTCTATAAAGAAGAATGAAAAGAGCATTAAGAGTCGCTTTTTGAGAAAACTTTCTTTTCCCCTCCTTCACTAGACTATCGTGAGAATCTTTGTTGAGAAGAGTAAGGAAAGTACTTCTGGTCACTTCAAGAGATGCCAGTTGCTCTTTTCTTTCTTCATCCGAGATCGATCCATTATGCGTAATGATTTCTTTATCTGAATCAAGAAGGCCATGAACAGATGCTTCATACTCTTTCCAAAAATCAAAACTTTTATCTCCGGTGAAAGGCATTCTTTCTAACCATTCATGAAGAAGGACAAATAAACTTTTTTGAGCAACAAGGTTTTCAAGAATTTTCTTTTCCTCGTCATTAAATCGACCAAGAAAGAATTTTTTATTGAGGATGTGCCCTTTCGAAGAAGCGATTCCCATTTTAATTTCAATTTCTCTAAACTGAATACTTTGAAAACCTGAGGCAGGAATAAGAAGATCTCTAAAATCGAGAAAGTCCATTGGAGTCATTGTTTCAAGGACATCAAAGTGCTGAATCAAGACTTTTTGAATTTTAATGATTCGATCCGCCTTTTGAACACATGCAGAGATCTCTTTTTCTTCAATATGATTTTTTTTAAAGACATCCATGATGAAATTAAGTTCATGAAGAATCTGTTTGAACCAAAGTTCATAAGCTTGATGGACGATTATAAAGAGGGTCTCATCATGACACTCCTTCCCATACTCTCTACTTTTTGGATATTGGGTATCGAGTAGCTTTTCAAGCATAAGATATTCAGAATAATAAACTGGTTTTTGCCCTGCTTCCATTGTCTAAAACCTTTTCAACACACAAGCCGTCATTTTATGGCCAGAATCAATTGTTAAGTTAATCCTTTTAGGTTAATTAGACCTGAATAACAAGATAGGGTTTTAAATGTCGTATCGTGTCGTAATTAACTTGGCCCTCTTGGCCACATTTTGTTTGCTCCTGTTAGGAGGCCATGTTCATAACACTGAATCTTCTCTGGCCTGTCCAGATTGGCCTCTTTGCTACGGCCAAGTCTTTCCTAAAATGGAAGGAGGAATTCTTATTGAGCATAGCCACAGACTTCTTGCGAGTTTTGTTGGCTTTTTAACGATTCTTTTAGTTTTCTTTTCCAGAAAACTTAAGAGTACCAACAGCAATCTATTCTACTACTCTAGACTCGCTCTTTTTTTTGTTATTGTGCAAGGAATTCTAGGAGGAATTACTGTTATTTACCTCCTCCCAACCATCGTCTCGACTACGCATCTTGGTCTCTCCATGATCTTTTTTATGACGCTCGTTTTTTTGCATCATAATCAACAAGACCACACGGTAATACTCGAGAAAAAGGAAAGCTATCCCGTTTATTTGAGATCAGTTGTATGGTTAAGTTTGGCATTCTTTTACGGTCAAATGATTCTCGGAGCTTTCATGCGTCATTCAGGTGCGGGGGCTTCTTGTGGTCTAAGTTATGATAATGCCATCCTATGTTTAGATTCGATCAAAGGTCAGACCTTTTGGCCTCTTAGCGACCCAGCAAAGGTCCACATGGTTCACCGATACTTTGCCGTTTTCGTGGGACTTTTTACTATTGGAACTTCAGTTGCTGTTTTTAGATTTTTTAAAACAAGTTCTAAAAAGGTCTTTCCTATTCTTTATATCCTCGTTGTTTTGATTCAAATTGCTCTTGGAGTAATAACTGTTGGTACTAATATAAGACCTCTTCCAACGACTCTTCATTTAGGTTTTGCTGCTTTAGGCTTAGCTCTTCTGTTTAAAATTGAGCTTATGCTAAGAGATACAGAGCGAAAGCTCTTTCCTCAAGGTGTAGATAATCTCTTAACGGACCTTTTTGAACTCACAAAACCAAATCTAAGCCTTATGGTTCTCGTCTCCTGTTTTGTGGGAATGATGATCCACCCTGAGCATATTAGCTTTTTTAAAGCGCTTCTTGCCCTCGTGATGATCTTTTTTGTAGTTGCTGGCTCTTGCGCTCTTAACTGCTATATTGAAAAAGATGTCGATAAATTGATGGATCGAACAAAATCAAGGGCTCTACCAAGTGGAAGAATCTCGCCTAATACGGCTCTTGCCTTTGGTGTTATCCTTCTAGGGATCTCTATTCCAACTCTCGCTATTAAAATTAATTTGACCACCGCTGTACTCGCGACCGTAGCAACTGCTCTTTATCTTTTTGTTTATACTCCGTTTAAACAAAAATCCGAAAAAGCTGTTTATTTTGGTGCAATCCCTGGAGCGATCCCTCCAGTGATGGGTTACACTGCAGTTGGTGGAGAGCTTGGTCCAATGGCCACTGCCCTTTTCTTTATTCTCTTTTTTTGGCAGCTACCTCACTTTCTAGCGATTTCTATTTATCATGCTGAAGACTATCGCAGTGCAAATATTAAAGTGTATCCTAATGTTAAAAATATGATCTCTACTGAAATTCTTATTTTTGTAATGACGCTTATCCTCGTACTCTCAACCTTCCTCCCATGGTTTATTTCAGAGCCAAGTGTGCCTTATCGACGGGCAGCAGTTGTGCTTGGCGCAGCTTTTCTTGGTTACGCAGCGTTAGGGCTTTCAAAAAGAAGAGATTTTTCCTTGGCCAAAAAGTGGGCCAGAAATTATTTTATTGGTTCGATTATCTATCTACCGCTTCTGTTTGCTGCTTTAATGTTTTTTAAATAGTAAATCCGGGCGATTAGAAATATAATTAGGTATCTAATTTGAAATTTTTATCAGAGGAAAGGGCATTCAAAATGATGAGAACCCTATTGTATAAGTCAGTTTTTTTCCTTTTTACTTTACCAGCGTTTGCGGCGGCCAAAAAAGACCTGTCTTTTTGGGAAATGATTGCTCCGCCAGAAGATATTTCTGAAAATGGTCACCTCATTACATGGTTATTTAATTATACCACCGGTGCCAACGTTTTCTTTATGGTTCTGGTTTTGCTTGGAATCGTAGTCTTCTCTTACCTATATAGCGCAAAAAGACACAAAAAAGCTTATTACACTTATGGTGATAAAAAAGCTCATATCATCTTCGTTGGTGCTTGTTGTTTAGCGGTCTTTCTTGGGATCGATATGAATATTACCAGAATCTCAAACAACGACTACGTTAATGTTTTCATGAAAGTACCTGATGTTGAGAAAGAAGATGTTCTTCGAGTTGAAGTTCTTGCTCAACAGTGGATGTGGAAATTTAGATATGCAGGTAAAGATAATGTCTTTAATACTCCTGATGACGTTGTAACTCTGAATGATCTTAGAGTTCCAATTGGTAAAAAAATCTATTTCCAAATTACCTCTAAAGACGTCATCCACTCTTTCTACGTACCAAACGCTAAAAGAAAAGTTGATGCTCTTCCAGGAAAAGTAACCTGGATGTGGACTAAATTTATGAAAGCAGGAAATTGGGAAATTGCTTGTGCTGAAATGTGTGGGACTCACCACTATAAAATGCAGGCATTCCTAACAACCTACACTCAAGATGATTTTAATAATTGGTATGATAATGCCCAAAAGTATGCCGGACTAGAAAATAACCCTGAAGACCCAACAGTTTTCTGGGGTTGGAAGTGGTATTAAAAAAAGAAGACGGAGAGTTAGAAAATGGCAAGTTTTGAACAACATATACACGATAAACCAACAACCTTTATTTCAAAGTATATTTTCTCTTTTGACCACAAAGTCATCGGGAAGCAATATCTTTGGTATGGAATCTTCTTTCTACTCGTAGGTGGTCTGATGGCCCTTTTGATTAGATGGACTCTGGCCTTCCCTGGTCTTCCAATGCCATTTGTTGGGAATCTACTTTTCCCTGCAACGAATGGAGTCGTTCCTCCTGACTCCTACGCTATGCTTTTTACTATGCACGGAACAATCATGATCTTCTTTGCGATTACACCGATCCTGATTGGAGCATTTGGAAACTTTTGTATCCCGCTGATGATTGGGGCCAGAGATATGGTCTTCCCATCACTTAATATGATGTCCTTTTGGGTTGCGGTTGTATCAGGGATCCTTCTTCTTGCTGGTCTGATAACTCCCCTTGGAGCAGCGGCTGGTGGATGGACTTCTTATCCAACTCTTTCAACTCTTCTTGGTTCTCCAGGGATAGGACAAACACTTTGGACAATGAGTATTTTTGTTCTGGGTGTTTCTTCTCTAATGGGTGCAGTTAACTATATTACAACGATTATCGTCCTAAGAGCACCTGGAATGGGTTACTTCGATATGCCACTGACAATCTGGGGTGTATGGATGACCTCTATTCTTAACGCTATCTTTATTCCAGTTCTTGGAGCTGGATGTCTTCTTCTTATTTTTGACCGAGTTTTCGGAACGACTTTCTTCCTTGCAGGAGCAACAGCGACTCAAGGTGGTGGTGACCCACTTCTTTTCCAACACGTTTTCTGGATCTTTGGTCACCCTGAAGTTTATATTCTGATTCTTCCAGGTTGGGGGATTGTTTCTGATCTTCTCTCTTTCTTTGCAAGAAAACCTGCTTTCGGTGCAAAAGCTACAGCGATGTGTATGGTTTCGATCACAGTTCTTTCAACTATCGTCTACGGTCACCATATGTTTACGACTCAAATGAGTCCGCTCCTTACTCAAACTTTTATGACTCTAACTATGACGATTTCCATTCCTTCAGCGATCTTTTTCGTGAACTGGCTAGGAACTCTATGGAAAGGATCGATTCGATTCACTTCTCCAATGCTTTTTTCCATTGGGGTCATCTTTGTTTTTGGTCTTGGAGGTCTAACAGGTCTATATCTTGCTACCGTTACCACCGATCTTTACCTTCACGACACTTATTTTGTTGTAGGTCACTTTCATTACACCATGGCCGCTTCCGTTCTTCTTGCTGGATTTGCAGGAATCTATTTTTGGATGCCAAAGATGTTTGGTGTTCTAATGAATGAATTCTGGGCCAAAGTTCACTTCTGGGGAACATTTGTAGGTCTTAACGGCGTTTTCATGGGAATGATGCTTGTCGGTTACGGCGGAATGCATAGAAGACTGTACGACCCATTTGTTTATGAATTCTTACAAAAACTTATTCCAGTAAATACCTTTATTACTTACTCATCACTTATTATGGGTGGAGCTCAGATCATCTTCGTGATCAACTTCATCCACTCCATGATTAAAAATGAAAAAGTAAGTGATAATCCTTGGGAAGTAGGAACTCTTGAATGGACTATTCCTAGCCCTGCTCCTCACTATAACTTTAAAGAAATTCCAGTTGTGAAGTGTGGACCACACGAATTTGGTAACCCACTTCTTAAGGATAAAGACTTCCAGTACCAGACTGAAGAGCTGGTTAGAGGTTAAAGAGAGTTGATTGCTAAAATGGGCGGAGAAATACTCGTAGAAAAACAGGCCAGAGTCCATGCAAGTGGATTAGCGATGACGATCGTCCTGATCTCTTTTTCCATGCTTTTTGCGACCATGTTCATGGGCTATTTCCTATTTCGAATAAACGCTCCTGTATGGCCTCCATTAGGGATGGAAAAGATTGGGTTGTTTTGGCCTAATTTAAGTACCGTCTCTATTATTGCAAGTTCGATCTTTTATGTTTTGTTCGAAAAGAAAAGAGAGAAGAATTACCTCTTTCTTTGTACGGCCTTAGGTTTTGTTTTTATGCTTTCTCAGTTTAATCTCTGGGGATTTCTTAAAGAGCAAGGCTACTACCTCTCTACAGGGATCTATGCTTCTCTCATCTATGGTTTTACATGGACTCATGCCGGTCATATCGTTATGGCCCTTTTACTTCTATTTTATCTTCTCTTTAAAATAAATAAGACAACAGATGAAGTAAGACTTGGAATTGTTATTGATAGTGTAGGGAAGTTTTGGCACTTCCTCGGACTAGTTTGGATATTAATGTATTTAACTTTATTTATATTTTAAAAATATTAGGTGAATTATGATGAAGCTCACACTCTTTTTATTATTATCACTTTTCCTATTGAGCTCATGCTCTGAAAATCATTTTAAGCAAGATAAGTTCTTTGCTGGAAATGTATTTGCACCAAAGGAGCAGCTCAACTACGGGAAAAGCGTATATACAGAATACTGTATGGCCTGTCATGGTGTGAACGGAGATGGAAAAGGTGTTTCTAGCAAAGGAATGTCAAATCCACCAAGAAATTTCAAAAGTGGTCTTTTCAAGTTTGGTCTAGTTCCCTCAGGTGATCTTCCTACTGACGCTGATCTTGTTCGAATCATTAGAAGAGGTCTGCATGGAACAGCAATGCTTCCATGGGATATCACAGAAGAGCAGGCACTTGCCGTCGTTCAGTATATTAAAACTTTTGCTCCAGATGCCTGGGAGGGAAAGGATAAGAAAGTTGGAACACCGGTTAAGCTAATAAAAGATCCTTTCGGTTTAGCTAGAACCTCATTTGCTGTGGAAAAAGGAAAAGCTGTATATCATATTACGGCCGTTTGTCAGTCTTGCCACAGAGGTTACGTAACTCAAGAAGAACTCAACCAGCTTAGTCTTTCTACAACGGGAGATGAAGCGGATGAGATTGACCCAGAAGAGTTCTATGCAATGAAGCCACAAGACTCTGATCATGATGTTCAGATTCTTCCACCTGACTTTACATGGCATAAAATAAAATCCGCCTCTACCGTTGAGGAGATCGCTTATCGTCTTGGTGCTGGGATTGGTGGAACAACCATGCCGGCATGGAAAGACACTCTTACTGACGAAGAAATCTGGGCCGTTTCGTATTATGTAAGAAGCCTCATGGACATTAGGAATACGGCCGAAAGAAACGCGCTTATGAATAAGCTCGTTCAGGAATAGGTATGATCGCTCAAGGATATATTCGTACAGGTCGCTGGTTTGAAAAGCTCGTTATGAAAAAAAGCGTTTGGCTTACTTTTGTACTCGTGGGCTTTGCACTTCCATTGATTCGATCTTTTAATAGAGAACTTCCTCCACTTCCCCCTGTGCTCTACAAACTTCCACAGTATGAGATGACTAATCAGTTTGGTGAAAGTTTTGGTTCGAAAAATCTAAAGGGAAAGGTTTATATCGCAAATTTTTTGTTCACTAATTGTGCCACAACTTGCACCATGATTATGAACGCTTCTCTTAATCTGCAAAACCGAATTAAAAATCTTAAGTCAGTAGCATCACTAGTGACTTTTACCGTGGATCCAGTCAATGATACTCCGAATGTATTGTTGAAATATTCTCGAGACTGGAAGGTCAATCCCAGTAACTGGAACTTTCTTACGGGAACGGAAGAACAAGTGAACAGTCTACTGCTAGATGGCTTCAAAGTGCCCATAGATCCTCAAAGGGAGAGTGGAACAGTCTATGATATAGCTCACTCGGAAAAATTCGTTCTAGTAGATCAAAAAGGGCGAATTAGAGGTTATTATAGTTCTAGTAAAGAAGATATGAATCAGTTGATTCGAGATACAGGACTTTTAGTTAACCTGTTTAATTATCATTTATAAAAAAGTTGAAGGAGATACCCATGGGTGGAAATTCCCAAGTCGCACATAAAAGTCATTTTAAAGAATACATGGCCGTATTTTTTCTCTTAACCTTTTTGACCGCAGTGGAAGTTTATATTCCAAACATAGAGTCATGGTCTAAGCTGATTAAAGGGATTAGTCTTACAGGTCTTGCGGTTGTTAAGGCATGGGCCGTAGCTTATTTTTATATGCACTTAAAAGACGAAAAAGGGTGGCTTCAATTTATCGCCGCTATTCCAGTCGTAGCTGCTTTATATGCTTACGTTCTCGTTATCGAGACCATTTATCGTTAAAACTTAAAGGAAGTATAGTTATGTCCAAAGAAGTAATGAAAAGCTCAGTTGTCGATGCCGGTCACTATGAACCTTTAAGAAAAGGACAAGGAAAACTCCATACCTTTGCGATAGAAGCGATTGAAATAATGGCAGGATTTTTTCTTTTCTCCGTTATTTTTGTTTTATTTAAAAATAGAAAAGTTAAAGGAAATAAATAATTATTTTTCGATAAGGGAGAAGTTTAAAATCTGATCTCCCTTAGATATCTTGTCGAGTACTTCAAGCCCGTCTGTAACTTGCCCAAAAACTGTATATTTTCGATCTAAATGTGGAAGCGTGGATAAAGCGATATAAAATTGTGAATCAGCGCTATCTGGATTTTGAGCACGGGCCATGGCCACGGTTCCTTTTATATGTTGAATTTCATTAAATTCTGCCTTTAATTTTTGGCCACTTCCACCCGTTCCTGTGCCTGTAGGATCTCCAGTTTGTACAACGAAATTAGGGATAACCCTATGAAACTTAAGACCATTGTAAAAACCATCTTGGATGAGTTTCATGATACGAGAGACAGTATGAGGAGCGTGTTTGGGGTAAAATTTTATGGTGATATTTCCATGAATAGTCTTAAGAATAGCTTTTTTAAGACTTAAGTTGTGATCATCGGTCTTCAATTCACTGTTTTTCTCGTCTGCAACAAGGGATAGGGAGTTATTTGAAGATTTTGTACACCCCTGAGCGAAAAAAAGAATAGTGGCCAAAAAGAGGATCTTTCCCATAAATTCCAATTAGTTAACTTATCCTCCCATTATAGCGCGAGTTAGCGAAGTTGGGTAGTTGAAGAAAAAAATAAAAAAAAATGAAAAAAAAGAGTTTAGGGTGTTGACAGTAAACCAGTTCTTTTATAGATTCCTTTTCACGCCAAAATTGATGGCAACAACAAATAATCGAATTCAGATTCGATGGGTTTGTTAGCTCTTTTAAAATTCAAATAATGTAAAAAAACCTTTTTCCTTCGGGGAATTGGTTAAGATGAGAAAGAAAGTAGGTAAAACCACAGGTCTGGAGTAATCTAAACGGAGACTCTGTCTTTTATCCAGACCCCAATTGTTTAAATTGGTAGTTTAGAAACCTAGAAATTCTTTAATAAATTCAAAACAACAAAGAATATCGTTTTAGCTTGGAGAGTTTGATCCTGGCTCAGAACGAACGCTGGCGGCGTGCCTAACACATGCA
>CBDUBC010000054.1:0-17698 GCA_965365285.1 uncultured bacterium
ACGACGTAAGCTTATCCCCGCTTCCTTCATCTAAGGTCCCCTCCCAGGTTTGTAAAAAGGGAACTCGGCCTTTTTTGGATATTTTAACAAGGTTACCAACACGTTTTCCAGAGGAGATCTCCATGTCCCAAAGGACCCATTTTCCACCAATGAGAAGTAAGAGAAGAATAATAAACGCTATGATTTTTTTTCCCATAAACTTTTTCCTTTGCTGGAATTATAGGCAAGGGTAATGGAGCTTGTCATTATTTTAGGAATTCTGATTTTTACTGGATAGGTGGGCCAAGCAATGTTATATCCCCACAATAGGAGCGAATAAGTATGGAATTTGCAAAATTTACGTTACTCTCTATCAAAGAAAATGAGCCTATTCGGGAAAGAGAGGAAGAAATTCTCTTAAACTTGGATCATATAGTAAGTATTAAACCCATCAATATTGTTTTAGCTGATTCTGTTAAAAAGGGTTACTGGATTAGATTAAGCAATGGAAAAAAATATAGAGCAGTAAAAATACCTCTCTATATCGAAGACATTATGAATCAAGGACTTGACCGAAGTCTTTATATTGAAGAGGAAAACCTCAAGCACTTTGAAGAAGTCCTCGAGGTTCAGTAATTAAATAACCTTTCCAATCTTTTTAGGTGGAAAACTTAGGATCATTTTATTTTCTTCCGTTTTGATATCAACCTTTTCCTCATCCGCACCGTCCGGAACAGGAAAGCTCTGGCTGAAGCTTGATTCGTATTGCATGAAGCTTTGAGAGCCTGAACCTTCATTCTTTTTATCTATACGAGTCTTCCCACTTATACTAATCATTCCGTTTTTAATATTAAGCTTAAGAGAGCTCTTATCGATATTAGTGGTATTAATTTCTACGATGTATTGATCACCTTTTCTATAGTTTTTAATTTCAGGTCCCTGCGAACCAATCCCCATTCCCATGCTCATAAAGTCATCATCTTCTAGGCCTTGCAAGAAAGGGTCATTGAACATATTTTGCATTCGCTTACTCATTTCTCTAAAGAGCCCCTCAAAACCTGTGCTTGGGTGCTCATGTCTCTTTTGATTTTGAAGCTTCTTATAGAGTTCAATCAGCTCTTCTTTAGACATATTCTCGAGCTGCTCATCAGTTTGAGCTGTCGTAATGCATGGTAGTAAAAAATAGAATAAAAACAACCAATTCTTCATTATATTCTCCTTGATAGTTATTTTAAGGAATTCCTGATCTGAAAACAAGGGTTTGTGTTAAGTATTATATGCGTATTGTCTAAAAACCATAAGTTTTATTGGAAAAACTATTCTGCTCCCATTAGAATAATGTTACGCATATCCTGTTTTTAAGGAAGGTCATTTGAAGATGTTTAAGAAGCTTATTCTTGTCTTATTTGTTTCAGCTCTTGCTGTTGCATGTTCTAATTTCGATCTTCCCTTTTCTTCCTTTATCGATAAAAACGAAAAAGTAGAACCAACTGAAAAGAAAGAAAAAGAACCGTCCAAAGTGGTTGAGGTTAAACCACCTCTAAAAATTAAGGCTAAACCTTATGAGTGGGACACTCACAAAAATAATGCTGCTGTAAAAAATTACTGTAGGAAGGTCGACAAAAAATTCCTTCATTGGGGTTGGGGACGAAGTCGTTGTAAAGAAATTGGTTGGCACCATGTAAGAAACTCTGTTCTAGGTGATCCTCTTATTTGGGTAACTTTCGGGGATGAAAGTCGAGATAAAAATGTAGTCGATACCACTATGGTTCTTTGTGGCGTACATGGTGATGAGATCACTCCGATTAAATTTTGCTTCGATCTGATTTATTACCTTATGGAAAATTATAATGAGCACTATCATCAAAGAAATATTGTAGTTGCACCTATTGTTAATCCTGATTCCTTCTTCAAGGATAATCCAACGAGAACTAATCATCGTCATATTGATATCAACCGAAATTTCCCTACAGAAGATTGGGATGATAGGGCCCTTATGCTCTGGAAAAAAAGATATGGAAAAGACAAACGAAGATATCCAGGTGAAAAACCTCTTTCTGAGCCAGAGGTCGTCTTTCAAGTGAATCTCATTAAAAGATATAAGCCAAGTAAGATTATCTCTGTTCATGCCCCTTTAACGATGCTTGACTATGATGGGCCTGCACTTGTCTCCAGTGTTGAGAATGTTGTGGGATTTAAGGCCAATGCCCTCTTAAAAAGCATGAGCCAAAAAGCAAAAGGCTATCGTGTGAAAGATTATCCATTCTTTCCAGGCAGTCTTGGAAACTATGCTGGTAATGAAAGAGGGATACCAACTTATACGCTTGAGCTTCCAAGCTCTGATAATAGAAGACACCGCGAGTTTTGGAACCTATTTAAGCCGGCCCTTCAATCGGCCCTTCTTCATGACCTTAGAGATAATCTGCCTTTGTCTGCAGATACAAAAACAGATGCCAATAATATTTAGTTGGCCTAATAACTAAAATTCCAATACTTAAGTAAAAAGCTAAAGAATATAAGGTCCTTTACCGAAAACTCGGATAGGAGGACCGTCTTTTGAGTGTTTTTGATGGATTAAGTGAATTTAAATTTTATCAGTCATTCCGTATTCCTGTGGAAAAGGCCGATAATTTACGTTTTCTCGTCGAGAAAGATATCTCTGTTGGGAAAAATGAATACATCGAAGATGGACAGCTCATTGATTTGAGTATGACTGGTCTTGGTTTTAAATCGAAAGAAAGAATTTCAGTGGGCACCGACTTAGTGATCTCCCTTCAGTATAGAAAACTTCATCTTGATCTTAGTGGAACAATTGTTCGTTCCTTTTCAAATGCTCTAGAAGATGAGGACATCATTTATGGCGTTCAGCTAGATGAAGAACCCAAACTTAAGAAATTTCTAGAATATTTTGTATCCGGTTTTACTCCAGATCGTTCTAAGCATTGTATTATTGAGTCTGCTTTAAATAACCAGTATAGTGAAGTCTCTGATGGTATTGAAACCTTCAGTCTTCTTCTTTCTTTATTTAAAGATATCTCTTTGATTGGTGGTAAAGAAGGATTTGTTGAAAGCTTACTTGAAGAAGTTTGTAGAGTTATGAATGCCTCAAGAGCAACTATTTTTCTTATTAATGTGGAAACCAATGAACTCGAGGCAGTTGCCGCAATGGGTGTTGAAAAACTAAATCTTCATTTCGATTATCGTCTTGGGATTGCTGGTTCTGTTTTTACGACAGGAGTGGCACTTAATATTGATGTTAAAAATGATAAATCAAGGTTTAATCCTACTTTTGATAAGAAACTTAATTTTCAAACCAGATCAATTATTTGTCATCCTATTCATAACAGAGAAGATAAGATTGTAGGGGTAATTCAAGTTCTTAATAAAAAGAATGAGGATCGTTTTACTGTAGAAGATGAAAAGATTATGAAGGTTCTTACTTTAGTCTTTTCTTCCGTTTACCATAATTTTACTCCTCTCTCTGAAAAGTCCATTATTCGAAGATTCAGTACCCCTTATAATAGAAGAGATGTGATCATTGGAAAAACTCATCATGTAACGAGTCTTAGAAGCTCTATTATTAAACTTAAAGATATCGATACACCGGTTTTAATACTTGGTGAATCTGGTGTTGGTAAAAGACTTCTCGCTAAAATTATTCATGGAGAAGGCCAAAGAGGTCTTAATACGATTGAGTCTATTGATTGTTCTAACCCTGATATAGAAACTTTAGAAAAAGAAATTTGGGGTAATGAGTGGGGAGTGGATGATAAGGATTCAAAACTGATCAAATGCCGAAAAGGAACACTTATATTTAGTGATATTGATACGCTCCCTGTTGAGCTTCAATCTAAGCTTTTTGAAATCCTTGAAGAAAAAGGTATTCCTGGAAGTAAATATTCTCTTGATGTACGATTTATTTTTACCAGTAAGAATGACCCCGGTGGGTTAGTAGAGGACGGATTATTTCATAAAGGTCTTTATCGATATATTTCTTCAGCTTTAATAAGCTTAGAACCACTTCGAAGAAGAGTTGATGATATACCTCTTCTCATAGATTATTACGTTAAACTTGAGTGTAAGGAACAAGGTCTTTTGCTTAAGAGCTTTACACAAAAAGTTATGGATCAATTCCAGGAATATGACTGGCCAGGAAACGTAACCGAGCTTAAAGCGGCGGTTAAAAGAGCCGTTCTTTATAACCCAAAAGCCCATGTGATCTCTGAGATAGAATTAGAAAACAATGCCATTCCAATATTAGATATATCTGCGAAGAAAAGAGTATTTGGAGAGATTCCTCATATCTCGGATTTTAGATTACCATTAAAAGATCGAGTAGCTCTTGCCGAGAGAGAAATGATACTACAAGAAATTAAAAGAAATAACGGTAATAAATCTAAGGCAGCCAAGGAAATGGGCATCTCTAGAGAGGCCCTTCGTAAAAAACTTTTAACCAGTGATGAAATTCTTGAAAATCTTTACTCAGATGATACCGAAGAGGATAATGCCGCCTAGAGATGTAGAATTCTTATTTTTAAGCTTCTTCTTTTTGGTTGATCTCTAAATTCACAAAGATAAACTCCCTGCCAGGTCCCTAAAGAAAGTCTTCCATTTTCGATTGGAAGAATTAGTGAGTTTTGTAAAAGAGAAGACTTAATATGAGACGGGCTATCATCAGGCCCTTCTTCAGTATGTTTATAATGAGGCCAATCCCTTGGAACCAAATGCGTAAGGAAGCGAGAGACGTCTAAAATAGCATTTGGATCATAGGCCTCGTTTATCATCAAAGCACACGAAGTATGAGTACAAAAAATGTAGAGGAGACCCTCTGAAACATCTTTAATTCTTTCCTCTAGAGGAGAGGTAATCAGGTAGGCACCTTCCCCTTTTGTTGGTACTTCAATATATTCAAAGGGCATAAAGTCTCCTTTTTCGGGTGAGAGAGTCAACTCATCAAAATAGCGTCATATTTCACGAGAAAGCTTTCGTACGAAATCTTGTAAGAGTTTTTACATAAATCATATGAATTTCAAAATTAAAAACAAGGAGATTTGTATGAAGAATTTAATTTTTTCTATTTTCGTAATGTATTCATCATTAGGACACACAATGCATTATGTGATTGATCGTGATGGAACGATTAGGGACACAGGAAGGGATCGTAGAGGCTGCGTATTGGGAGATTCCAAAATATCTCTTGAGAATGGTCGAACGATCTCTATTAAGGATCTTAAGGCTTACCATATCCCGATGAATCCAAATGGAGTACAAAAAAGGGTTGTATACGAGAGAGTTAGTGGATTTGAAGAAAAGAACCTCTTAAAAATTACCACTACAAATGGAAAATCAATTACAGCAACTAATAACCATCCTTTCTACCAAAATAGTATTATAGTGAAAGCCGATGAGTTTAGAGTTGGGGATCGCATTGAAACCATAGATGGACCCGAAGAAATTGAATCAATTCTTTCCTTTAATTCAAAGAGTAAGGTTTATAATATCGTTCTCGCCCCAAAGTCATCACTAAATGATCAAAGTTTTTTAAGAAAACACCCTTTTGCTTATTTGGAGGCGAAAGAACATCAATTTGTCGTTAATGGTTTTATTTCTGGAGATCTACTTATTCAACAGGTGGTGAGATGATGACTTACACAGAATGGGCATTAGCACCATGTATTTATTGGCCTCAACTTTTAAATGGGTTAGGAGAACTCGATGGAAAAATAAGAGATGAGCTTATTTATAATTCTTTATGCTGTTTTATTCGAGGAAGCGAAAATACAAGAGAAAGCAATAAAAAAATGTATCTTACTCTTAAGAGCAGTGAATTTCTTTTTGATGAAGGGACTGAAATGACGAAGGTGCTCAAACGTAGTTTTAGTGCTCTTCTGCTCTCCGATCTTATCAACCAAGACCGTAAAGAATGGAGAGAAATTTCCTCTGAAGAATTGGATCAACTTGTACAAAAGATTGAAGAGAACTTGCCAAGAGAAAAAGAAAAAAGAGATTTTGTAGAGGTCATAGGCTGGATTCATATCTATGCTCATTTTGGTGACGCACTCTCATCCATAATGGTTCATGGAAACTGTCACCAAAAGACAGCTCAGCGAATAAAAGGATTACTCGAGTCATGCTCAGAATCAGGCCTAAGTGAGGAGACCACCACTCGACTTCGCAGTGCTCTTATTCTTGGAGAGGCGTTAAATAAAATTTGAGTAACCTTTCCAATAGGTTTAGAGTGTAAATGACTTATGTTCGATTTTATCAATTTATTTTTCACTCAAGTCCATTGGAATGATCTTTTTGATATCGTCTTGGTGACGCTACTAATCTACAAGGCCTTATCTATTATGAGAAGTACCAAGGCCACTAAAGTTGTTCTTGGTCTTCTTTCCTTATTTATCTTGTTTCTTTTTAGTATAACTTTTCACTTTCAGGCCCTCAACTGGCTTCTATCTAAATTTTTTGACTCTATCTTCATTATTGTTATTGTTCTGTTTCAGGATCAAATTCGTCACGGGCTTGGTTCCTTTTTTAAAAGGTCTGGCAGCCTGGGGGGTATTAAAAAAAACAAATTTCATTATGAAATTGAAGAAATCATTGAGGCCGTTAAAAAATTAAGAGAAAAAAAATTGGGTACTATTATTGCATTTGAAAATGGCCAAAGCCTTTCAAATTATTCCGTTAAAGGAACCCATATCGATGCTCCTATTAATTCCGATATCCTTCTCTCCTTTGCTTCCACAGATTCACCCCTTCATGATGGGGCGGTTATAATTGGAAAAGGTAGAATACTTGCAGCAGGAATATTTTTACCTCTCACCAAAAGTGGTGACGAAGAAAAATTTTATGGGTCTCGTCACAGGGCCGCATTAGGACTCGTAGAAGTCACTGATAGTGTTGTTTTAACCGTTAGTGAAGAAACAGGCGATATTAGAGTTTTTCACAAAGGAAAATGTCTTTTGTGTAAAGATACCGAGCATCTTCGATCGAGCCTGTTCAAATTTTGGTTAGGGAAGAATGGTCAAACAAGAAAGGAGCTTGTACTTGAATAAAAAGCTACTTTCCATTTCTTTTTTTATTTCCCTTTTGCTTTGGTTCTATGTTCAAAATTCAGAGAGTCAAATCGTCGTTAAGGAAATTCCCTTGACCATTATTACTCCTGAAGGGAAAAGTGTGGCCAGATTAAGTTCGGAAAAGCTAAAAATTAAGATCAAAGGGACAAAGTTTTTTCTAAAGCAAATTCATGATTTCCAGCCTCGCTATGAGTTAAATATTGCTCAAACCCATAAAAGACATTTTACTTACTCCTTAGAATCAAAAAATATTGCTCTGCCTTTTGGAACTGAGCTTATTGAGATGAATCCGTCCAAAGTGAAGGTAAAGCTCTCTCGTACAATCAAAAAAATGATTCCCCTAAAGGCACAATTTTTTGGTGAGCTTAAAGAAAATCTCATCCTCGAAAACGTTAAGCTTCTTCCAAAAAAAATTGAGGTGCAGGGGGCCTATGAGCCTCTTAAGCGGCTCAAATTTATTCAAACTCTTCCTATTGATTTGGATAAGGTTAGATTTACCTCCACGTTAAAGACCCTTCCAAGTAGACCTGGCTCTCTTTTCAGGCTTAATCTTGAAACCCCTATTGAAGTTCAACTAAAGATTAAAAAGCCTAAGAGGAGGCTCAAGGTAGGGCCTTTAGTGCCTAAAATCGCACAAAACCTTGAAATCTTAGATAAGGAATTTTCTTTGACGCTTGATGTCTTAGTTCCGGATGATGTGGATATCGACCCTAAGCAGCTCAAGGCACGACTTATTACACCCTCTGATAAAACTGGTGCCCTTAAAGCAAAAGTTGAAGTAGAACTACCGAAAGATGTTGAGCTTTTGCGTATTTACCCTGAATATATTAAAGTTTTTGTTCCCCGTTTATAGGAGTAGGGATGACCGAAAGAAAGCTTTTTGGCACTGATGGAATAAGAGGCAAGGCAAATGTTTATCCAATGACTTGCGAAATCGCGACCGCCCTAGGAAGGGCCGTGACCTACTATTTTCAAAAAAAGAATAATCGAAATAAAAAGCCAATGATTATTGTTGGAAAAGATACTCGTCTAAGCTGCTATATGCTCGAACAGGCCTTTTCGGCCGGTGTTTGTAGTCAAGGTGGAGAGGTTATACTCACCGGTCCATTGCCAACACCGGGCGTGGCATTTGTTACAGGATCGATGAGAGCCGATGCGGGAGTTATGATTTCTGCCTCTCATAATAATTACAGTGATAATGGAATTAAAATCTTCGATCAAAACGGATTCAAATTACCAGATGCTGTAGAAAAAGAACTAGAAGATTATATTAGTCGCCCTGAACTTATGCCTCAGCATCTTGGTAATACCCTTGGTCGAGCGAAAAGGCTGGATGAAGTTTTTGGACGCTATATTGTTCATACTAAGAATGCTTTTGGAAATCAGTTTGATCTTGAAGGCATGAGAATTGTTCTTGATTGCGCCAACGGAGCTGGTTATAAAATCGCCCCGATGATCTTTAAAGAATTAGGGGCCGAAGTTTTTACAATTGGGACTTCTCCAAACGGGGAAAATATTAACCTCAATTGTGGAAGTCTTCACCCTGAGGAAGCCCAAGAAGCGGTTCATCAATACCGTGCCGATATTGGAATTTGTCTTGATGGTGATGCCGATCGTTTCCTCGTTATTGATAAAGAAGGAAAAGTGATCAATGGGGACCAAGTGATTGGTCTATTTGCTAAGCTTCTTCTTGATCAAGGCGTTCTTAAAAAAGGCGATACGGTCGTAGGAACCGTTATGAGTAATCTTGGACTTGAAAACTTTGTAAAAAGTCTAGGACTCAAATTTGCGAGAACTAAAGTTGGTGATCGATATATTATTGAACTAATGAGAGAGAATGGTTCTATTTTAGGTGGTGAACCTTCTGGACATGTTATTTTTAAAAACTACTCAACTACAGGTGATGGTTGCGTGGGTGCGCTTAAGGTTATTGAATGTGTAAAGCATTATCAAAAGTCTTTGAGTGAACTCGTAAAAGAAGTGAAACTTTATCCGCAAATTACTAAAAATGCTCAAGTAGCAAATAAACCACCTCTTGAAAGTATTGGTAGTATTCAAAATAAGCTTGATGAAGTTAAAACTTCTCTTGGAAGTAAAGGAAGAGTTCTTCTTCGCTATTCAGGGACAGAGCCTCTCGCTCGAGTAATGGTCGAGGGAGAGTGTGAGCTCAAAGTTGAAGAACTTTGTAATGAACTCGTCCATCTTGTCTCTAAAGAACTATCCTAGGAGAATCTATGGCCAGATTAGGCGTAAATATTGATCATGTGGCCACACTCAGACAAGCAAGAGGGGAGTTCTACCCCAAAGTAAAAGATGCTGCCAAAGTCTGTCTTGAAAAAGGATGTGATCAAATCACGATTCATTTAAGAGAAGATCGAAGACATATTCAAGACTCGGACGTTTATGATGTTAAAGAAGTCACTAAAAGTTTTAAAAAACCACTAAATCTGGAAATGGGATGTGCTGAAGATATTATCGATCTCGCTATTGATGTTAATCCTGAGTGGATATGTCTTGTTCCAGAAAAAAGAGAAGAGAGGACAACTGAGGGAGGTCTTAATCTGAATGACTCTGCTCAGTTTGAAAAAATAAAAGCAACCTGTGAAAAACTTAAGTCGAATATTGAAGGTCTTAAAATTTCTCTTTTCCTTGAGGCCAATGAAGTGATTGATCGAAAGGCGATTGAACTAAAGTCCCTTATCGATGCGGTTGAAGTGCATACAGGTGATTATGCTAAGGTTTTTCTTGAAAATGGCAACATAGAACCTCATCTAGAGCAATTTAAAAAGACTTATCATAGGCTTAAGGAGCACAATATTCATGTCCATGCAGGACATGGATTAACAGATGAATCCGTACTTCCTTTAGTCCAACAAGGATTATTTGAAGAATATAATATTGGCCATTGGATAATTGCTCAAAGTATTTTTGAAGGACTCGGCACGGTTGTAGAGAAAATGCTTTCTCTGATGCAAAAAGGATGAATCCTGTATGAGAATTGTTGATAAAATAGAAATGAAGGAAATTGAAGAGCAAGCGGAAAAAGAGTATGGCTTCTCTGAAGATCTAATAGTCGAAACCGTTGGAATTAGCGGTGCCAATTATATCATTGAAACTCACCTTAAAAACAAACACTATGGTGAAATTGTTTTCATGATTGGGAAGGGAAATAATGGTGCCGATGCCTTAGCAATGGCAAGAAATCTTCAAAATCACGGGCATGTATGTCGGGCATTTCTCCTTTTTCCAGGAGAAGAATCTCAAGAGCTTCAAAGACAAATCCATTTAGCAAAAAACTTTGGTATCAAAATTAGTGAAATTAAAAACGTAGATCAAATATCAAGCTACTTCACTCAAACTCAGGATGAATATATTGTCGTTGATGGTATTTTAGGCACAGGATTTAGAAGCCCTGTTTCTAACTACCTTTTTGAGATCATAAACATTATTAATGCTAATAAAAGTATTACAATTTCAGTCGATATTCCCTCCGGAGTGGATGGGGATACAGGTGATGTTATGAGTGCCGCAATAAGAGCAGACATTACCCTCGCAATAGGCCTTCCTAAGACAGGTCTTTATGTAGGCAAAGGGGCACACTTTATTGGTGGTATTAAGCCTCTTTACTCTGGAATTCCTAAAAAACTTTTTGCTAGTGGAGATAAGTTTCTTCTTGATCCTCATGAACATAGCTTTCTTTTCAAAGCGAGAAATAAGTTTGATCATAAAAATCGATTTGGCCATGTACTTTGTTTAGGCGGAAGTCACGGTCTATGTGGAGCCTTAAGCCTTGCTTCTGAAGCTTCTCTAAAAGTAGGTGCAGGATTGGTGACCGCTGCGACTTGGGAAAAGAATTATCAAGAACTGGTGGCTAAACTAATTCCCGAAGTAATGTCGGGCATGATTCCTTCGACTGAAAACCCCAAGGTTGTAGAAAGTAATCTTAGAGATATGGAAAAATACGATGCTGTCGTAATTGGTCCAGGTATGGGAGTAAGTGAAAAAACGAGAGAAATAGTACTCTATGTTCTTAATAATTTTTCAGGGCCTGTAATTCTTGATGCCGATGCCATTAAAGTAATTTCTATAGAAAAAGATCGTGATACTTTTCTTAGACGAAAAGGACCAACTGTTCTTACGCCTCATATTGGAGAGTTTGCTCAATTTAGTGACTCATCCAAAGAAAAAGTTTTAGAAAACCCAATTGGTCTCGTTAAAGAAGTTGTGGATGCTCTTAACTGTTGTATTGTGCTAAAAAGCTCGAGTACTTTTATTTCATTTCCAAGTGGAGAAACTTTTATCAACTATTATCCCAATGATGGTATGGCCACTGGAGGTAGTGGTGATGTTCTTGCAGGCATAATCGGTGGTCTCATGGGACAGGTGCGGCCGGAAAGAGCTTTGAGTCAGCTTTTCAGAAAACCAGATCCTTTTTATGAGTCTATTTGTCTTGGAGTTATGGTCCATACATTAAGCGGAAAAAATGCAGCAAAAGCCTTAGGCTCTCGAAGTATGACTGCGGGGGCAATTATTGATCACCTTTCGGAATCCTTTGTAGAAATGGAAAATAGAAAGTAAGAAAAAAATTTTGCTTTGGATGTTTCATGAAAGAATTGCGTTCCTGGAAGAAAGTACTTGAGAATGATTTGGAATATATTGTCTCAGAGGTAAGAGAGATTCTTGAAAAGCCGGCCGTGCTTATACTCTCTGGTCCTGTCGGTGCGGGAAAGACTACTTTTACTAAAAAGTTTGTTGGAGATTCGAAGGAACCTGCTCAAAGCCCAACCTATAGCATCGTTCACGAGAAAGGTGGAATCGCCCATGCCGATTTTTTTCGACTTAAAGAATCAGAAGAAGTTATTCATTTAGAAATCCCTCTCTATTTAGAAAACAAAGAGTTTTTTATCGTCGAGTGGGGAAGACCTTTTTTAAGAGAAATTCAAAATGAGGTAGGAGAGGAATACTCCTATTATGAACTCGATATACAGATTAATGAGGCAAGAGAAAATCAGGAGGAAGTGACTCGTAACTATCTTCTAAAAGATTTAGGGCCACTTTATTAGGAAATTTATTCCGATTGAATATGTCCGGTATTCGAAAAAGAGATGTAAGAGTATTTTATATTTTCTTTTCAAAACTCCCTAAATTCCTATAAATATTGATAAGTTAAGAGCTCTTAACTAGGTTAACTTAAAAAATGGATGAATTTTGTTTAATTCTCTCTTCAAGAGGTATTGACGTGTCAGTTTTGCCCGAGTGATAATATTTAAAACTTGAGGGAAGAAATTTTCTTTCCTTATTAACTGGTGATCTTAGGTCCAAAGGACGAACCTCAAGATTACCCTTAAAACTAAGATTTTTATTTCGGTTTTAATTGGATTTATGGAGGATTACCAATGAGACTTACATCAAAAGGACGTTACGCAGTTAGAGCAATGCTTGATCTAACCGCACACAGCAACGGAAATCCTGTAAGACTACAGGAGATTTCAACACGACAAAACATCTCTCTTCACTACCTTGAGCAACTTTTCAGAAAGCTTAGAAATGGGCAAACTGTTAAGTCTGTTAGAGGACCAGGTGGTGGATATGTTCTCTCAAGATCAATGGATGAAATTACGATTAAAGACATCCTTGATTGCGTTGGAGAAAATATCAATCCTGCCAAGGATATCCTAGGCACGGAAGCAGAGATGGCGAACACAGTGGAGTTCCATCTCTCCAGAAACTATTTTCAAAATCTTGGAATTATCATGAGAGAGTATCTCTCGACGACTTCTTTAGGTGATCTTGTGAGAAAATCTAAGGAAGCAGACATCCAAGAAGCGATCAATGCTGGACAGGCTAAGGCCGATTCGACTATAGATGCTTCTAATCAAGTTAATCCTCAGTCACCAACTGAAGATATTGTTAGGAAGCCATTTGGAGAAGCTAACCAGTAATCGCGTTTATTTTGATTTCAATGCAACATCCCCTCTTTGTGAGCCGGTTCTAGGCTGGCTCCAAAAAGGGGATTTTTCTGTCTGTAATCCTAGTTCTGAACATAGCTCCGGACGTTTAGCAAGGATGAGCATGACCAATGCTCAGGTCTCAATTCAAAAGACATTAGGCACAATTAGAACTCATGATATATTTTGGCATTCTGGAGCGACCGAGGCCATTAATACGGTTGTTAAATCTCTAGCTCTTGAAGAAAAAAGGGCCAATAAACCCTTTCATTATTTCTACTTTGAATCAGATCATGCCGCTCCACGAGCGCAAAATGATTTTCTCGAGCTTCTCGGATTCGAAGCCCATGCTCTACCTATTAGTAAAAATTGTGACTTTGATCTGCAAACTATTGTGCAAGAAATTTCCAGGCACTCTGGTGTTAAGCTCCTTAACTTTACTTGGGTTAATAACGAAACAGGAGTGGTATGGGCATTGGAGCTTGCTCAAAAAATAAAAGAGCAGACAGGAGCTCTTATTCACGTCGATGCTGTTCAGGCCGTTGGTAAAATAGAGGATTGGGATCAACTCCATACGGAACTTGATTTTTACTCTTATTCTGGTCACAAATTTGGGGCGCTTAAAGGTATTGGTTTTACTCTTGTTAAAAAGAAATCTTCTCTTAAGGGATTAATCCAAGGCGGATCTCAGCAAGCAGGGTATCGCTCAGGAACAGAAAATCCAATGGGAGTTGAATCCGTCTCAATATCGCTTCAGTATGTGAAAGAGCGATTTAATCCTTCTGCCCTTTATGAGGGAAAAGAATATTTTGAAAATAAATTAAAAGAAATCTTTGGAGAAAAGGTTTTAATTATTGGTGAAGATGCCAATCAGAGAAATCTCAATACTATCTTTGCTGTTTTTAAAGAGATTAAAAGCGATGCTCTGGTCGCCTCCATGGACATGGCAGGGTTTGATGTAGGCAGAGGATCAGCATGTTCTTCAGGGCTGTCAACGCCGAATAAAACTCTTCTCGCAATTGGATTAGATGATGCCTTGGCAAGAGGTGCTGTGAGATTCTCTTTCTCGCCCTTTTTCACTCTTAATGATTCTAAAACTTATTTGGAAAAGCTCACCAAAATTTGGAAAAAATTTATTTAACTGTGCAATCGCCCTTTAAAAACTTGGTTGCCTGGTAGCATTGTTTAAGACTTTCGTAGTGGCACTGGGAAAAACCATTTGAATTTGTGTGACAATAATTTTGAGTGCCGGTAGTCATTAAAGAAGCTATGTCTCGTTGATTAGTCGAGCAGGCGCTCACTGTGAATAGTAGAAAGAATACAAATCTCAAGGTTCCTCCTTATTTACATGATTCATTTCGTCAAGAAATAGGGACCACTTGAGACAAAAGGATACTTTTTTGGTCCCAGAAAAGTACTTTGAAATTATAATTTAATGCGTCAAGTAATTGAATTTACTAGATATAGTTTTGGCACGGGCTTTGCTTATATATTGGCAACACTCCGATTGGTACCAAATTAGCCTTGGTCGGTGTTTATTGATCTAACTCATTTCTGTACCAATCACTACAAAGAACCGAATGGAACTTTGCCTAAATCAAATCTAAAAATTTCTTATCAATAAACACTAAGACCAAGGCCTTCTTTTGTTTTAAAATAAATTCATGGCCCGATTATTAATATTTTTATTTCTTATTCCTAGCTTAAGTTGCGCTCTCACTATTCATTGTGACTATTTCGCCCCTCTTCATTACAAAAATGCCCTCAATGGCGAATTTACAGGCTTTTCCGTTGAACTTTTAAAGATGTTATCAAAAGAAAGTGGAGTGAATTACGAACTTTATATGGGGTCACGTAAAAAGAATCTTGAATTACTTCGTGCCGGTGAAATTGATGCCGTTCTCTCCTTGGAAAGAACGGAAGATATTGAAAAGGACTTTCAATGGGTCGGTCCCTATATTTCAAATGACTGGGTTCTCGTAGGAAAGAGAAATATATCTTACAGGCTAGGATATCTCAAAGAGGCCGCTAGTTACAAAGTTATCCTCAAGGATGGAGATTCCTTCAAAGATCTCCTAAGTGAAAATGGTTTTAACCCACGATCTGTAATCAGTGATAAAAAAGCGGCCTTAGAATTAAAAAATAATACTGCTGATC
This sequence comes from uncultured bacterium, assembly GCA_965365285.1. Taxonomy (GTDB): domain Bacteria; phylum Bdellovibrionota; class Bacteriovoracia; order Bacteriovoracales; family Bacteriovoracaceae; genus JAURDE01. The sequence continues at coordinate 15,161 of CBDUBC010000054.1, forward strand.
TTTGGGCGACAGGATCCATTGTTGTCGATCACGTAGCATCAGCGTTACGATTTACTAATTATAAAATTGCTTTAACGGCGAGAAAGAACATATTCATCTACATGGCCTTTAAAAAGAATGCAGATAAAGAAGTTGTGAATAAACTCAATGTTGCTTTGAGAAAATTTCGTTTAGAAGGCAATCTAAGTCAGCTTAGAGAGAAGTATTTTAAAAACTAATCTTCCTCACTCCAAGAGATATCACCGTTGATTTTAACGCCTCTAAGAGCTTTTTCTTTTTCTTGCTGAATGAAATCAAAGTCAAACCGATGGAGACCTTCAAAGGACTCGCCGTAGGCTATAGTGATGGTTTCAGGGGTCACATCAAGAAGAGAGCTAAGAAATAGATTTGGAGGAAGATCTTTTATGTCATCCACTTCAGGATCGTCTTCCATCATAGGTTCCATAGGACGACCCTGAGAATTTTTAACGATGAGAGCACCTCTCATCTTATCCTTTGGGATATCATTGGTGAGATTCCAACTACCTAGGTGAAAGAAATCGAGGAAAAATTGGCTTTTTCCGTATTTAATCTTTCGAGGAAGAAGAAGGGTTTGAAGAAAACGTCTCGTTGAGCTGTCCTTACTTCTTTTGGCAAGCTTTTCAGCTAGGTTCGAATCTTCAATTCGAATCACATAAGCCCCTGGATTTTTAGTACTTTTATAGAGAAAGTACTGGAAAGCGATACTGAATAATGTGAAGAGCTTTTGTTGGCTTAATTGAAGATGGTTGTGCTCCTGCTCGTTAACCAAGGCTTTGACACCCTCGTACAAATGCTTTTTATCCATATCTAGTGGCATAGATGTTCCTCAAATTTCGAAGACCCCGTAATATTCTGAAAGACACGCATTGTAAATTATTATTTTTATATAAGGGGTGAAGAATTCTTTACCATTCAAGGTCTAAGTGATTGACTGGGTCTACCCCATCAATTATGATGCGCCTAATTTTTTCAACTATTTGACTGGAGATTTTAAATGAAACTGATGGCCAAAACGAGAAACATCGGGATTTCGGCCCACATCGATTCCGGAAAGACGACGCTAACTGAAAGGATCCTTTATTACTGCGGAACGATTCATAAGATTGAAGACGTTCGTGGTGGTGGTGATGGTGCCAAGATGGACCACATGGAACTCGAAAAAGAGAAAGGGATCACAATCACTTCTGCTGCTACTACAGTTACGTGGAAGGGTTATGAAAATAAGGGTACTACATTCGCTAAAGGTGTAGATAAAGAAACAAGAATCAATATTATCGATACTCCGGGCCACGTTGACTTTACAGTCGAAGTTGAAAGATCTCTAAGAGTTCTCGATGGTGCTATCCTCGTTCTTTGTTCTGTTGCTGGTGTTCAATCTCAGTCAATCACAGTTGATAGACAAATGAAGAGATACCGAGTTCCTAGAATGTGTTTCATCAATAAGATGGACAGAATGGGAGCAAATCCTTTCAATGGTGTTAAGGCCTTAAGAGAAAAACTAAATCACAATGCTGTTCTTATGCAACTTCCAATAGGTGCAGAAGAAAACTTTCAAGGCGTTGTTGATCTTATTACAAGAAAAGCTATCTATTTTGACGGTGACAATGGGGAAACTGTTAGAATTGAAGATTGTCCAGCAGATATGGTTGATCAAGTTGAAGAACTAAGATCAGAAATGCTTGATAAAGTAGCTGAGTTTGATGATGCTATTATGGAAAAATACCTCGAAGGTAACGAGCTTTCTGAAGAAGAAATCCATCAAGCTGTCAAAGCTGGTGTTAACTCTCTAGGATTAACTCCTGTTTATCTTGGTTCTGCTTTCAAAAACAAAGGTGTTCAGGCACTTCTTGAAGCTGTTGCTCGATACCTTCCTTCTCCTCTTGAGTGTGAAAAGCCAACTGCAATTCACTCTGAAACAGGTGAAAAAGTTACTCTTCAACCAGACCCAGAAGCTGATCTTGTAATGATGGCGTTTAAGATTACTGACGAGCAATTCGGACAGCTAACTTATACCAGAATCTATCAAGGTCGAATTAACAAAGGTGACTTTGTATACAATACAAGAACAGGCAAGAAAGTAAGAATTGGACGTATGGTGCGAATGAACTCTAACGATAGAGAAAACATTGATGAGGCACACGCAGGAGATATCATCGCGCTTGTTGGTGTTGACTGTGCTTCCGGGGATACTTTTGTATCAAACGAAAACCTAACAAATATTTCTTGTGAAGGTATTCATGTTCCGATTCCAGTTATTGAGCTTTCCATTTCTTGCGTAGATAAAAATGAGCAAGCTAAGATGTCTAAAGGACTTCAGAAATTCCTTAAGGAAGATCCTACCTTCCATGTTTATACAGACGAAGAATCTGGTGAAACAAGAATTGCAGGTATGGGTGAGCTTCACCTTGAAATCTATGTTGAAAGACTTAAACGAGAATTTAAGGCCAACGTAGTTGTAGGTGCTCCTCAGGTTAACTATAGAGAAACTATCCGAAAAATCAGAAACTACAGGCTAAT
>CBDUBC010000055.1:0-17648 GCA_965365285.1 uncultured bacterium
ATTTGAAAAGTCGTTAACGTTTTAAGTGCAAATATCGACTTTATTTGAGCAAGAATATCAGATTTATGTTCATTGATTCCATTTTGTCTACTGAGAGACGCTGAGATCGTCAAAAACTGGTCGTCTAGGGTAACAAAGAGGTCTCCTCTTAGTTTAATGAGAGCAATAATCTTTAAAATCGATGGAAGCTGGGCCATCAGGGCCTCTGCCTTATAGAGATCATAATTTTCAAAGCTCGCACTCACTCTACAAGTTTTTAGATAAATCGATCTTTGAATATAGTTTTCGATGAGAGATCGAAAGCTTAGATCCATAAAATTAGTGAGAAAGGGAAGCTCCCTTAAAACAAGAGTCTCTTGACCTTTCTTTTCGTTTTTCAGTTGAGAAATATAAAAATTAAGCTGACCAAGAAAGGGATGTAGGTCTAAATCACTTACAACATAAAGGTCTTCAATAACATTTTTTACTTTCTCTACTGCTTCCAATTCCTACCCTGCTATATCTTCTGATGAATCAAACAGATTTTTAAACTTAGCTTTAAGTTTAAGAACTGCTTGAGTATGAAGTTGTGAGACTCTTGATTCAGTTACATCTAGTACCTGACCAATCTCTTTAAGGTTTAGATCTTCATAATAGTAAAGACTTAAAACAAGTCTTTGTTTTTCTGGAAGTGCTCGAATGGCTTCTTTGATCTTTTCTTTGGCATTCTTATAAGCAACTGCACTAAATGGATTTGCTGAGCGATTATTTTCCATTAGACCTGCAATTAGTTTCTTATCGCCTCTATTAAAAGTAGAAGAGTCATCAATATTTAATAGGGATACCGATTTAGCCTTATTGAGAAGGTCATGAAATTCATCCTGAGTGACCTCAAGCTCCTGACACATCTCATCATCTGTCGCTGGTCGACCTAATGACGATTCAAGCTTTGAATAAGTTCTTTCAACAAGCTTTGCTTTTTCTCTAATCGATCTAGGTACCCAGTCTTGTGCTCGAAGCTCATCTAAAATCGCTCCTCTCACTCTAAATTCTGCGTATGTTTTAAATTTATTATCTCTTGTTGGATCAAATTTTTGGATTGCATCCATCAGACCAATGGTCCCGCAGGAGATAAGGTCATCAAGTTCTATATTTGAAGGAAGCCTAGCTGCAATCTTTTGAGCAATATATTTTATGAGTGGAGCGTATTCCACAACTATTTCATCTTTAATCTTAGGATCCACAGTACATCTGTAGTCTTTAAGATTTTTTAATTTTTTGGATAGAGAAGACATCTAGGCACTCCTTGCTAGGTTTTGACCTGAACTTCATGTTCAGTTCTTGGAACCCTAAGACCCAGATTGCATGTTGCTCCAATAGGGGCCAAGGCGGGTAGTCCCAAGTTCTTCTCGACAAAATTATTAATTATTTCTAAAAAATCGTTGTGAATTTTAGAAGCGGAATTTTTTAACATATGGCGATCGAAATTATCCATGTTTTCCGAAGATCTTTCGATAGAACCTAATATTTGTAGTCGGGTATTCAAGAAATTCTCAACCGTTTCAGAGAGTACTTTGACGATTTTTTGAACCTGTTTTGTTGAAGTCGATTTATTAATAATCAAATGGTTATCATGGATTCCATAATCATTTTTCAAAATCTTCATCAGGCTATAAGCATCTGTCAGACTAGATTTGTCAGGATTAACCACCACAAAGCGGTAGTCGCTGTAGGCATTGAGAGTAAGATTTTCTTTTCTGACGCCCGCTGGACTATCGAGAAAGATAAAGTCGTAGTTTTGCTCCTGCTTCAGCAGTATTTCTATGATGAATTGATCCAGCTTAAACTCATCTCTAAAAAGCTCTAGGTTTCCATTACAGCCTGGTAAAAGATGAAAAGTCTTTTCTTTATAAAGACATTCATCAATCGTCTTTTCTCTTTTCACGAGGGCCTGAAAATCATTATTAACAGGAAGACCTAGTTTAATTGAGGTATTTGAAAGATTATAATCACAGTCGACAAGAAGAACTTTGTATCCGTTTTCTGCGAGGGTTCTACTTAGCTTTAAGCTAATTGAGCTTTTCCCTACTCCACCTTTGCCACCAGTGATCGAGATTGTTTTCGCTTTTTTAACTCTAAACTGATTATTGGTAGAAAGTTCATCTTCAAACTTATTGTTTGAAATAAGCCATTCCTGGGCCTTCGTAGTCGACATCCTGTCTCCTTAAAAGATCGAATTTTTATTTTAAATTAAAAATTCCGCCTAATACTCTTTCCTTTGATGCGGCTTCTATATCATCTGGAACAACTTCACCAGTTCCAAAGAACACAAAAGGGATCGCATGCTCTAGTGTTTGTAAGTTAAATAACGCTCCAAAATCTAAACACTGATCAAGATGGTTCACAACTAGACCACTGCAAATCTTGGAATATTTATTCACTACTCTTCTATTATAACTCTCACTATTGATTGCTGATAGGGAAAGGAAAACTTGTACCTTATCAAATGATCTCTTTAATCCTTCCACAAAATTCTTAACATCATTCACATCATTAGGTGAAATTTTATAATCTATAAAAACATTTCTATTTTGCTCAACGGCCTTTCTACACTCCCCAAAAATTTCTCCTTGGGCATGAGTTCTTCTCACGTCGAGATTAAAAACCTTTTCACTTAGATCGGTTTCTTTTTCAAGACTCGCTGATACTTGTCTTTGAACAATAACAGAGTTTTCAACCATGGAACCAAGCTTCATGGTCATAGACGACTGCCCCACAGAAGTTTCACTAATAAGAACGGTTACTACACTATGATTTTCATCTGCTTTTGAAAAAAGAGGCATCTCTGTTCTTATTTCCTGTGCCATTTCTCTAAGAGCAAAATCAAAAACAATTTCACTAGAGTTAAGATCTTCTTCGGAGAGCTCAAAAATAGCCTTTTTAATTAGAAACTGAATATAACTCTCATCAATATCATGTCCAGTCAGATTAACTCTGAGGTGATAAAGTCCAATTGGCTCTCTTTTTTCAACTTTTTCAACTGCTTGAGATAGCTCGAGAAGCTGAGTTTCCAGTTTTTCAATTCGATTTTCATATTCCAAGTTAGAAGTTGAAGTAGAAAGAGTTGCAGCAGGAGGAGGCGTTCTTTCCAGTCTTTGTTCAAACTCAGGAGCTGTTTCAATGATTTGCTCTTCGACTTTAGGTGCTTCTGCCTTTCCTAAAAACTCATCAAGACCGGATTTAATCTTTTTACCGATATCCTTAGCCGATTGAACCTGCTTATTAAGTCCCATTTTTCCATAGCCAGGATTGTTGACTTGAGCACTTGTATTTTCAGAAACATGACTCGAGTGATTTTCAATCATATTAGAAATATAGCTCGAAGGGGCCTTGTAAAACTTCTCTTTATCCTCAGGAGCGAGAACATGGTCTACTCTGGCCTTATCCGTATAGTTTTTTTCAGTAATGGCTGCAGTAATTTCAATCTTCTTTTTCTTAAAAGCCCCTTTAAGACCTGCATTGGTTACGGTTTTTAAGATTATGGCATCAGGTCCAAATTCAGCTTTGATACTCTGTAGTGTTTCTTCAAGAGTTTCACCTTCAAATTTTCTTACATACATCTTATAACCTCACAGTTCCCAGCGATCTAATATTTGCATCTGGGCTCAATTCATTATGACTTACAACGATCAGGTTGGGGATAAATTTATCTGTAAGTCGTTTAAAATGTCCTCGAATTACTGGAGAAGCAAGGACAACCATTTTTTCTCCAATATTAGTTGCCTCTTCTATTCTTTCATTTAAACTTGCCAATATGTTCTGAGTAATCTTTGGGTCAAGAGATAATTGTTGACCAGCTTCGGTCTGTATTAAATTTCCAGCAATGTTTTCTTCGATTACTCGATCAAGAGTGAAGAGTGGAATATCACCTTCAGAACCTCGAATGGACTCTGTAATTGTTCTATAAAGAGATTGTCGAACATGCTCCGTAAGAAGATCTGGGTCTTTTAAGCTAGGTCCATACTCTCCCAAGGACTCTAAAATGGTTCTTAAATCTCTAATCGAAACTCCTTCTCTTAGTAAATTCTTAAGAACTTTTAGAACTGTTCCTAGCGGAAGAATATCTGGAATTAAGTCATCTACCACTTTTGGATAGGTTTCTTTGAAATTCTCTAGGATTCTTGCGAGTTCTTGTCGGCCAAAGAGTTCATAAAGGTTTGTTTTAAGAATTTCAGTCATATGAGTTGCTATTACAGTTGAAAGATCTACCACGGTGTATCCATTGTACTGAGCATCATCTCTCTTTTCCTCGGTAATCCAGACTGCTGGTAATCCAAAAACAGGTTCTACAGTAGATACACCTTCAATTTTTTCAATCACTGAACCTGGATCCATTGCTAAGTAGTGATCTGAAAGGAGCTCTCCTTTCGCCACTTCTATCCCTTTTATTTTAACAGAATATCCGCCAGGTTTAAGCTCTAAATTATCTTTGATCCTTACAGATGGAATGATCACACCCCAATCGGTAACAAACTGTTTACGTATATGAGATATTCTTTCCAATAAATCACCGTTCTGTTCAGCATCGACCAGATTTACGAGACCATACCCAACTTCAAGTTCAATTAGTTCAAGGTTAAGAAGATCCTCAAGGTTGTCTGGCTTAGACTCCTCTCTGGCAACAATTTCTTTTTGCTGCTCTTTTTTGACTTTTTCGTTATGTTTTTCAATTTGATACCCTGCCACGATTAAGATAAACCCGGTAAAAACAAATGGCGTTCCTGGTAGACCTGGAATAACAGAAAAAGTAAAAAGGGCGATCGCTGCAGTGATAATCGCTTTTGGATGAACAATAAATTGTTTCCCGACTTGAGAACCTAGAGATGTATCCGACTGGTTTCGAGTGGTTATAATACCGGCAGCAGTTGAAATAATAAGAGCTGGAATCTGAGAGACAAGACCATCCCCGATCGTTAATAGAGTAAAGATCTTTGCGGCTTCTGTAGCAGCTAAGTTATTTTGAACAACCCCAACAATAATACCACCTAAAATGTTGATCCCAGTGATCATAATACCAGCAATGGCATCTCCTCTTACGAATTTACTAGCACCATCCATAGATCCGTAAAAGTCTGCTTCTTCTGCAATATCTTTTCTACGCTCTTTGGCCTGTGCCTCATTGATAAGACCAGCATTTAAATCCGCATCGATGGCCATTTGCTTACCAGGCATAGCATCCAAGGTAAATCGAGCAGCAACTTCAGCAACCCTGCCAGCACCTTTGGTGATAACCATGAAGTTGATAATAACAAGGATGATAAAGATGATGATACCAACAACGTAGTTTCCCTCAACAACGAACTCACCAAAACTTTGAATGATCTGTCCAGCAGCATCTGTCCCTTCACTACCACCTCGAAGAAGAATGTTTCTTGTCGTGGCAATGTTTAATGCCAGTCTAAAGAGAGTCATTACAAGAAGAACGGTGGGGAATGTAGAGAATTCTAACGGTCTCTTACTATAGACACTGATGAGAAGGATAATAATTGATAATGAAAGTGTTAAAGAAAGGAAAATATCCAATAGTGGAGGAGGAATTGGAATAATCATCACACTCATGATGATGAGAAGTCCAATCGTTAAAATAAGGTCTGAGCTTTGTTGAAAAATTTTAAATCGTTTAAAAATATCCATAAATGCCTTATCCTAATTTTCTTTTCTGTTTAAGTTTGTAAACGAAGGCAAGGACCTCTGCTACAGCTTTATAGAGGTCTCTAGGAACAACGGAACCTACTTTAACTGTCTTATATAAAGTTCTCGCAAGAGGAACATTTTCTACCATTGGTATATTATGCTCTTTAGCAACTTCTCGTATTCGTAACGCCATGAAGTCTGCACCTTTAGCAATTACTTCGGGACTAATCATAGTTTTAGGATCATATTTCAAGGCCACACTAAAGTGAGTTGGGTTGGTGACGATAACATCTGCTTCAGGGACATCTTGAATCATTCTTCTATTCGATGCTTCTCTCTGAATTATTCTAATCCGTTGTTTAATTTCTGGGTTCCCGTCTTGTTCTTTTTGCTCTCTTTTTGCCTGCTCTTTGGTTTGTCTAAGCTTTTTATTATAAGAATATTTTTGATACCCAAAATCGGCGACCGCCACGACCACCATTCCCAAAATAATGAGAAAGGAGAGCTTCATAATAATTTCTTTTCCTTCAACAAATGAATTAATAAACTCATTTTGAAGGAAGCCATTTAAAAGATTTAGGTTATCTCGCATAAAGTAATAAACGATTCCAATAATAATAGAGAATTTAAAAATCCCTTTAATTGCTTCTACAATGGATCGCATTGAAAAGATTTTCTTAAGGCCTTGAATTGGATTAATTCTCTCTGGTTTAAATTCTAATACTTCTGGTGCCCATAATGGTCCAAATTGAATCAAATTGGATACAATAGATATCAAAAGAGCAACGAGAAGAATGGGCCCTGCACACATTAGTCCTGTTTCAGCGGTATACTCAACAAGCTTTTTAAATTCCTTATCTTGGAAGGCCTTTTCAACATCTAAAGTAAGAATCCATGTAATGTATTCAGACATCACTTCAAAGATGTAAGTCATAGAGAGAATGGTTGCAAGAATACAAGCTGATAATAAAAGAACAGATGTTAGTTCTTTAGAGGAGGCGACTTCACCTCTTTTCCGAAATTCATCTATCCTATGCTGACTGGGTTCTTCCGTTTTGTCGTCTTGACTGTCGTTTTCTTCGGCCACTTAATGGTCTCCTACTTTAGAAACTGAAACCAGTTTCCTAAGTTCTGTGCATATAATTTATAACCCACATGAAAAAGCTCTTCGCTACAAGTTAAAAATACGATTAATCCTAGCCCAATATTAACTACAAAGCTCACCATCAAAACATTCATCTGGGGAACAATCCTAGTAATAATTCCAAGAACAACCATAATAATGACGTTTGTAAATATTAGGGGCGAGGCCAACATCAATGAGGATGTAAAGGCCTTCTTAAAAAAGTCGAGATAAAAAATAGGAAGGTTATTTCCAGCACTCCAATTCGTTACACTAAAATATTCAAAAGAGCTAATAACTCCTTTAAACATGGGCTGGAGGGCACCAGTTGAAATAACCATAATGAGAATTGTCCATTGAATTAGATTCTCAAAAGGACCTACTTGTTGAGACGCCGTTGGGTCGAAGTATTTAACCATACCAAATCCTACTTCCTGACTAATGAGAGCACCAGTTCCTAGAAAGATCTGCATAATGGCCTTCACTAGAAAACCTAGGCCTAATCCAACGGCCGTATTAAACATGGTGAGGACCCAAAAACTATTTTCGCCAAAATAAGCCATATCCTGATAGATACTTTGAGAGATCAGTGGAAAAAAAGTATAAGAAACCATCAAAGTTAAAAGAACCTTAATGATTCCTGGGATATTTTTTTGATCAAAAAGAGGAAGCTGAAGAAAAATAGCAAGTATTCTGGTAAAACAAAGCCAGAAGGCCACAAGCATATTATGATCAACGACCTGAATTCCTATCATCTATGCATCACCATTTGAGGGATATTAATAATAAGATCCTTCGTATAAGTTGTTAAAGTATCACTCATCCATGGAGCAAAGATAACAATCGCTCCTACGATGATAACGATTTTAGGGATAAAGGATAAAGTCTGCTCATTAATCTGAGTTACCGCTTGAAAAAGACTTACCAATATACCTATAACCAGAGCTCCAATAAGCATTGGTGATGAAATCAACAGGCCTACCTTAACCCCTTGATTAACAACTTCGGTAGCAAAACTAAAATCCATAAAAACTCCTAATAAAAGGATCGTAGTAACGACCCTGTGACCAATTGCCAGCCATCTACCAAGACAAAGAGTAATAATTTGAATGGCAGGGAAACAACGACAGGGGGAAGCATCATCATCCCCATGGCCATGAGAACAGATGCAACAACCATATCTAGAATTAGAAATGGGATATAGAGCAAGAAGCCTATTTGAAAGGCCGTCTTGAGTTCAGAAATAATAAAAGCAGGGATAAGAAAATGAATAGGAACCTGACTTAAGTTTTGTGGATAAGTGGTACCTGTCACATCATAAAAAAGAGCAATATCTTTTTTTCGGACTTGCTTATTCATAAAGCTTCGAAAACTTTTTTCCATATTTGAAAGAGCAGTGGTCGTATTAATCTGTTTATTCATATATGGTCTTATAGCATTATCATAGATCTCAGTTCCTGTTGGTTTCATAACAAAAAGACTGAGAAAGATAGCAAGACCAATTAAGAGCTGGTTTGGAGGTAAGTTCTGAGTCCCTATTGCCTGTCTCATAAAAGAGAGGACCACAATAATTCTTGTAAAAGAGGTACAAAGAATAATAATTGCCGGGGCCAGAGTTAAAACGGTAAAAAGCACCATGATTTCCATGGTATCGACAAGGTTAGCACCTTGACCAAAATTAATACTTAAGCCAGGAAGCCCAACATTTGTTTGTGCAAATATATTTTGTGAAAAGAATAGAGCAATGAGGGCAAACAAGCTTTTCATAATTACCTTTTAGTTAAGTGGCTTAAGATCTTTAAGTTTGTTCTTAATTTGATCACTAAATGCCACTTTCTTTTCAACAGCGGACCGTGCCATTTGAGCAGGATCTTGCTTAACAGCAAATTCTTTTTCATTTATAAAAGCATCACCAAGTTTGTTATCAAAATTAAAACCGGAAACTTCTTTTTCGCCATTTTTAAGAAGTCCATTCATATCATTTATTTCTGAGAGAAAATGAATACCCTTCTCTGAAGTACCAATTAAAAAAACTTGATTGTGAGCTCTTACCACCATAAGATTTTTCTTAGGCGCTAAATAAGTCGTATTCAAAACTTCAAGTATGTTTGTCTTATTTAGAAAGCCTAAACTTCCTTTTTTTAGTACTTTTTTCTTAAAGATATTAGCAAGGCCAATAAAAATCCCGACAACAAGGATGAGAAAGCCAACAAACTTTATGGTGTAGGATCCTAGATTAAAACCAGCATTTTCTTTTTCTTTAGAAAGGAATTCTTTATTACCTGAGAGGACTGTCTTTACTTGATCTTCCGTTGGGAGAAATGGCTCATCATTATTTTGAGCAGCGGCAGTCTTTTTATCTTTTAGAAGTTCATCTAGCAGTTTCTCATCATAATTATTACCTTTGGAGACCTCAATTTTTCTTTTATTTTGAATAGGGAATTTAAGAACGATTCTTTTATCCTCAATATTCATTTCTATAGCATCTTCTTTACCTTCAATCGTATAAGGAAGAATCGCACGCACTCGTGCGATCTCTTTATCAAACTGATATCCCATGAGAGTTGTATCAAAGCTGCTCGTTCCTAGAGTTGCTTTCTTTTCTATCTTTGGCCAAACAATCCCATCTGGGATTTCAATTTGAACAATTGAATCTTTTAATGTGAGTTTTGGTTGGCCTTCTACCTTTCCCTTAAAATCGACGACTAAAGTTGCAAAGTCTCGCCCCTTATTGAGAGTGATGTTTTTAACATCTACTTTCGCGTAGGCGAACTGACAAAATACTAAAAGAGCTGCAAACCATTTCATAAAAACTTCCCTATTTTAAACTTTCAATCCTTTCCACTGGACTAATAATTTCTGAAATCCGAACACCAAATTTTTCATTAATGACAACGACCTCGCCTTTGGCTATTAACTTTCCATTTACAAGGATCTCTAAAGGCTCACCCGCCATCTTGTTAAGCTCTAAAACAGAACCTTGCCCAAGAGCTAAAAGATCTTTAATCAGATAGTTGGTTCTTCCGAGCTCAACCGTTACTCTTAGTGGGATATCTAAAATAAAATCTAGGTTTTGGATTTTAAGCTTATTAAGAGCATCATCTCCAACCTTAATTTTTTCTGCGAGTTCTTTAACATCAACTTCCCGAAAACTTTCTTTGATTTCAGGCGTATCTGTATTTTCAGTATTTTCTTCTGACATAATTACTCCTCACCTTCATCACTATCTTTAATAGTAGAAGTTACTTGTACGGCCCTATTGCCTTTGTAGTTACCAATAATACATTTGAATTTTTCTACAGCTCCAATACTCAGAGGAATTTCACCCGAAGCTTCTTGATTTAAAGGAATAATGTCTCCGACTTCTAGGTTCACGAGGTCCCCTACCGTCATCTGAGCAATTCCTAACTTTGCGATAAGCTCAGCATTGGCTGCTTTAACGTGCTTATTCATTGAGGTGGTCCATATTGTATCGGCCATCTCATTGTCAGTTTGAAAAGAAGAACTTAGTTTTTGCTTAATCGGCTCAATCGTTGAATAAGGCACAACAACCATAATCGTTCCACTCGCCGATTCAAATTCAACTTCTAAAGTGGTTGCGATGATAACATCCGATGGTGGAACAACCCCAACGAATTGCGGGTTAATTTCAGTTCTTAAATAAGTAGCATCTATTCTATGAACTGGGGTCCAAGCTTCCTCAAGGTCAGCTATCGCCATATCCATAACTTTTTTCATGAACGATAGTTCAATAGAGGTAAATTCCTTTCCTTCAATTTTTGTAAACGGTCGATCTGTTCCCCCAAAGTAGGAATCGATAATAGCGTAAGCAAGCTTTGATTCAAAAACCATCAAAGCTGGACCTCTTAGTTCATTAAAACGAAGAATACACATACATGATGGAATTGGGAGCGTGTTTACAAACTCACCGAACTTTAAAAGGTCGGTAGAGATCATCGAAATAGTAGAGATCTTTCTTAGAGAGTTAGAAAGAGACACCCTGAAAGATCGAATAAATCTTTCATAGATGATCTCGAGAATCGGCATCCTTCCCCTAATAACCCTGTCTTGATTGGTCAGGTCATAGGGCTGGATATTCTCCTCTTCCTCATCATCGTCAAAATCATCAATATCCGCCGATTCAATTTCGTCTGCTGTATCATCATCGTTTACAGCATTTAAAAGCGCATCAACTTCATCTTGGCTTAGTACTTGTGCCATTTTATCCCCTCCTAGGATAAAAAGAGATCAATCATCCTAATTGATCTGAAATCCGGTATAAAATACGTCTAAAATTCTTCCGTCGATCAAAAATGAATTAATCGAAGATCGAACTTCCTCCTTTAAAAAATTCTTCCCTTCAGAAACCAGAAGGTCTTCAGGTCTTTTAGAATTTAGCAGGCTAATAATCGTATCTCTAATTTGATGTCTGCGGTTTTTAAATTCTTCCTCATTCGAATCAGGAGTAAATTTTAAAACCATATTCAGTCGAATAAATCTTCTAGGGCCATCTCCCTGAGCAAGGTTTGCTGTAAAGCCTTCAAGAACTAGATACTTCCCAGCTTCTTCCTGTGCTACTCCAACCTCAGGTCTTTGGTCTTCTTTCTTTTCATAATCTTTCATAGCGGCCGCTACAACATCATGAATAGACTCTTGGGCCTCCATCTTATCTATGGTTGTTTTTTGAAAGTATCCAATAGCACCAATGAGAAGGGTATTCACCACAACAAGCACGGTGACTAATAAATTACTAGAGCCTTTTTTAGGGGGTGGTGCTGGATTGTCTTCAGTACCTTCTACAATTTCCTCTGCCATAAAACCTTCCTAGTTTTAATGTGAGTATCCGGCCAAAAGGGATTTCTTTTCCCTAATTAACCGAGCCTATGTCAAAAATTATATAATTCCAGTCGACCTTGAGCAACATACGGCATTTTACTAGGAAATTGTTACCCCAACTGGAAGGATTTGCCGAGCATAAGCGTTATTTTTTTGACACCTATCCATGAAGACCAATGATTTCCTCTTCTATCGAGACCCTAATGGCCTCTAGCCAGCTCTTTTCAAGATCTCTATTTTCTTCTAGATAGGCCCTTAAAAGGACGGGGGATAAGTTTTGATATAGCGTTTTGAGGTTTGGAAAAGGTCCATTAATATCAAGGTCCATTGAGAGCTCTTCTAGTTGATGCTCTAAATGAAGAAGTGATTTCACAAGATCTCCTAGCTCTTTTATGTCGAGAAGAGATTTGAGCTCATTCATATAAGCATCTCTTAGCTCCTCCTCTGTTACCGGACCAGTCTCTTTCTTTTTGAGCTCAGAGAGGTACTTCTTTTCTGAACCCATAAAAGAAAGTCTCTGTTTATTTGTTTTGGAGATATTTTTAGAACCGAGATTAGAGTAGAGGCCTTCTTCCATGCTGAATCCTTGACGCATTATTAGCTATGATTTTAAACAGGTTGAACATGGATGATCAAATATAAAAAGGCCACATTCGTGGCCTTCCTTCATAGATAAATCTTTTATAAATATTAAAGTTTAAGCTTGCCTCTAGACTCAAGCTCCGAAATTACTTGTACGAAATGCTCAACTGGATAAGCACCTTTGATAGGCACTCCATTAAGAACAAAGCCTGGAGTTCCCTGAATTCCAAACTTAGCAGCTTCTTTTTGATCTTCCTCGATTCTATTGGTGACGGCATCACTATTTATATCCTTAGCAAGCTTCTTCATATCACCGCCAACAGACTTTGCTAGTTTCTTTAAGAAAGCTTCACCATTTTTAAGCTTACTTTGATTTTCAAAAATCTGGTCATGGAATTTGAAAGCTTTTTGATGATCTTGAATTCTAAGTGCTTCATAATATCTTGAAGCAATTTCAGCATTTTTATGGAAGCTGAGGGGAAGGTGCTTATAAATGAAAGCGATCTTTCCTTCATATTTTTCCATAAGCTTTAAAACTGTTTCAAATCCTCTTGAACAAAAAGGACACTCAAAATCAGAGTATTCTACCAGAGTAATAGGAGCTCCCTTCACACCTCTGATGGCCTCGTCACTTCGAATAACAGGTTGAAGAGGATTATTATAAGATTCCTCTAGCTTTTTCTTTTCTTCTTCTTCTCTTCTTTCCTGCATTTTTGCCTGAGCATTTCTGGCGGCCATTTGAATGGCTTCCATAATCTCAATAGGATTGGATTCAATAGCATCCACGAGAATTTGTGGTTTTTCTTTTAGCGCCTTCGCAACGGCTTCTTCAATATTTCCTTGATTCTTACAGCTTGAAAAAACAAGCACCAATACGAGAGGGAGAACTTTAAATAGCATGAATGCATCCTTTGATTACGTGTAGCTTCTAAATAAAGATAAAATAGATTCTGTTTACTGACAAATTAAACCGACACAAAAGAGCTCATTCAGCGCGTTAAATTAGACAAAATTTATTTAAAACTCCAACTTATTTTCTAAATAATATTTACCATTCTCCGATAATTCTTTTGAATAGAAATCACTTTGATTAGGAGTATTCCATGAGGCGAACTCATTTGGCCGTACTAGCTCTAGCACTCACCGTACTTGTCTCTTGTGGCAAAAAAAATAGAGCACCTATTACCACGAATGGAAACATTCCAGGAGCTCCAGGATACTCGATTCAGGATGCCGCCTTTATTAATAACTACAAAGCAAGAATACCATGCGTTCAAAACCAAGGTCGTAGAGTTCCAGATATTACCTTTAATACTGCTGGAGGAACATCGACTGCGACAAGAACAACCATTTTTGGTCAATTTCAACCTGGAGTTCTAGGTGGAAATATTTCTAAGATTTTCATTGGTGCTTCAACTTTTGGAGACATTATCACGGTCAGTAAAGTGACAAATGGTCCTGCAGTTGTGGGTTACAATGTAAGCTTTTCTTTTTGTAATTACTCTCCCCTTATTCGTAATGATCGAGGAATTAGTAATCTTCTTACCTCTGGAATTATCGTTGATGATGATGCTAATTGTGGTGTGGGAAGAGTTGACTACGCCTATACCCGTTTAACTGCGGATTCCTTCACTCTGAATCAAGGTGGTTTTCCCGTAAATTACTCAGCTTATCCTTTTGATACCGTTTTCACCAAGACTGCTTGTCAGTGAGATAATCTCTAGAAAAGAGCAGGAGTGTGTTTGGGGTGAAGCTTTTCAAAGTAGTGCTTTACTCCATCGACCACGGCGTCAGCGTAGATCTCTTGAAAGTCTTTATTTGTAATCTTTTTCCACTCTCTAGGATTTGAAAGAAAACCAACTTCAAGAAGAATACCGGGTCTTTTTGATAGAGCGAGAACGTAAAACAAACCAGGCTTTACGCCCCTATCTTTCATTTTATACTTTCCTTTAATCGATTTAGCGATTTTGGAATGGACCGTATTAGCGAGATTTCTAGAATGCTTTACAGTTCTTTTGATAACCAAATCAAAAAGAATTTTATTAATTTCCATTTCTTCATCAGAGATACCATGGTTTTCTACTTTTTCGAGTTTATTAACTGCTTGATCTTTATTGTTATCAAGATAATAGGTTTCAAAACCATTTGAGTAGGCCTTGGTTGATGAGTTCACATGAACAGAAACAAAGAGATCCACTTTAAGCTTATCTGCCATCTCAGCTCTTTCTTGAAGGGAAACAGCTCGATCAAAGCTTCTTGTTAAGTAGGCATCAAAATTGAGCGCCTTAAGCTTTTTATAGATAAGCTTACTAATAGAAAGAGAAATATCTTTTTCTTTAATTGGCTTTTTATGAACGTAACCTTTTTCATTTAAAATAGGATAGGTTTTTGTCGCTCCAAGATCCTCTCCTCCATGGCCAGGATCGATTAAAATACTTCTTGCCTGAATATTAAAGGAAATGAATAGAAGTACGAGAAAGATTTTGTTCACTAGTATATCTTCTCCAACTTATGCTTAGGAAAATAATAAGAAAGTATCTTCTTATAGTCCCACCCCATTTGGGCCATATCAAGTGCTCCTAACTGACAAAGGCCTACACCGTGCCCAAGGCCTTCCCCTGTCAGGGCCAGATTATTTCCTTTTTGATAAAGCTTAAAATTGTTAGAGGGAAAGAGTTTTCTTCCAAAGTAGCGCCTAAACATAGACTTATTGAGGATAAAGAATTGATCACCATGATAAAGTCGAACAGTATCTTTATTAAGACTATCATGAGCAAATCGAATTTTTGCGCTATCTTGATAAACTTGGATGTGCTTTTTCTTTTTTAACCAACTCACAAAAAGTCTAAGTTGTTTTATGGTTAACTGACTGCTCCAGGTTTTAGATCCATGATTATGGCAGTAAGGACAGTCTCTTTTTTGATAACCAGAGACCGTGTTTTCCCAGACTTGCTCCGGTCTTAAAGTTTTTCCTCCACATTTAGCATGAAAAAAAATCGGGACGAGCTTTCCATTTGTTGTGACCAGAACTTCACCTTCGGTTCCTTTTGATGCCTTATAGGTAATTTCATTAGTATCAAAAAAATCACCTGCCACTTGATGTTTTTCACTGCTCTCTAAATCATAATGTACATTATGTCCGGCCTGTTTAGAGACTTGTTTGGAAATCATTTTATAAACGGCATAACTTCTTGCCGCTACGGCCTGAGCTTTAAGCGCCTCGACCGGCCACTCTTTATTCATCTCTTTAGCGAGAAGACCAGAAATATAGTCTTCCATATTAATTTCATTAACCACATCACAGTTATTTTTATCTTTATTGGCCAGAATATTAAGTTTTCCTTGAAACTTTTGATCTTCAAAGGAAATTAGTCCCGTCGGGGAGTTGAGCGATGCCAAAAGAATGGGTCTGTTTGATCGGTCGGTTTTAAAAATTTTAGAAATCTTATCACAATTAAACTTTATGCCCTTTCTACCCGGATAACTTGTTTTTGTAGAGTTTACGAAAAGAACTTTTTTAATATCAAAGCCCGATACCAAAACTTTTTGAAGGGCACTAGCCACTTTAACTCGTACTCTTGGAATGATATTTTCATAGCTTTTGGGTGGCAGAGCGGCCTGAGATATACTCAGGAAAAAGAAAAAAAATAATGGAACCATCCTCATCATACGTCTACCATCCATGGTGCTAAGTCATTTTATCTTTAGGAAAGGTTTTTCTCAAGTAGCTACTTGATTAATTCCATCACCTTTTGGAGGTCTTCCCACGCTAACCTCTTCATATTTGGATTGATGGTAAGAAATTCAGGATGAAAAACAGGGATATAACTAAGAACAAAATCCTGATTTTCAAAGGATAATGTTTTTTTAGAAAAAAGCCCCCTAACTTTTGAAATTCTCTCTCTTTTACCGGAAAGAATGTTCGCTAGAATTGAACCAAAACAGACAACTACCTTAGGTTTTATTTGAAAAATCTCAGAGTGAATGAGATCCGTCATCTTCTTATTTAGGTGATCAAAAAAATCCATTTCATTTTGAACTTCCTCATTAAGAAAAAGAACTCCGTAGGCAAATTTTTCCTCATTTATTTTCATTGCCTGAATCATCTTTTGGACAAGAAGCCCATCGTTGTCTTCAAAAAGGTCCTCACTTAGTTCTTTAGACCATGTATGAGATAGAAAAAGTACATCGACCTCTAAAGCATCTTGATTTCCAAATTGAATGAGTAGAGGTCCATTTTTTCGAAGAGTTTTCGAACTCTGCTCAGAGCTGGAAAGTTTAGAAATAGAAAATTTCTTAGTTTCTTTCTCTACCTTCTTTTCCGGTATCAATAAATTTACTTTTTTCTTTATTACCTCTGGAGTAGGTTTTGGCTTGGATGATTTTTCCTCTAGTTGAATATCGAAACTAAATAAAAATTCTGGTGTCTCATGAAAAAGATCACACTCAAAACTCAGATCCTCTCTTCTTCGAAGAGTCTCAAAGTCTCTTGTATACTGGCGTAAAGCATCAAAGCTTTCCTCATATTTTGCGATCATTTTTTCCCCTAAGGCAATTTCAACCAATTATGTCACATCAGATGAACTATTCGTAAAGAGCTTTTCTCTAAAACCGATTAAAGACGTAACAACTTTGTTAAGGAGCCCTGCAATGTCCTTTGACCCTGATTTTAAATTTGAAAAGTTCGAGTCCTACTACGGCGATATTACTCAAGTCAAAAAGATCATCGATGACTGTAAGCACTGTGGAGCAAAAATGGTCTTCACTCATCTTTCTGATTACAAAAACCTACTAGTTCAGGAAACCGCTCGTTGCCCTCAATGTGGACATGGCAAAAGAAAGCTCATTCACGTGCTCAATTAAATTTATTTTTTCTTAGAAGGAAGTATTCTTTTAAGCTCGGCCTTATGGTGAAGCTTCCTTGAAAACCTATGAGCTTCATCTCTCATTAAAGTAATCAATTTTAAAAGCGATCTATTTTTTTTAAGGATATAAGGATTGGCCCTATTAGGAATAATCAGACGCTCTTCTGTTCTGACTTCCTTTTTCGTTTTGCTTTTTGCAATCCCGACAACTGGTACATTAAGGCCTTGGTCTTCAAGTACGGCCCTAAAAGTGCTAACCTGACCTTTACCACCGTCCACAATAAAGACATCTGGGAGTTTCCCATGCTTAATTCTCCTCGTTAAAACTTCCGTCATCATCGCGTAATCGTTGTTACCCTCGGGAAGTTCTTTTAAATGATAATAGCGATAAAACTCTTTGGCAGCTTTTCCATTTATAAAAACGATTTGAGATGCCGTGGGAGATTTACCACTAAAAATAGCAACATCATAGCACTCAAGCACGATAGGTCTTTCTTTTAGTCCAAGAAGCTCCTGAAGCTTAGAGAGTGCTAAAAATTCACTATCTTGGTTATTGAGACGAACTCTTT
>CBDUBC010000056.1:0-17639 GCA_965365285.1 uncultured bacterium
TGCTCTCCATGATATTTTTGGAAAGGGGTATAAGATTGAAGGGAAACCTAAGGCACTTGTACCTAAAATTGAAGATGCCAAAATTAGTGAACTTGTCGAATCACTGAATCAAAAAGGAGAGAAGTTTTGAGCGTTCAAATTGAAGATCTCCTAAAAGCACCTAAGAAATTTGAAGATGTTTGGAAGAGCTATGTTCAGATGAGTGAACAGCGCTCCATTCCAGTCCCCGCTTGGTATCCCAGTTTTGAAGAAATTCAAAAAACGAACCTTTTTAAATGCTGGAAAGAAAAAGGTTTTGATACCTATGAACAGTTTTATCAATGGTCGGTGAGTGATCGAGGTGGGTTTTGGGACCTCGCCATTAAAAAGCTTGGCATCCCCTTAGATCAAGCTGGTAAAAATAATCTCTCGGATCAAGAGAATCCAAAATGGCTTGAAGGTGCAAAACTTAATATTGCAAAAAGTTGTTTCAATGCTCCTAAAGATAAAGCGGCCATTATTTATCAACAAGAAAATGGCGAGCTTCAAAGTATTACTTATCAAGAGCTTGATGAATATAGTAATCGAGTGGCCAATGGTCTCCTTGAAACTGGATTCAAGACCGGTGATGCGCTTGCCATTGATATGCTTATGACCGTGGAAGCGGTCGTCATTTATTTAGGTATCGTCAAAGCAGGGATGACCGTAGTGTCTATTGCTGATAGCTTTGCCCCGGATGAAATTGCCACGAGACTTCGTATCTCTAATGCCAAGGCTATTTTTACCCAAGATGTAATGATGAGGGCAGGAAAAGAAATCCCTCTTTATTCCAAAGTTATTAAGGCCAATCCTCCAAAAGTGATCGTTGTTGCTAATGATCAAGACCTCAAATCGGATCTTCGCGAAGGAGATCTTTCTTTTGATCATTTTTTATCCCATAAGAATTCTTTTTCTCCTATAAGCTGTAATCCAGATGATATTAGTAATATTCTATTTTCTTCTGGAACAACAGGAGACCCTAAGGCCATTGGCTGGACTCATCTCACACCTATTAAAAGTGCAATGGATGGGTATTTTCACCAAGATATTCAAGATCACGATGTTGTCGCCTGGCCAACCAATCTTGGCTGGATGATGGGCCCATGGCTGATTTATGCTTCCTTAGTGAATAAAGCAACTATGGCGCTTTATTATGGTGCACCCGTAGGGGATGACTTTGGTCGCTTTATCGAAAAAGCAAAAGTAAGTGTTTTTGGTCTTGTTCCAAGTATTGTGAAGAGCTGGCGGCAAAGTCAGTGTATGGAAAATAAAGACTGGTCTTCGATCAAATGCTTTAGTTCGACTGGAGAGTGCTCTAACCCTGAGGATTATCTTTATCTTATGTCTCTCGCTAATTATCGGCCTGTAATTGAGTACTGTGGTGGCACTGAAATAGGTGGGGGCTATATTACAGGAACTCTTGTACAGCCCCAGGTTCCATCTGCCTTTTCGACTCCTAGTCTAGGGCTAAGCTTTTATCTTCTTGATGAGCAGGGAAAAGAGGCCAATGAGGGAGAGGTCTTTCTTGTTCCTCCATCCATAGGTCTTAGCCAAAATCTCCTTAATCGTGACCACCATGAAGTCTATTACCAAGATACACCCCTCGGTCCAAGAGGAGAGGTCTTAAGAAAGCATGGAGATCAAATTCTCGATCTTGGAGAAGGGTATTTTAGAGGTCAAGGTAGAGCTGATGATACGATGAACTTAGGTGGAATTAAAACCAGCTCTGCTGAAATTGAAAGAGTTCTCAACTCCCTTGAATACGTGACAGAAACAGCAGCGATAGCAGTATCTCCTCAAGGTGGTGGACCGAGCCTCTTAGTGATTTATGCAGTTTTAAATAGAAAAAATTCCAAGGAAGAAACACTTAAAGACATGCAAAAGATGGTTAAAGAGCAGCTTAACCCTCTTTTTAAAATTGGTGATCTTGTTTTGATTGATACTCTTCCTCGAACGGCCTCAAATAAGGTAATGAGAAGAGTTCTTCGATCGAATTATAAATCATCGTGATCAGGAACATCAAATGCCTGCTCTGATATTTGCAGATCCTCGGGCAGATAACGGAGAAGAAAGTCCATAAGATCTTTCAACGAAACGATTGCCACGGGTCTGTTATGGTCGTCGATTATAGGAATGTGTCTAAAATTATTTCGATTCATTGTGAGCATAGCGACTCTTACGGGCTCATCTGATTTTAGAGTAAAAGGATGATGAGTCATAACACTACTTAAGCTTGTGGTTTCAATATCTTCCACATTAATAGTAACTTTCATTAAAAAGTCTCTCTCTGTGACTATTCCTGCTAATTGATCATTTCGTGTACATAATAGACATCCTACGTTTTTATCTTGCAAGATTTCAGCGGCCGTTTTGATCGATTCTTCCATATCAATACTAATACACTGAGGAAGATTGAGTTCGGATAGGGGAGTATTGAGTAAGTCTAAATCAAATGAAACATTTTGGGTCATTTTAGAATCCTTTATTTATTAATATCTTCCTGATGGATTTAGTCCTCTGGGTTTTTCAATGGGGTTTTCGATAATGGTTCGATCCCATCGTTTTTCAATGTTTAAGGTCAAAGGATCAACAATGGCCCTATAACTAACCTGATTTCCATTATCTTCTCTATAGGTAAAGGTGACAATTTCTTTATATTGAATAGGATATTGTTCTGCATTTACAAAGGTTTTAATTTTTCGAACAAAGAGCTTAACAGGATCGGTTTGCTGATCAATCATCTTTTTCCCAAGTCTTTCTATCCACTCAGGATCAATCTCCTCTCGGTAGGCCTTCTCTAGGTCCTGGACCTCTTTTTTAGACTTAGCTCCAAGAACTGAAAAGCTCTCCTTTTCTTTAGGAGAAGGTAGGTTATATTTTTTGATGTCAGCTTTAGTTGTGGGGCTAACCTGAGTGGCCTTCCCTTGCTTTTTAAAGGTGAAACCATCTTCTGGAATTTCCTTCGGAGTATAGGACAGAAAATAAGCAAAAGAGAATACTGTGAGAAGACCGATTAAAGTGAAGAATCTTTTTTTGAAATCCATATGGTCTCCTAATCAATGATAATAAACTCAAACGGAATGATCTTAAAGGGAGTTGGTCCTGAGTACTCGAAGTCTCTTAAGTCCTCACCATTGGAGTCTGTCCAGCAATTAGAACAATTCGTAAATCGAGCTCTAAATCGACAATGAATACTTGTTCCAGGAGGGATCCAAGGACTTACTTCGAAGATCAAAATATTATTAGATTGAAAGGTAAAATTATTTGTTTCAGGGTCTGTTAGAGTCTGGGTCCAAGTTTGTTTGGGACCTAATCTTGAATAATATGAATTATCGGCGCCTTTAACTGCTCGGATAAAGCAGTCCATAGTTTCATTGTCTCCGCCTAGGCAAAGATTTTTTTCTAAAGCAATATGCTTTCTAAAGGTTTCCTGATTTACCCATGTTGTCGACTTTTCTTCTCTGATTTGCATAAAACAAATCGGCATTGTGGGATCTGTAATAGAGGATTGACCTGGCTCCACATCACCATTTACCCTTGTGGTGTAGGAACAAGTTCCAGGTTTATTAGCGATATCCTCTGTAGACATTCCTGCATTAATTTCGACTTGGTCATTCACTCCACCTTCAGAAGTAAGGGGCCATGCATCTTCAAAAGAATTACATGGTTTTCCGTCTCGAGTATGATCCCAATCATTACTAAGAATTTGAACACCACCCATGGAGGAGTTGGATTCATTAACTAGATTGAGTGCGATTCCTACAACTTCACCAGGACTAATTTTTCCATTGCCATTGTTAAAAGGTAGATCTGCCGCAATTTGCTCAGAGATGGAATCAATGACCCCTCCTCTTAAGAGAGAGTTTACGACTCCGACAAGGTCTGCTCTTACATCAAAAATAAAGGCCTGAGTTCCCTCAGCACTTCGAAGAAGGTTCTTATCAACTTGAATTGATTTTTTTCGATTAGAAAAATTTACCTTTTTATTAGTTGAGTTTGGATCATGGCCCGTGAGCCCATTTCCATCGCCATTGTAGGAGTTAAAGAGCAGAAGTCCATAGCTATCCAGCATTGCTTCAAGTCTATCTTTAGGGTAGCTGAAGCTTGATGTTGAGCTATTACAAACGGGGTAGCTTGGATTTCCATACATCTCGAGAAAAAAACGCGAAAAGGTTTGAAAATAGGATCGATAATTAACAGGGTTTATTTTATAAAACCATTCAAAGCTGTTCGTTGGATTTAAATTGACTCTAAATTCGGGACTATTGTCATATCCCGTTGAAGTGAAGTCACCAAGATAGGCCATCGTTTGAAGAAGGGTTGCCATAATCATAGTCTGACTCATCCTAAGCTTTGTTGCCGAGTTCGCTATATTAGCAAGGCAAAAGCTTTGAAGGTCGTTTCCTAGTGTGACTAGAAAATGACTTCCAATCATTCCAGAGTAGTGAACATCTTCAACTGGTGCTGCTGGTCTATTGGGGTCGTAATTTATAAATTCAGGATAGGAGAGTCTTTGAGAGGGATCACTACTAATACCTGGTGCATGAAGATAATCATCTTCGGTTACTGGTCTTCCAGCGCCGGAGAAGCGCTCGAGCGCCCACTCAAAGACGTGAGGTCTTCCATTTATATAATAACTAAACCAGTCTGCAAGTCCTTCATTGATACTTAGTGCCTCATCGTAGAAAAGGGCCCCCAAATCGGCACCACCAAGATGAGAATCATTGCGGAGATTCATCATGGTATTAACAAGTGCATGAGCAAATTCATGATATATAATGGTAGGATCTTCAGCGAATTTAAGATTTCTAAACTCGGAATCAAAACCAAGGCAAATAGACCAATTCGCCGGTTCATATCTCGCGTTATTGACAAAATCACAGCCAGGAAAAGCGTTAAAAGTCTCATCCTGTCGCCAAAACCGTTTGGCAGTAAAGGTGTCTCCACGAAGAGCAGAGTTAAAGTCATACAGACTTAAGCTATTTCCAAGATCGTAAGTTGATTTAAGATCACTTAAATATTGATCAATGATTTTTTTCGTATGATAGAAGGTATGAACCTCTATAAATTTTGATTTTTCTGACTCAGGGTTAAATGCCCAACGATTTAAAACGGCCGGGGTAAAATTGGCATTTTGATCATTTCGAACAGCAAAACACTCAGTGATACTACCGATCACATTGCCACTTGAATCTGTTATATTACAGCTATCGAGTAAAAACTGATTATTGGTGATAAAATCTTGTTCACTTCGAAGCAGAGAAGAGAGTCTTACATCAGCACCAAGATTACGATTTCCAGTTAAAATAATCGGATTATCAGGAAGTGCTCGACCATATCCTTCAGATACGGATGTTGTCGTGTTGACAACAGCACCGTCTGCTCGGTTATTTTTGATCTCACTTTTTTGTACCACAGGGATACACCCTGTGATTAAAAAGATTAGAATTAGAATACGGCCCCATCTCATCATTATCTTAACTCACTTTGACTACGTATCTCGTTAATCAACTGTTGTAGCTCACCACTAGATTCCCCAAGCCCTTTGGGGAGTCTCTGATCGGTGTTCATTTGAGCTGTACATAAGGTCTGACTAAGCTCGCCCAATCTTTTCCAAGAGATATTGAAGTCTTCAGCTTGCACGTCGCTTATTTGCGAGAGTTTTTTGTTCATATAATAAAGTTCGCTTCCAGCACTTATTTCATTTTGATTTCGTTCGATCTCTCCGTTAAAACATCGTTCAAAGTTAAAGTCATTTTGGCAGGTGAGAATACTTCTTTTCACTGCCTCATCTTTCAGTTGAAGACATAGGTTTTGAGTCTCATTATTTCCACTAAATTTACTTCTATGTTTTGACCCAAGGCCGTCTTGTTTAACCTCAGGAAGCTTTTCAAGATTTTCATCTTTGATACTTTCTCGTACTTGGGCAAGATCATCAAAGATTTCACTTAAAGATTGTTTGGCGTCTTCACTCTTAATTTCTTTAAGAAGTTCCTCTTTTTTACTAATGAGATCATCAAGAGAGGATTCTGACTTGGCCTTATCACTTAAGAGGGATTCTTTTATTTCTCTTAGATCTTTATTTACTTTTCGAGAGCTGCTTCCTTTTACATAATCCTTCACGTCGCTTATGAGACCATCAAGTTCTTTTTCAACCGATTTAAGTTTTTCCAACTTTTTATCTTTAGCAGGACCGTTGAGTTCTCTAATGAAGTCTTCTGTTTTTTTTCCTTGATAAGACTTAAGAGTTTTTAGCATTTTAACTTTATCCGCTAGCGGACCACTTCCTAAAGCGGAAGAGGCATCCTCTCCATTTAAAAAGGAATTCACTTTTTCTTTCATTTCTGCTGATTTAAATTGTCCTAAAACGAGCATTGATTTTTGATTAAGGATTTCCTGCCAATCCCCTCCGCTTTGAGCACATTCTTCTGCGAGGAGAGGGGCTTGTCGATCAAATGGTCTTCTTTGACCTCTTTCTCTTTCCCCCTGTGAGAGAGCACAAAGGTTTTCATAGGCACCTAGAACAGGAAGGACTTCTTGATTGAGAACGGAGGTAATTTTCATCGCATCGGTATAGAGATCTCGTGGAGAGTTCATTCCATCGCAACCGGCCATGGGATTAGTCTGCTTTAATCGATCAAAACGATTACAAAATTCACCCAGCTTTTGGCTGTCTTCAAGCTGTTTTTCTATGCTTTCTTCCATTTTCTTTTGAATAGATTTTTGAAAAGCGGCCATATTACTATTACACTCTTCCACAAGGCTCTCAAATTTACTTTGATTCTTGGCCATAGCTTCGTTTTCTTTTTCAACCTGAGTTTGAGCTTCTTTTAAAACCTTTTCCCCTTGATCAAACATAGATTTTTGAAGCTTCTCTAACTGAAAAGGAAGGTTATTTAAAAAGGAAATATCTCCTCCACCTCTAAGTTGCACTCCATAAGGAGAATCCATAGGAGGAGGTAGTGCCACTGCAAGTTGTGGTGGAAGGACAAAGCTTGCACCTGGAAAAAACTGTTGAAGATATTTTGAATCCGCAAGAACCTTCGCTTTTACTTGATTCAAAATGTTTTCCTGCATTGTGGCCAGTTCTCCGACTCTTTTATTATAAATAGTGGCCACTGAATTAATTTTGGTTTTTCGATCTAGAATAAGAGATTCTGCACGATTATAACAAGCTCTCGTTCTTTCCGCACACTGAGTTGCTTGGGCCACACAAAAATTAGGATTTGAAGGGCTTAGGCTTTTAGGGTTACAACTACCTTCTTTTTGAACAGCTCCAGAACAAAACTTCAATCGATCTTTTATGGAGGTGGCAAGTTTAGAACGGAAGGTCTTAAATAAAAGACCAAGTTCATTGATTGCTCGTTGGGCCTGTTCAGCTTTTTGAGCATTTGACTGAATTCGCTCCTGATTTTTAGAATAAATATTTTTGCTTTCATATTGTTGCTGACATCGATTGATGGCCTTTTTAAGAAAATCAGAGACTGTATCATAGGTCGTTTTACGTTTATCATTAATGTAACGAACCTTCAGCATTCCATTCCCATACTTTTGATCAAGGTTTTGGATGGCGGCGAGCTTATCCTCAAGCATATCATCATTTTCAAGGATCTCTCTTGCTTCTGCCGTATAATTAGGAATGGTAGAGCCACCATCTTTATTTTGAACATTAACGATTCTTTTAAAAATATCATCTACACTTAATCCAAGCCCCTTCTCATCTCCAGAACCCGAACTACTTAGAGCACATTTACTCACATAGTTTTTTCTAAAATAGTTTCTCGCCCCTAAAGCGAAATCTTGATAGTTTTCTTCAAAATTTTTATCAAATCGTGGGGGTTCGTAATTAAACTTTTTAAGCTCTTCATTAATTCTTTTTCTTTTGATCTGTAGTTCAGCAACCTCTTCTTTAATGGTTTCTTCCATTCCCTTAAATGAAGAGAGTCCACCCCTTGTCCATTTACTTGGTAGTGCGCCGCCTTCTATCCAGTCATCAATCCCATTGGATTCTAGGTCATTAACCATTCTTTCGACGATCGTATCGATTTCCTTTTCATAAATATTTTTATTATCAAGGAAATCTCTCGAACTTTGTCTCATCCCAGTCGCATTCATGCTGTCTCGGATTCCAATTAAACCTGTTCCCGTTCCAATAAGGGCCTCTGTGGGAATAATGCCACTACAACCAGGAAAGAATTTAGTATAATCAACTCCCTTAGCATTGAGGTCATTTGACTTTCCTCCATTAAGCTCAAGAGAGAGTAGAGACATTTGCTTTTTTAAAGATTCACTTTCTTCAGCAAACTGTTGTTGCATCTTACGAATTTGATCCGTGTAATTTTGCATGCCATTGAGTTTATCTTGAAGACCATCTTGCATCTTTTTAAGGTTTTGCTCCATACATGCCAAACCGACTGGCACTCCGCTATTGGAGACTGGTGAGGCATAAGCATTGATGAATTCTAAATGTCTATGGGCAAGACCCACAATCATCGAAGCTTGAATCATTGAGTTTTCATCATTAATATTTGAGCAAGCACCTGCTGGAAAAGGTGGATTGGCCGCAGGTCTTGGACAATTAGGAAAAGGGGACGCGGGATTAATTGGTGCAACCTTAGGGCCTAATTGATTCATGAGGTTCATGTTATTTTGAAGTTGAAGCTCGAGTAATTGCTGGTCCTTTTTTGCTTGAATAAATTGTTTTGCCAAACCGCTAGCAATTTGAATCCCTGAAGCAATACCTTTGAAGGTTTTTGAGGACTGGTACTCCTCAGCTTGAAAGGGGCCAAACGGGATAAACAAAAGCAGGGTAAATAGGATTAAATTCTTCTTCACACTCATTTCTTTTTCAAAAGTTATTTGCCATCTTTTCGGTTATTTAGGTGCTTTTGTTTAAAATAACTCCTCCATATGACTCATAGTACCAGTAGTTGCTCTCTAGACCTAACAGGAAGGCCTAAATTTGTGGATTAAAGCCCAGTTATTTCAGTAGCTTAGAGTTCTTCTACTATGTGTTTTAAATATGTTATCGCCAGTGCTAGAATAATGGGGATCAATAAATTTTATCGATTAGCTAAGTGACTCAAATTAAAGGCAAAACTCATGGAGGGACTTTGAGAGCGACAATACTTAAAAGAATCATTGCCTTTTTCCTCGACCTTCTGTTTTGTTGGGGAGTTCTTTTCTACCTATGGAATAGTGATTTTATTCAAGGAATTTACCACGGTTATGGTCTGCTTTTCTCTCAATTTGAGGGACTCGCAGGGACTGTGAATGGAGTGGATTTTATTAGTTCCTTACTAACTTTTTGGACCATATTCATTTTTGTAAAGCTTATCGTGACTTTCTTTTTTGGGCTCTCTCTAGGAGCTTTGGCCTGCGGGCTCAGTTCTCCCGCTGATCTTCTTAAAAAAAGAATACAAGGGAGTGCAAGAGTATTTTTAGAGTTTGTTTTATCTCCTTTTCTTATTTTTGATATGAATTTACTTTTTGGGAAACGAACTCTTAAAGAGAAGCTAACTAAGACCCAGATTGTAAATGGTCAGGGGACAGGAACTTGGATTATCGCTCTTTGTTTTCTGCTTTTTATTCCTCTAAGCTTTTCCCTCTTTTTTAAAAGCCAATCCTATTCACACATGATGAAGAGAAGTGTGTTTCAAACGGTTAGCAATGAAAAAATAACGGTTGAGAATAGTAAAAAAGTACTGACTCCATTTAGAAATGACTTTTTTAGACTTGAAAGTAGCTATGTATCGGGACAGGATTTTGTCCTTCCATCCATCTATATTAAAAGAACAATTGATGGAAAAAAGAAAATGGCGCCCCAAGTCTATTTTATTGACGGTAAAAATACAGGGTATTCCCTTCTTCGAAGAAATTATGATTTAAACTTAATCAAAATCCTTAAAGGAGCACTTAAAGGAAATCCCCTTTTTGGTCTCTATTATCCTCATATCTCAAAAGCCTTCAGTGATCCCACTCTCTATTCCTCTCAAAGTTTCGTTCAAAAATCCAATGATTCTCATCTCTTTTCGAATGAACTAAGACACGAAATTAAAGAGATCTTAAGCTCTTCTCTTAATCTCTATAGTTATGGACCCATGGAGCTTTTGAGTTTTGTTGGTCCTTTTCCATTCGGTCACCATAATCTTCATACAGAAGTAAAAAAGATTTTTCCTAATGGAAATCAAGAACTCTATGACTTCGTTAAAATTGGAGACCATGAATTTTTAAGGAAATCAATCTTTGCTTCCCATCCAGATGGAGAGTCAGAGATTCTTAAATCTTTCTTTTTTCCCATTGATACCAATAATGGCTCCGTCTATGAATGGACCTTTTATCCAGAGAAAAAAGCGAGTAGCTCAGAGTTGATGGCCAAGCGTGATCAATTTTTTTCACGCTATCTAATTAATTCAAAATGGTGGTTTGATTATTCACCGCCTCCAAGACAGGTAAATAATTTCTTCAAATTTGATCCTTTCTCTGCAGCCGATTTGATTTTTAAAGAGGATCTGGATGTTTTTACGACCAGAAAAATGGAAGAGTTTTTGTACTCTCACTATTTTCAAAGCATTAAAACTCTTTTGTCTGAAAATAATGAAAAGAAGATTTTTCGTGTACAGCAAGCTCTTCTTGAACTTATATATTTTATGAAAATAAAAAATCAGAAAGAGAATAAACAATATAGTGCACAATTTGTAGAAATGTTTAATTATCTTTTTCTTCATTTAAAGAATAAAAATTTAAAGTTCTTTGGGGTAAGCTAGGACATGGATTATTTTTCAAGTTCAATATATGGACTTATCCAAGGCCTCAGTGAATTTTTACCTGTAAGTAGTTCAGGTCATCTTGCGTTGCTGCCTCATTTCCTCGAGCTTAAAGATCCTGGTGTCTTTTTTGATTTAACAATGCATGTTGGTACCGGACTGGCCGTTGGAATTTATTTCAGAAAAGATATTGTCCATATTGTTAAGGCATTTTTTCAATTCTTCTTTTTAAGGAAAAAACATTCTCATCATCATCTAATGATAAACTCTCTAGTTGCCACTCTAAGTAGTCTTTTTTTAATCCTAATCATCTTAAAACTGCATCTTAATGATTTTTCGAGATCACCCAAGTGGATTGCTTTCAATCTAATGTTTTTTGGTATTCTCATGTACATCGCCGATCGGTTCTTTCCACGAACAAAAAAAAACTTAGAAGGAAAAACGCACCTCAAAGATGCCTTCATTATAGGTCTTCTTCAGGCCATTGCAGTTTTCCCGGGGGTTAGTCGTAGTGGGATAACCCTCACTGCCGCTAGGGGGCTTCACCTTAATCGGCATAATGCCACAAGATTTAGTTTTTTACTCTCACTTCCCATTATTTTTGGTGGATTTATATTTAAGCTTCCAGAGGCAATGGCCCAAAGAAATGAGTTTCTCTTTGAGCATTGCCTTGTGGGAGGGATTGTCTCTTTTGCTTTTGGATTGATTTCCATTCATTATTTTTTGAAATTTGTAGAGCGTTTTGGTTTGGGACCTTATGCCCTCTATAGAGTTCTCATAGGGATCATTATTCTCTTAGTTGTTTGAGGATGGAAAGGAAGTACAATCAATAACAGTAAGCCCTGTCTGAGTCGAGGTCGATAAGCTATTGGGAACACAATAAACATGATTATTCCACCTTAGACCAGCATCATAGAGTTTATTAATCCCATCACCAGCATTAGCAGGGGAGTCTCCATCCACAAATCGTCGTATTCTCAACTGCTCTTTTGGGAAACCATGAACTGGTAGGTTAGAAAGAGCAACACCCATCCCAATCTTACCACTGGCACAAACTTGCTTGGAGCATGCTAGCTGTTGGGCCACATTGGCATTTTTAAGATAGCCTGTGTACGGATCGAATTCAGAGTCAGGAAGATCTTTTGCTTCACTAGAAATAAAACGATTAAAATATAAACTAACGTTCGTGTAGTCTGGTAGAGCACATCGACTATTGGCGATGACACCTGTACAGCAATCTTCGGCCTGAGTGGTATCTTGTACCGTTGTACCTGCCGGAAGACAGCATCTAAAATTATCTTTTGACCAAATGGTTTTGATATTGGATTCAAAATTATTATCGATATCAAGAGTAGAAAATCTAAAATATCCTTTTCCAGAAAATTCTGTGGTGTCATCAAAGTATTCATAACTGGCATTAGAAGAGCTTGGACTATCTAAGTTTATAATCGTATTTGGTATCGAGTAGTCATCACCATCCTTGGATTGATTTGTGGGATCGACATTGCATCGTGTGTTAACCGCATCCACACTAGGATCATACATTTCTGAATAAACACCAATTTGCGGAATTCCTGTCATCTCTAATTGCTCCAAGAATCTAAAGTATTTATTTGCCTCTTTGGCCGAAATGTTTCGTGCTTTACATTCAGGTGACTCCGGTTTATCCACGTGAGTGCAGTCAAAACCGATTCCGTCACCACCACAACTTGTACAAGTCTCCCAATTGAGACAGCGAAAGCTGATTTTATTTATATCTTGGAAGCGAGACGGTGCCCAAGCCTGATCACTTCCACCGTTTTTGTCATCAAATCGTCGAATCCAATGACCAGAACAACATGTGCGGTTGGCAACACCAGACAAAGTCTTCCAACTATTTTTAACACGACTCATGGAAACGCAATCAAAATCGCTACAATCACCATTTGGAGGATAACGAAGGGGAGGGAAATTTCTTTCAGCGGTTTCTCCTGCGTTTATCTTGGTCTGGTATTGTTCGCGATCGAGCCTCATTTCGCTATACAGGGGCGCCATTCGCGAATATCTCTTTCGACTATTATAGGCAATATCGATTCCAGGGATAAGATCTGGTTCAAATTCAAAGTCAAAATTATACTCTTGAAGAGGTTCCCATTCTTGAGAACCAATACTGAGGTTCTTTCCAGTTTCCCGACAACAGAAGTTATTAGTGAGGTTATATTTTTCGTTTGTGATATCTTTTTTCTCGGCCTGTCCACATACAAGTTCTTCTTGCCAGAACTTGATTTCATACTGGTTTAATAGGGAAGTATCTGATTCACTGTCAGCGTCCATACCCAGGGCCTTGGACGCAATAACATCATTAGGAGCACAGTCAAGATTGGTAAAACATGAGGCCCCTGGAGCACGTAAACATCGGTTAGGTTCAAAAATAATAGAAGAAACTTGGTTTTTATCAAAGTCTTTCACCATATCTCGTCCAGAGATTGTCTCTATAATATTAAGTGCGTTCGTGCTCATGGCCTGAGAGCCAGCAAGGTGAGGAACTCCAGGCTTATCTTCTAATATGGAATAGCTAAAACCAAGACTATAATCTAAAAATTCTGGAAGGAAGTTTAAATAATTACCACTCGTATCCATGATCGCACAAGAACTTAAGTATTCGGTTTGAGGACCATTTCCTGAAAGAGTATGCCCAATATTAGAAACTTTGTCTCCTGTATATCCTGAAGAGGGAGGTGTTTTTGAGGATATAGAAAAACTACCCACGAGATCAGGATTAGGTTCTCTTCCTGGAATACAGATACTTGCAACATTATTAATGGTCAAGTTAGGATACGCCTGATCATTGATCTCTTCATCTCCATTGAATTTCATAGGACGTCCAATGGTTCGGGCACCTAATCCGATAGTATCGAGTTCACTTTCATCGACATCCTCAGAGGCATTTTGATTTTTAACGGATTTACCCCAACGAGCGATTTTATTATTAAACTTTTTAGTTGGAATTCCTTCCACAAAAGGCTGGCAATAATTATTTGTACTACAACTGAGTTGTCCGGGAGAGATAGATCCATTAAACACTTTATCAATATCATCGATATCGTAGTTAAGATTAGTGGTACATGGGGCACCTCGCCCACGATAAACGCATCTTTTATTGAACGCACTGTTTGCCGAAAATTGGGTGAAAAGTCGAACGGATGCAGTTGATCCAGCAGACTCAAAACCATTAATATCATAGATTGGCCATGGAGATTTAACTCCTGTTACCGTCTCACATTTATAATCCCACCCAACCTGAGTGGCACAATCTTGATCTGTACTACAAGTGTGAAAGGCACGGCATTGAGCACCTTCACTAAAGAAATCATTAGTAACAGCAGAACCCGAAAAAGGAACCTTACTAGCATCGCTTACAACGATTCGAAAGGTACTTTGCTGAGTGAGGTCTCCAAAATAGGCATTGATTGCCAAATAGAGTCGATTAGATTTCGCTTTAATTCGCCTTTGATTTCCAACAGAAAACCAAGTTGTGCCATCAAAACTTCCTATGACAGAGCCATAGTCAAACCCGAACCAGTCTCTTTGGTAACCGTTAGCAAAAAGAAAGTGTTGAGCAGCAATGCGTGAGGTTCGTTGGTTTTGCATATCTGATTTTGAAGCATGAGTCCAAGGGATCATTGTTACTGGAAGCCAGCATGCTCGCCCAAAGAGAGAATCATCACTTCGATGGTTTTGAGTTTCTGTTCGATGAGTTTCCACACGATCCGGAAGATAGCCACCACCATTATATTGAAAGTTTTTAGGGAATAAAGAAACAATCGTAGAGTAATAATCCGTTCCACAAGAAAAACAGGTCGAAAATGTTCCATCATCCACAAAAATATCATAGGTGCTGCCGGCCTTAATATTCACAAGAAGAGGCGGTTTCGCACTACCGGCCTTAGCACTTAAACTTCCATAGATTTCATTAAAGCCAATGTATTGATTCGCATTATTAGGTTTTAGATAACCAATACCATCTTCGTATTTAAATGCGCTTCCTTCTTGAACAGGAGTTAATTCATTGATTGTCGTTCTCTCTGACCCTGAAACATCAAAATAACGAACAGGAACAGATTTAGCACTTAATAAGACTACTTGTTGAAGAGGTGGCTCAGGAACATCTGGCTGAGGGTAGACACAAATATAATCGATGATTTCTCGATTAGTGGTAAAATCCTCTGTTTTGTAGACAGGCTTTAAATTACATAGAGTCTCATTGGCCCCACATCCACATAAGGAGTTAACTCGACCTAGGGCATACGACCTTGATTCCAGAACGTTAAAAAGTGAAGAGTTTACAAAATAGTTAATCTGAACAACTTCATCATCAAAAACAAAGGTCGTCGATGTTTGGGTTGAGTCGACTGCCGAAGAGATGAATTCAATCTGAGAGGGAGTTCCTGGTATGAGTCT
This sequence comes from uncultured bacterium, assembly GCA_965365285.1. Taxonomy (GTDB): domain Bacteria; phylum Bdellovibrionota; class Bacteriovoracia; order Bacteriovoracales; family Bacteriovoracaceae; genus JAURDE01. Next base: position 15,225 of record CBDUBC010000056.1, read on the forward strand.
CCAATTGACTCCTTCCGTTTTCTGAATTCCATTTACTCGTACATTAATACTTCGATCAATATCAGCATAAAAGGGAAGCTTAAAGAAATTATTGGCCGGGAAGTGATCATCAACATCCCCACTGTTTTGTCCTTGAACATAATATTTTGTACATTGAGCAAGAACTGAATTGACCGGCTCACAGGTTCCATCGACTTTATAACGTATTCGAAGGCCCTTATCAATCGCACTACTTGATAGAGTGTGAGTGATAGTTACATCGGTACTATCGCTAAAGTTATCATTTCCTTCATAGGTAAAATTAGGTCCAATTTGAACCCCATCCACTCTGCTTTGGCCTTCGGTATAAATGACCTCTCCTCCATGAAGGATCTCAGTTACACTATGTCGATTGATACTCTGAGTTCCTGAGTAGATCGTATTAAAATTAAGATCATCTGCTCTTGTAAAGTAAGGGCCTGGAGAGTCTGAGATATCGTCATAGGCTTGAGTACATATGGCCATTTCCCCTTTCACTGGATTCAAACACTGATAAAGCTCTTGAAGCTCTCTAAAACGTAATAAGGCCTCAAGGTTTTCATTAATTTCGTCTTCCTCTGTCACAGGCGGGTTAAGCAGATCGTTACTTCCACAAATATGGTAAAGATGAGGGTAATCGCGAATTGCTAACGGATTTTGAGCGATATCAATCAGAGATTGGAGATACTCATCGGAATTTTGATTAGTCTCATTTTTAACTTGTCCGTCATTGACGCAAATTCCACCTGAGCAGCAATCTAGGCCCTTGGCCTTACAATCGGTAGAACTAGTACAGGAAACAGTATTTGATGAATCATTAATGAGAGTGAAATCAATATTAAGCGTAAGTGAATTGAGATTAATCTCTCGAATATAAATTCCACCCACATCAAAAAGTTTAGTTTTATTTTCTCGAGAGGTATCGCTTCTTAATAGAGTTGTCACACAGTTTGGACAAATTTCAGCAATACTATAAGCGATTGTTTCATTAGGATAGTTGAGATCAACAAAACTGAGTATACCAGTTTTTTGACAAAAGTTTCGGTTAAACTCAGTAGCCGATGGAGAGACAAGATAATAGTACTCTCTCGCATTCTGACGAAAATCAAAAAAGTATTGAGGATTTGCTGCAAGGACAAGAATTTTATTAGCGAGGCTATCGGGATACCGAACGATCAGACACTGGATTTTAGAAAAGTTTTCTTTTCTAATATAATTATCGACTTCAGGACCCCGTATAAAAAAGCTTCCTGTAAAAGAGACAGGGAGACTAAAGGTCGCTGAAGAAACGTTACTACCATTTTGAAAAATATTAAAACTGGAGGCAAACGTCGGAGTACCACTTTTTGGAGTAGTTGAAGTGTCCTGAGTTTTATTTGTCAGAGTTTGTCTTTTGGTTGGAGTCGTATCGAGTAGACACCCATTAACCAAAAAAAGAAAAATAAATAGCACTAAGGTTTTTTTCATCAAAAATCAGCTTCCTCAATCAATAATCCTGCATTACCTTTTCGCCAAATGATTTCAGGTCTTTACTTTATAGCGTCTATCTTAGACCTATGATAAATCTCTTTCCTACCTGAAAATAGAAACGATTCTAAAGTGTTGAAATATGGAGTTTATGAGAGACCCCATCATTGGGGCAATGAGGTCAATTATTGGCAGATTGAAGTATATCGAGCAGGCTCCAGAGAGCTACTTGAGTAAAGTAGTTTTTTAATCGCGCCCTGTCTCCATGAAATTGATAAGTTTTTGATTCGGTATTTTGATAACTTTGACCAATAGAGATCGTTCCTACAGGTTTCTCAGGTGTACCTCCTGTTGGACCTGCTATTCCGGTTGTACTTATGGAAAGATCGGCGTTCAGAAGTTCTTTTACACCTTTTGCCATTTGAGATGCGGTTGGATCGCTAACTGCACCATATTGATCTAGAGTTTCTTTTTGAACCTGAAGAACTTTCATTTTACATTCGTTGGAATAACTCACAACTCCCCCAAGAAAGACTTCGGAGCTACCACTGATGTCTGTCAATCGCGAGGCTATTTTGCCTCCTGTGCAGGACTCGGCAACAGCAATAGTTTTCTTTTTTTCTTTGGCGATCTTAATGATGAGTTCTTCTACAGAGAGATCACCAAACTGCCATATATAAGGTGCTAACGCAGATTCTTCTAAAATATTCTGAATTTCTTTTCCTCGGTCACCTTCATAGGTAACCACAATATCTATTCCACCAATTTTAGGATAACTGCTCACTTTTCCTAGTTTTGAAAGATCCTCCCATATGAATCTATTACCCTGAGATAGAACTTGTCGTTCTTGGGGGAAACCTCTGTATCAGCATAGACAACTCTCAATCCAGTTATCACCAACGGAGGTCCACCGGAAAGGAAGTCTCCTCT
>CBDUBC010000057.1:0-17538 GCA_965365285.1 uncultured bacterium
GGAAATATGGCCTCGGGTCTATAGTTACACTGCTCAAGAACTTTTAAAAAAGGATCATCAAGTTGAATACTTACTGGATTTTTATAAATGATATCCCCTAGAGCAATATTCACGTCCACACATCGGTAAAGAACCTCTCTCATAAAAAACCTCATGGAAAAAAATCCAAAAAGTTTATTATTTTCTTCGACAGCAAGTGAGAGAAGCTTGTTTTCATGCATGTATTGGCAAGCCTCTGCACAAGTCGAGGAAAGCTTAAGAGTGACTCCATCGTGAAGCTCTAGAGAAGAGACAGACGCGTCAAAGGTTTCTTTTTTTACAGGCCTTAATTTACTTATATGAGACATAATCTTCCTTTAAAGACTCCTTATGATCATGATACCCTATTTTCGATCAAAAAAAGGAAATACCCCTCCATGATTCTTATAGGTGAACTCAAAGACATTGAAATAGCGAAAAGAATTTCTCAGGAACTCAAAAGAAAAAATATTGAAAATGAAGTTCGTTTTGATGGGAACCTTTACCAGATTTGGATCTATGATGAGAAAAAAGGTGAAGAGGCATTTGATCAATATCGACTTGCTATGGGCCTTGGAAGACAGTTTGAAATGCCTAAAGAATGGCAAATTATTCAAAGTATTCCTCTTGGAAACCTGACTAAAACGCTGATTGGAATCTGTCTTTTTTTATTTGTTTTGGAAGCATTTCCACCGACCAAAGGCTTCTGGGAATTTTTACGCTTTAACGTCAAACCTGGTCCTCCCCTTTTTGAAGACATCCTCTCGGGAGAGCTTTGGAGACTTTGGACCCCTATGTTTCTCCATTTTGGCTTCGTCCATATTCTGTTCAATATGCTCTGGCTTAAAGATCTTGGAAAACTGCTCGAGCATTTTCACGGAAGAGGTTTTTTACTGATTTTTGTTTTACTAACGGGAATGCTCTCTAATACAGCGCAATACGTTGTCAATGGGCCATTTTTTGGAGGTATGAGTGGAGTCGTTTATGCCATGCTCGGCTTTATCTGGACCTCGAAGAAACTCAATCCAGATACACCCTATGGTCTCCCTAAAACCGAAGTGGTCATGATGATTGTTTGGTTTTTCCTATGTGCCTTTGGAATTATACCTCAAGTTGCAAATATGGCCCATGCCATGGGTCTTTCATCAGGGATCCTTTTCTCTGTGGGCCTTAACTTCAAAAAATCAAATCTCACCCTAACACTTCTCTTTAGTGCACTTGCCCTACTGTTTACAGGAGTCATCGTCTTTATCGAATTGATCTAGCCTTTGACAATAAGCGATAGTCAAAGTATTTTTTGTCTTTCATTTTAAGGAGCTTTACTCATGAGGAAAAAAACAACGGCCAAGCAGTCCGAACTTAATCAAGAGCTTATAGAATTCTTAGAGGCGTCTCCAACACCATTTCATGCGGTCGCTAAAATTGAAAAAATCCTTAAAAAGAATGGTTTCTCAGAAATCAAAGAGGCCCAAAAATGGGATCTCAAAAAAGGTGAAAAATACTACTTAAAGAAAAATGGAAGTTCTATTCTTGCCTTCGTCATGGGGAAAAAGGATTTCCTTAAAACTGGTTTTCGAATGGTCGGTGCCCATACCGACAGCCCTTGTCTTCGAGTGAAGCCTCAACCTAATAAGCATTTTAAAAACTATTTCCAGCTTGCCGTTGATATCTATGGTGGTGCTCTTTTAAACCCATGGTTTGATCGAGATCTTTCCATGGCCGGTCGAGTGAGCTATATCAATAATAAGGGTGAAATTGTTTCAGAGCTTGTAGACTTCAAAAAGCCTATCGCTTTTATTCCCTCCGTTGCCATTCACCTGGATCGAACGGCAAACGAAAATAAGACTATCGCTAAACAAAAAGAGCTCAACCCAATCATCCTTCAAAACAATGACAAAATGGATTTTCATAAAATGCTTACAAAAGAGCTCAAAGGAAAGGTTGAAAAAATTCTTGAGCATGAGATCTATCTTTATGACTGCCAATCTCCAAGAATGGTTGGTCTTGAGGAAGACTTCCTTGTAAGTGCTAGACTCGATAATCTGCTTAGCTGTTTTGTAGGTTTGAAAGCTCTTCTTAAGAATAAGGGTGAAATCTCTTCTGTTCTTGTTTGTAATGACCATGAAGAAGTTGGGTCAGCTTCAGCTTGTGGTGCGGAAGGACCGATGCTTAAAAACTTTCTCGAAAGAGTTTGTGGTGGAATCGAAAAAATGGCGATTACTATTGATCAATCCATGATGGTTTCAGCAGACAATGCTCATGGAATTCATCCAAACTTTAGCGAAAAACATGATGAAAACCATGGGCCTCTTCTCAATGATGGTCCTGTCATTAAAATTAATAATAATCAAAGATATGCTACCAATAGTGACACCTCTGCTATGTTTGGTTTTCTTTGCGAAAAAGCAAAAGTTCCTTACCAAAAATTTGTTGTTCGCAATGATATGGGCTGTGGATCAACCATTGGTCCCATCACAGCAACGAGTATTGGGGTCAAAACTGTTGATGTGGGTGTTCCTACTTTTGGAATGCACTCTCTTCGAGAGACAGCAGGTGCTCAAGACTCTTTTTACCTGATGAAGGTCCTAGAAGAGTTCTATAATTCAAAAAAGGTTATGCCATGATCAAGAACGAAAAATTTGGATTTAATGATCTCACTCTCGTGGCCATTTTCCTTTTCATAATGTTTGTCGTTCTTAGCTTTTAGGAACCTTTCGAGGTCGCCGATCCTTATCAACAGCGACGTAGGTGAAGATCCCTTCCGTTACTTTAATATTATTGAAATCTCTTCTCACCCAGGCTTCAATTTTGATTTTCATTGAGGTCGTTCCAATCTTTAAAAGCTCAGTATAACATCCAAGAACATCTCCAATAAGAACGGGTCTGATGAAAGTCATACTATCAACAGCAACTGTAACCGATCTTCCTTTTGAAACCTCGGCAGCTACAACTCCGCCAGCAATATCCATTTGAGACATCACCCATCCTCCGAAAACGTCGCCATGAGGATTTGTATCGCCGGGCATGGCAAGGGTTATGGTTGCTGGTTCGCCGTGAGGTGTATCATCGCTCATACTAAACTCCTGTTATTTAATTAAATCATTTTAATTGAGATATTGGCAAAGAAGATCCCTTTGTCGAGTGTTTTAGTTAAGCTTGGCATCCCTACATCAATTTATTAGCGATAGAGTGACCACTAAAGGAAGGCATAAAGATCTAGTGAATCGAAGATCTTAATGGATTACTCTAATAGCGATCCCCGATGTTCATGATGTGATGGTAAGAGAGTAATAGACTCTTAAAAAGTTGTTGCTAAAGATAAATGCACAATCTTTTTCAGAGTTTATGTAGAGCAGTTGTGTAACAATCTCATCTTTAGGGTGACTAAAGAAGAGTGGGTCAGACTCTCATCTGACCCACAATGTCAAAGGCAGGAGAAATAATGAAAACACTAAAGAACAAAAGGCCAGAAGAACGAGGCCCGAACTTCTGAGGCGGGCTGTTTTTGCAACCTTTCCATGTTCTTAAGATACCTCATTTAATTGTTATTATTGTCAGCTTCCTGCAAATTGTTGGTTAAATTTAGTGTTTCATACGATAACCAATGCCTCGAAGCGTCTCGATTAAATGATCATCTGTTTTTTGTCTGATTTGAAGTACGTGAGTATCTACAGTTCTGGTAGAGGGATAGTTTTCCATACCCCAAACTTTGTTTAGAATCTCTTCTCTACTGAATGCACGTCCCGGCTCTCTGGCCAAAAGGCGTAAGAGTTCATACTCCATTTTGGTCAGATCAATTTTTGTTCCCTCAAAATAGACTTCTCTTTTTAGATCATCCATTTGGAGAGCACCAATATCAATAGTATCCATATTGGGTTTTTCGGAGCTCTTATAAGTGTTTCTAAGTTGAACACGAATTCTCGCCACCAGCTCTCGAGGCTCAAAAGGCTTTGTCATATAATCATTTGCACCTGTTTCAAGACCAAGAATTTTATCAATGAGATCGGCCCTTGCCGTCAGCATAATGACTGGAATATCGGGATAGGATCCCTTCAGCTTTCGAAGAAAATCTAGCCCTTGGCCATCAGGTAACATCCAATCCAAAATGATGAGATCTTTTCCTTCTTGATGGATTTCTGCATCTGCAAGAGAAGTTACCAATACAACATGGAGACCTTCATCTTCGAGATATTTTTTTAAGCTTCTTCCTAAATTTTCATCATCTTCAACAAGTAAAATACGGGACATTACGACTCCTTATTTTTTTGAGCTGGTATACGAACAATAAAACGAGTTGGATTCTTTTTAAAATCAATCGTTCCATTTATTTTTTTAAGAGCATTTTTAACAATATTCATACCAAGACCGCTTCCCTCACTTGCTTCGCCCTTAACAAACTCTTGACTCATTTCATTGAATTTAGAAAAGCTACAAACACCTGCATCCTCAACGATAAAAGTGATGAGGTTTTTCTTAGTTTTTTCTACCTTAACTCGGACAGGTGGCTTACCGTGAAAGCAGGCATTTTCAATGAGATTTCTTAAAACAAGGCTTACCCAATAACAATCCATCGGAAAACTGGAATCTTCTTTTAAATATTCAACTTCAATCTCATCCTCAAATCCCTCCACAATATTTTGAAGGAAATCATTTACAGAATTACAGATTAAAAAGGCTTGAATTTTTTGGGCCTTTTTGTTTTGAGTTTGAAGGTAATTACGAGAGGCCTCAGTAAGCCTTTGCAGACGATAAACATCGTTGCTTAATCTTAAGAACGTTTCCTGAAGGTCATGATTTAGCTCAGAGAAGACTTTTTGAACCCGATCAATTTGAAGAAGCATACTCGAAATCGGAGTTCTAAATTCATGTGCCAAAACTCGGAGGGCAAAGCGTTTATTTTCATCTTCTATTTTTTGCTGCTTAATTTTGTAATAAAGAAGCCAACTTAAAAATATAACAAGACCTAAACAAAGAATGGCAAAAAAGAGATTAACCTTATCAGAGTGTTTTAAAAGATAGCGTGTATTGTATCTCCAACAATAAGGACCATCTCTGTAAAAGCAATCGTGTCCTTTGATATAATTGGTGAGTTCAAAAGGCTCTTTTTTAAGAAATTTTTCTAACTCTTCTTTGGGATAAAGGCCATACTCGAGAGTAAAAGGAGAGATTGGATTACTAATCCTTGCCAAAAAATAGCTATTCGTCATGAAGTAGTCTTTACCATTAGATAAAGCGGCCAGTCCCATAGAATCAAAATCTGCCAGAATTGAAAACTCGACCGGAAGGGCTCCGATGTATTCACGTACCTCTTTTAGTTCACTTACATGAAAATAATTCAGGTGATTATAAACCCACTCTTTAGAGTTAAAGGGAGCTTGATTTAAAACCAAGGCGAGATAAGCGTAGCTCACTCCAGAAGGATGAAGATAAGGGGGTCTAATAAAAAATTTTGTTGGGATTCCTTTTTTAACTCCGCAGCGAAATTCTTCCCATCTCAAAACTTTACTCTCTTTTAGAGAATTAATCAGTGTAAGAACATTAGAAAAGCAGTCCTCATTAGAAGCATATTTTTGTCTAGCTTTTTTGAGCTCCTTTTGTGTCACGTTGGATGTTGGTCGGATGAGCTCAATAAACTCGGTATTATCAAACAGACGAGAAATATTGAGATAAGCGCTTGGTTCAGAAGATTGTTGAAAAATTGATTTGGTTTGAATGATACGAATGATATCACTCGGTGTTGCCTCATTATTACCACGCCATGAAAGACCGTAATATCCTGCTAGAAAGGCTAAGAAAACGGCGGTCAAAATAAGAGTAATATAAAGTCTCATATCTGCTTTATTTTCTCTTATTAAAGCACCTTAGTTGTCAAAGAATTGTGAATTTATTGCAAATTATTGCTCGTTGCAAAAATTCATTCTAGACTTCATAACGATCGAACAGATATTTAATGCACCACACCCATAAACTAAGAGTCAATCCAAAATGAAGAAGCTCCATAGATGCAATCTTTATGGCAACAACCTCACTACTAAATAGGGAACTTGTGATCCATACAAGATTTCCCAATCTTGGAAAAGCGTAATGAATAATGAAACCAATGGAATTAAAAAAGCCAACCCCTTCTCTGAAAACACTCTCCAGTGGTACATTTCTAAAGAAGGTGTTGGATACAAAAACGAGGGTCATAAAAATCACCCCCAAAATAAGAGTGAGTTTTTCAGATATAAAAAAGGAGAGAAGGACCGAAAAACAAATAACCAGAAAACAGCCTAACGAAAGAAGAAAAACGACAAGTATTCCCTTCCCTAAATATTCTAGATTAAGAAGTGCGCCAGGACTTAGAAAATAAATTAAAGAAAAACTTATTAGTATAAAAGCTGAGATGAGAAAGGTCGCACCTGTTAGACGGCCAAAAAGATAAAAGAAGCGTTTCATTGGTAAAACAAGAAAAAGGGAGATGGCATTGTCTTTGATGTCGCTAAGAACTAGACCTGCCCCTAAAGAAATAGAAATAATCGCCGCCCAAAATTGAATGAAATAGATACTATACCTCATGCGATTATCTTTAAGGTCAAGCATTGAGTCTAACCCTTGAGAGGCTACAAGATTTTCCAAGGCATCAAGCCCCATGTTCAATCCAACAATATAGATAATCGTGATGATAAAAGAAGGAAGGATAGTTCTATTTCGATATTCCTTAGCAATTGTGTTTTTAATAATCTCCCAAATCATGTGTTCTCCCCTTTCACGAGTTTAAGAAAGAAGTCCTCCAGATTTGAGATATCCGAAATAGAACCCTGATGTTTAATTTGAGCGCGATCTAAAATCACCACATCATCACAAATTTTCTCAATCTCAGATAAAATATGAGAACAAATGATTAGAGTTCTCCCCATAACTTTGAGTTCAATAAAAAGATCTTTTAGCTCTCGTATTCCGACAGGATCAAGACCAGAGAAAGGCTCATCAAAAATCAAGAATTCTTTCTCACTCAAATAGATACTGGCGAGCCCCGTTCTCTGAAGTTGACCTTTAGAAATAGAATCTAATTTTTTAAAACGAATTTCAGTAAGGCTAAACTTTTCAAGAGTCATCTCAAACCTCTCCTTATGAGAGGCAGGATCCAGACCATTTAAAGAAGAGAGAAACTTTAGGGTATTCTCCACTGTATAAAACGGATAGAAATTGAACTTTTCTGGAAAATAGGCCAAGTTCGATCGAGACTTTGGGTCTTTTGAATCAATTCCATTAATTTTAATCGAACCCTCTTTAAAATGAACAAGACTTAGAATCGACTTTACCAGCGTGGTTTTTCCAGCTCCGTTAGGGCCAAGTAATCCCGTTATTTGATTTTGCTTAATTTCAAGATTGATATTCTTAAGGGCATTAAAAGGCCCATAGCTTTTACTTAAGTTTTTGATAAAAAGTATTGAGTCTTGATTGCCAACTAATTCATTCATTCTAGAGATTCTAAACAATATTTAATCAATTTAAAAACGAAAAATCAGAAGCTTATCCGAGCAAATAATAACGAACCCCATTCAAACTTATAATAAGGCATTATGGCACTTAATATTAAACCTTTTTTGCCCTTAGAGCACCCCGATCCTTCCCCTGAACCCTCTGGTATTAATATAGCGGCTTCTTCTAAAAATCATGATAAGGAAGAAAGAGAAAAACAAGATCGTCCTCACGAAAGACCAGCTTATAGAGTCTATCAAGAGGCTCTTTTTGGATTAGACCCATTCCTGTTTTCTCGCATTAGGAATAAAAATCTTATTTAGCACACTTCAAACTTAGGTTATGTCGGTGATCGTTTCCATCTGAAGAAGGAACAACGACCTCTCTTTTTCTTAAAAGAGCCCCTAAGTCTGCCGCTTCTATATTAAAAGAGTGGGAGTGGGCGCCACCTAATAGTGTGTGAGTTCCTGAAACTGTTTGAGTGACAACGTTTAAAGGAAGAATAAGAGTCTCATGATCATGCTGACCATCTGCAATAAGATGGCTGCGAATGGAGGTATTACAATAAATCGATTCATAGTTGTAAGACCCACCTGAGATACTTTCAGACTTTACTCTGCCCTTTCGATGAGGATCAGGATTTACGTCGTATCCACACGCCGTCAAAAGAAGTATGCCGAAAAAGCAACATCGTGTCATAAATTGAAATGATTGAGTACAATAAGAATTTATAATTTTTACTAATTCCATGCTTATATTATAACCCGGGTATCCGGAGGGTCATATTCGTTTTTAATGAACATGTCTTTCATTTGGCGGGAGTCTTGATTTTAACAATAAGATCAAGACTCCACGTTTTTACGATTTCAAAGCTTTTTCGACGGCTTCGACCAATATAGGGATAATAATAGGCTTATCCATAAAATGGACATTTGTCAGACCTTGAGCAACATTCTTGGCCGGGTCGGAAAATGCCGAAACAAATAGAATAGGCACATCCTTATTAGAACTAGAGCCGTTTCGAACCTCATGTGCGAATTGAATTCCTGTCATTCCGGGCATTTGCATATCACAAATGATCAAGTCCCACTGATCACTTTTAACAGCCTCTAGACCAGTTTGGCCATTTTCACGAACTTCAACTTCGTGCTCATACTCACCATGTAAAATTTCTTTGATAATTTCTAGAATAAACGCTTCGTCATCGACGCATAATATTTTTGCCATAAATATATTGTAAGATATAACTAGCTATTGTGAAATAGGTTTTTATGCCGCAATTAGTTATCACCATTGATAAAACTTCTAACTTTACCTTACAAAATTGGTAATCTTTATCCTTTGACACTAAATTATCCTTGTTCAAATCAAAGGAGATTGATAGTGACAAAATTACCCCAAACCTTGATCACTTTCGTAACACTACTGGCAACTCAATTAGCATGGTCTTTTCCCATGGATGTATCTTATTTTAAGAAAGGAAATCCGCTAATTGATCAGGATATTACGGTAAGTACACTCGACAATTATTTCATAAGCACGGACAAGTTCAGAATCATGAGAAATGATTATCAGTTCGAGATTACAACTGCCTTTGGTCTTGGAGAAGCAGGAGCTGATGGAAAAACAGAACTTAAGCCTTACGAGGGAAAAGAAGCTACCTCCTTTGAAGATGAAACGCTCGACTTTCTCCCAAGTGATATTCGTTTTGGTGCCTCTAATCTGACTTACTGGTTAGGAAAAACAGTCGATAAGATTATTGATCTTGGATACCTCGGATCTAAAAAGCTCAACATCAAAGTTTATTCACATTGTAAGGATATGCTTAATGCTTATTACAACCCAGTCGAAAACCTTATCTGTGTTGGACACCTTCATGAAACTCTTGGAAAGGAATCTTTGGAAGGAATGGCAAGTTTAGCTTGGGACGCAGACGTTATCGTTCATGAGCTTGGCCACGGAGTTTACAATAACCTAATCACCATGACGAGAAACAATTACGTCAGTTTCGGAAATGACATGGTTAGTGCCATGAACGAAGGCCAAGCAGACTTTATGGCCCATGTTGTAACAGGTGCTGAAATTCTAGCTCCCTGGATGATGAACTTAGCAAAAGAATATTACAAAAAAGTAATGCCTCATGTATATCCTTACGTAAAAGACAGACAAGGGCTTAGAAGAATCGCTAATGACTTTAAACTAGACACTCACTTCTTTGGAGAAATTCACGACGATGGTTCAGTTATCGCTGGTGCTCTTCAAAAAGTGTCGGATCGAATTGGAAAAGATAAGTCTTTTAATATCTGGTTAGAGACAATTACAAGAATCCACGAAGCAAACAACTTCTATGACTTTGGTAAAATTATGGAAGAAGTAGATGATGCTCAAAACTTTGGGGCTAATAAACAAGCGATCCAAGAAAGTTTTGAGGCCCATGCTATTTATGGAAATGAAGAAATGATTGAAGGAGATCTTGAAACAACTTCTAAAATCGTTGATGACAAAGAGTCATTAAAGTCCATCCTTAAGGTTCTTGGAATCGATAGTGAGGAAACACTTAATCAACTAACTGAAAACAACAACGGGAATGGTAAACTTGATAAGGGTGAGTGTATTTCTCTTGAAGTATCTTTTCGAAATACAAGTGCAAAAGATCTTGTTGGACTTGAAGTATTCGTTCCTAAGCACATGGTTCCAAAAGGACTTAGTAACCAAGGTCAAAACAGAAATTATCTTGGATTCCTAAAGCCAGGTAAGGTTTATCCTGAAAAGGTTCAGTACGAGAACCAAAGAAGACCATGGTTCTACGTTTGTGCAACGGAGGACTTCACAGAAGAACAAACTCTTCCGGTGTTTGTTAGAAACTCAGGTGAAAACACTGTAAAAATTGATGTAAAAATCAACTAAGAGTGCATGAAAAAACTACTGATCATATTGGCCCTCATTCTCATGGGGGCCTTTTTTTTTCTCCAAGCGAAAGGACCTAAAAGAGCGGACTCCGTATCCTCTCCTGAAGAAAAACAGTCCAAGGCCATAGTCAATAAAGCCGATCAAAATAAAGATGATCCTAAAACCTCAATGAATAAAAAGGATAAGGCCCTTGTTTCTAAACTCCCAACCTCTGCAAAAAAATCACTCGATGGTTCGTGGGAAAAAGTCATATTTAACGAAGATGAGAGCAAAAAATTTACAAAAAAAGAAATTTTTCAAGAAGAGGTTCTTAAAGAGTACCCCTTTCTAAAGGAAGGACTACCTGAAGGAGTCAAGATTGGGATCCAAAAATACAATCAAACTCCTTACTCCAATATTGTGGTTTGGGAATACAGTTACAATGGTATTCCCTACCCTGGTAAAAAGGTTTTTTTCTTTAGAAAAGATGAATCTGAAAATTTAGGAAAGCTTTTTCAAATCAATAATGATGTTCCACTCTTACTAGAATTTAATCAATGTAATGATATTGGAGAAAAAGCTGCTCTAAAAAAGCTTCGAAGCTTTCACAAAGACTCTATTTCTCATATCAAAATGGAGAAGCGATACTTTCCAGATGCTGGTCAAACCGCTAGCCTTGGTTATGAATTCACCTATGAAGTAGAGGCAAAGGATAAGCATTTTTTAGTGGCCATAGACGCCTGTTCAGGTGCGCTGATTAAAGGTCCGCTGAGTATCCGAGAGCATTAAGTTGATCTTGAATGAGAGTCTCTTTGAAAAGCTGCCAAAACTTCTCATAGACATCTTCTCTCCCTAGCGCCTCCTGAAGAGAGACATAAACCGATCCTGGAAGCCCACACGGATACACTTTTTGAAGCTGTTCATTCATCACATGATCGCTTAGCACATTAAATGCCATACCATGATATGTAATAAAGCGAGATACTGCGATTCCAATAGAGGCCATTTTTTTATCACCCCACCATAGACCTAAAAGCTTTTCTTTATGAGAAAGATTTTGAAGTCCATACTTTTGTTCGAGAAGTCCTTGGGCCCAGCCAAGAAGCTGATTCATAACTTTGTAGACATCCATTTTCTGACCAAGAGAAACAACGGGATAGCAAATCAATTGCCCCGGGTAGTGAAAGGTAAGACCTCCTCCCCTTTTAATATCAAAAAGAGGGATCGAAAGACGCTCTCTCATGGCAGGATTAAAATCAATCAACTCAATGCCTGCCAAGTCTTTATTTCTTTGAAGGCCACGTCCTAGTGTAAAGCAGTGAGGATGATTACAAATAATATAAATTCTTAATCTTCGATGATTGCGTACGTATTCTACACAGTCGAGCTGAAACTGATGGGCCAGGTTATAAAGCCAATCTCTTTTTTCAACAATAATCAAATTTGAATTCAACTGAGAAATATCTTCTTGATTGAGTTCATATTTTTCTAATTGCTCAAAAGGATTCAAACCTCAACTCCTTTCGAACGAAGATGCTGAAGATAATCGGCCGCTTTATAAGAACTTCGAACAAGAGGTCCAGGCCACAAATTCAAAGCCAAGTTCATAGGCTTTTTCTTTCATTTGCTCAAACTCATTAGGATGATAATACTTCTCAACCTTAAGATGTCCTGGAGTTGGTCTGAGATATTGTCCAATTGTAAGAATATCAACTCCGACCGATCGGAGATCTTTCATACATTGCTCGATCTCTTCCATGGACTCACCAAAGCCAACCTGAATGGAAGATTTTGTTGAAATATGTGGGTAGTTTTCTTTATAAAATTTAAGGCAATGAAGGGTTTTTTCATAGCCTGCTCTTTTATCTCTTACTGCGTAGGTAAGCCTTTTCACCGTCTCAATATTTTGAGCAATAACAAAAGGATCACTATCTCCTAGAATTTTCATATATTCCGGCATGGCATCAAAGTCCGGTATTAAAACTTCAACTTTGGTATCTGGATGATCTTTTCTAATTCTCCTTACGACATTCGCAAAATGAACCGACCCTTTATCTTCAATATCATCTCGATCAACGCTAGTGATAACGACATATTTTAGTCCCATCGTCGCAACCATTTCAGCGCTATTTTCAATCTCATCTGGGTTTACAATGCCTTTAGGGTTTCCTGTGTCCACGTTACAAAAACGACAGGCACGAGTACAAGTCCCGCCTAAAATCATGATGGTGGCCGTTTTAGCATCCCAGCATTCACTTAAGTTAGGACAGGAGGCTTCTTCACAAACGGTCCAGAGTCCTTTTTTTCTAAGGTTGGATTTTACATCCACGTAATTTGAACCTTTAGGGAGAGGAACTTTCAACCAGCTTGGTTTACGTTCTAAGTCCTTTGGTCTTTCAAAGTACTTCGACTTGTTTTCACGCTTTTCCTTGACCTTTTCACGGGCCTTCTCATAATCATATTCTGCCATAATTCATTATACCTATTCCGAGAGACGAGGACTATGACGCATAACGCGTAATATTTCCCTTTTCCTCAAGATGTGTTAATCGATAATCAACAAAAGGTCCATTTGTGAAAGTAAATTTAATATGCGGAATTGATATTGAAGGGATTAATGAAAACCTTCAGGAAAAAGGGGTTAACCCCTTAAAAGATAGAGTTTTAGAAATAGGGGCGGTTCTTTGGGATACCAATTATGGCCAACCAGTGGAAATCCTATCACAACTTATCAACGAAACTGATCGCCTCCCAATCTCAGAAGAAGTTCAAGAAATTACGGGCCTAACGGATGATCTCATTAATCAATACGGAAAAAAAGATAATGAAATCATCGCCTTCTTAGAACTACTAAAGTCGATGATGGAAAAGTCAGATTTCCTTATGGCCCATAACGGAGATCATTACGACCGACCTATGCTTGGGGCCCTCTTTAATCGATTTGGGATCGCCATACCGGATAAGCCTTGGATTGATACCACTCGAGATATTGAGTTTCCATCCAAGATGGTTCAAAAAAGTCTCGCAATGCTTGAATACTCTCACGGCTTTATTAATCCGTTCCCTCATCGTGCCCTTACGGATGTTCTCTCCATGCTAAAAATTGCAGATCAATATGACTTTGATCGAATGGGTCAGCTTGCCCTTTCACCAAAAGTCCTTTTGGTGGCAAATCTTAAAGCTCCTAATTGGAAAAATAAAGAAGAGGTAGATGCCTTTAATTCAATTAAATCAAAAGTCTCCAAGGCGAAATTTAAGTGGAATCCAGGCAATAAAACCTGGACTAAAGTCCTTCCTAAAATTTTACTCGACGAAGGAAAGGTTAAATTCGATTTCGAGTTTACGACTAAGCCGCTTTAGGACCTTTTAAACTCGTCCAAGTCCATCGGTCAATGGCCTTCATCGTGGCGTCGAAGAGATGCGCCTTTAAGTCCTCTTTAGATAATAAAGCATCTGAAAGATCCAAATACATCTCAGGAATGTCTCCATCTTCCGCTCCACTCACTAAAATTACAGGGTACTCATGGCCAATATACTCACAAAGCTGAAATCCATTCATCCTAGGCATATAGATATCTAAAATAACGGCATCAAAGTAATCGCCACTCTCTAGATATTTTTTCGCCTCCAACCCATCATGGGCCAGATGAGTACGAATTCCTTTGGCCTTAAAAATTTTCTCCATGAGGCTTAGGACAGCTTCATCATCATCCACAATCAATACTCGATCCAGTTTCTTATTTTCTCCCATAAGACTACCTCCGCTTTCCATAAGCTCTATTATAGGGGCAAGTCAACCCTGTCCAAAATACTTTGTTGTCAATAATTTTAGGCCCCTTTAAGCTATTATAATGATCCTTATCAACTGGGTTCTCATACCCCTTGCCATTTTTCTTGCAATCACTCTCCTCTTAGGTGTGACTCTTTTTATTCACCAGAGAAAAAAGGAAAAATACGAGGACACCTATTTACCTGATTATTTAGAGAAATTTCCAAAACCTGGAACTTATCAAATTATTGGACTCTCTCCCATAGACCCATATAAAAGTCCTGATTGGCAAAATATGATGGCAATGATCTCTAAACGTCTTAAAAACCATCAAATTCAAAAAATAATTTTCTTAAATGGAACGTTTATGGGTGAAGACCCTTTTGATGTTCTCAAGGCGCTCCCCTACCTCCCTATTTCTTTAAAAAAGTTCATTATAAGATTAAGCCGTTTTCTAAGAGAGGTAATCTTCAAAGATGGAGCTCAGTTCACAAGGGACTATTTAGAGACCCTCCAAAGGGCGCTTGAAGACGTTCAAATCATTAGTTTTCCCTGGTCAAGCACAAATCATCATCTTGGACGACTAGAAGCCGCTAAAAGGCTCCTTGAGCTTCTGGCAAGCTTTGAGGATCAACGAATTTTATTGATCGCTCACAGCCATGGAGGACAATGTCTAGCGCTTCTCACCCAACTTCTTTCTGGGGCCATGGAATCAGATCGTCCTTCAGATCTCGAAAAAGTTAAAAATAAGAAGCTCGATTTACTCACTCTTGGAATGCCTCCTCGCTATCGCTTTCATTTGGGCCCCAACCTTAAATGTCTTCATCTCATTAATCACAAAACGAAGTATCCCCTCGGTGGACATCTCACCGGACTTTTTAATACTCGTGATGGAGATTATATTCAGCAATGGGGCGTCGATGGCAGTGATAATATTTCCCCGATACCCGAAGTAAATAAAATCAATAAATCTCTTCAAGAAAAGCTCGGCCCCGGTATGGATCCTCTCGTTTGGAAAAACCTCATTAAGAAAAGAGCAAGAGTCCCTAAGGATGGTCACAGTTTTTTGATAGATTATGATGACAATGGATTTTTTATTAACACTCTTTTAGGACATGCTATTTATACTCGTAAAAAGGTCATTCTTAAAAATTTTAAAATTCTTGTCGATTTTTTCTATTAATCAAAGTCACTTTTTACGGGAATCATCTCTTGTACATTTAATTGCAAAGAACCCATTGTTTGTTCCACTGTGCCCTTAATGAAAAGGCAGCGCTCCATTTGAATCAGATCTCGATAGGCAATATAGGTATCTTGAAAAACGACTGTTTCAAAAATATCCGTTTCATCACTATAGGTAATAAAGGCCATGGGATGGCCATTCACAGTACGTACTCTTTTAGAGGTGACATATTGTCCAAAAAGAACCACCTCTTTATCCACATAATAAAAAAGGTCTCTAGCACGAATCCGTCCTTTTAAAGAAAGCGCCTTTCGATAAAGTGCCCAATCAGGAAATGAAACTCCTCCTCCAAAAAGGTTGATTTCATAATTAATAAACTTAAGCGAGTCGTACTCACTAATGGCAGGAAGTTTTTGATCTTTACTATGGGAAAGGTGACCTTTTCGTTCTGCAAAGTAC
This sequence comes from uncultured bacterium, assembly GCA_965365285.1. Taxonomy (GTDB): domain Bacteria; phylum Bdellovibrionota; class Bacteriovoracia; order Bacteriovoracales; family Bacteriovoracaceae; genus JAURDE01. Next base: position 15,783 of record CBDUBC010000057.1, read on the forward strand.
GCATACACTTTCCACATTTGATCCACGTAAGTGTTCTCTTTAAATACTCTTAGAGCGCGAGACTTCACAAGTAATTTAGCATCTTCAAAACTGATATTGGTTCTTTTTAAAAAATCTTCAAGATCTTGATAAGGAGCTTCTTCTCTTCGCTCAATAATTTGATCTCTACACTTTCTCGTCAGTCCTTTAATTTGAGATAGACCCGTTCGAATAACAGACTTTTCACCGATAAAATCATCTCCACTTTTTTCCACATCAGGAGGAATTATTTTAATATTCAATCTTCTTGCCTCATCAAGGTAAGCAAAGGTGGAATAATACCCTCCTCGGTTTGAAAGAACTGCGGCCATAAACTCTGCTGGATAATGTGCCTTTAAATAGCATGATTTATAACTCACAAGGGCATAGCTTGCGGAATGGGCCTTACAAAAAGAGTAGCCACTAAAACTTAAAATCATATCCCAAACAGAATTAACGACTTTTAAGGATACACCCTTTTCTTTTGCACCTTTAAAAAACTTTTCTTTATAATCGTTAAGAACGTTAAGCTTCTCTTTTTTATCCACTATCTTTCGAAGGGTATTCCCTTCACTACTACTAAATCCTGCTAGGGCCATCGCCACTTGAGTCACTTGTTCTTGATAGACGATAATTCCATAAGTTTCTTCGAGAATCGGCTTTAAGCAGGGATCAAGATGCTTATAGGGCTTACCATGGAGTCTTTGAACAAACTCGAGGGAGTACTTATTGGCGGCCGGCCGAATGATCGAAGAAGCAATTACGATATTCTCAAAAACAGAAGTTCGCATCCTCTTGAGAAGAAGCCTTGAGGCCGGTGATTCAATATAAAAGACGCCCATCGTCTGTCCCGACACCAAAAGAGAATGAGTCTTAGAGTCTTCAAGAGGACTTAGCTCTTCATAGCGATAGTTTTTATTATAGTTTTTATTAACCGCCTCAATAGTATCTCGAATAACAGCAAGAGATCGATTTCCTAAAATATCAATCTTTACCAGCTTGGCCATTTCCGTCTGTCGTTTTTCCCATTGAATAACAGGATACCCCTTAGGAGTCATTTGGAGAGGAACATATTCTGTGATCGGTCTAGGAGTAATGACAACGCCTCCCGGATGAAGAGAAAGGGTTCTAAAAAGTCCTTGAATCCGGTCCGCATGATGGACAATATTTTGCCACGTTTGATTCAGTTCCACTCTTGGAAATCGCTCCAGAATATAATTAATTTCATCTTCACTTATTCCAAAGACTTTAGCGACTTCTCGAATTGAAGATCTTCCTTGAAGTGTATTATGGTTAGCGACCATCGCACAATGTCCTCTATATTTTTGAAAAATATAATCAAGGATCGTATCGCGTTCATCCCAAGGGAAGTCGATATCAATATCCGGTGGATCAATTCGATCTTCATTTAAAAAACGATCAAAGAAGAGATTATGCTTTACTGGATCAACATGAGTGATTCCTAAGACATAACTGACAAGACTAGAAGCCGCTGAACCTCGACCACAGGTTCTTGGCGAGTTTTTAACAATATCATCAACGACTAAAAAATAAGAGCTAAAGCCTTTTCGAGAGATCACAGAAAGTTCATGATCTAGTCTCTTTTTAGCAGCCTCGAGGTATTTCTTATTACCAAGAGAATACCGTCGATTAAGTCCACTATGTGCTTTTTGAAAAAGAATCTTTTGACATTCCTCATCACTTAAACCATTAAAGAGCGGGAAAATAATCTCCTCAT
>CBDUBC010000058.1:0-16731 GCA_965365285.1 uncultured bacterium
CCATTGCTCTTGGGATTGGCAATAAAATCTCTCCAGCGTGAGGGAATATGCTGATATTTTTGATGAATATCACCCATGATGGCATAACAATTTTCCACCGAATCAGTAATTATCCTCAGGGCCATGAGATCATAGACCTCATGATGACTCATTCCAAACACATCAAGTGGAAACTCATTGAAGAAGCGACTTTCAATAAATCGAACAAGTGGTTTTAGTTTTTTATCTACTTTTTTTGACAATAGTAGTTCTAGGTCAATCTCTAAGGCTTTTGCCAAAGACATCATCTTTTCCATCTTTGGAAGCTTCTTGGCCTTTTCTATTTCATTTAAGTAAGAAGAGGAAAGTCCTGTCATTTCTGAAAGTTGTTTCAGGGAAATTCCCTTCGCATTTCTTAGGCTTTTAATACGAAGAGCAAATAAAAATCGAACCGGTTCTTGACTCATACTTTCAATCTTATAATCTCTGAGTTAAAGAGTCATGAGGAAAATCGCAATCAGCGAATTTTCGCTTGACGAGAATACTCTTTGATTCCCATAATAAGATGAAGGAGAAATAATTATGGTGCCTCTTATTGTGGATAACAAAGAGAAAGTTGGTAATGTAGTATGGATTGAAGACTACTGGGAACCCCATGTTGAAGCGCTTTTTCCGGAAGATTTAAAAAAACTTATTCTCAAAACCCATAATTTTTTTGAAAAGCATATTAATCTACTGTCCGCACAAGAAAAAATAACACATAGCTTTAATTACTGCGCGACTAACCTTTCTGAGACTCTCGAGCAAGTTCGCACCGGACCAGTTCATATTACGGTCTCTCAAGAGCCAATACAAAGCTGGAACAAAATTATTAACGCTTATCTTAATCTCATCAATCTCAAAGGCAGAGAGAGTATCGATCAGGTGATTATCCAATGTCGACCTCTTACCGCTAGAGAGGGGCATGTGATGACTAATATGAAGATGACCAGTGCCGGTATTCTTGATGCCTGTCTCCTTCATTATCATCTCAAGGATCAGGGGCCTCAGATTAGGATTTTAAAAAGTTCTATTGATCAAAAAGATCTTATTGAAAATATTATGGCATTTATTAAAGAGGAATTAGGAATAATAAATCAATCCAAAGAAAGGCGTGCTTAGAAATAATCACCTTTTACAATTTCATCAATATAAGTAAAGATTTTTTCAAGAGATTCCTCTACTTCTTTAAACGCCAAAAGACATTGGGTTGAGCTCTCTTTTGCCATCTTAATATTAGAACTTGACTGAATAAAGTACTCATCGACATCTTTTAGGCTGGTATGAAGAGTATGACTAATTTCTCCAGCAATGGCACCACTACTTAAGGCCAAATTTCCCATCTCCGAAGCGACAACGCTAAAGCCTTTTCCAAATTTTCCAGCTTGAGCGGCCTCAATTTCTGCATTAAAGGAGAGAAGTCGACTTTCAGAGACGATGTGATTAATTTTACGAGTTTTACTATTGATACCATGAATGGATTGTCGAATTTCTTCGAGCTGTTTATTGGCCTTCTCTAGTTTTCTCATACCAAAAACAAGTTTTTGGACGATATCTCGACCTCTATCAACTAGGACTTTTCCATTATCGGCCTCATCTTTTGCCTTTGAAGAAAAATCTTTGATCCTATTGAGTTCATTGATCCTCTCTTCAAAGTTTTTCTGCATATTTTGTTCATTTTCCTGAAGCTCTCGAGATTTAGTTTCAATATCTCCAAGGTACTTCTCTGCTTCAATCTTATTATCTTTTTGCTTTTTAATAAGATTATTAATGGTGGTGATAAGTTGCTTAATTTCATTATCATAACTATAATCAAAATCAATTTCCCTAGGGTGATCCATATCAAAATTTTTAAGTTTTCCGGTTATTAAGTTGAGAGGATCATTAATCATTTTTCTAAAAATAAAAAAAACAATTAAATAAAAAGTAAGAAGGCATAGGATAGCTACCCCTCCAACAAGCTTTGATAGTTTGATAACATCATTAAAAACCACATAATTTCCCGTAGTCACGTAGATATCGCCTAGTTTCTCCTTAGGATCAGGGTAGATAAGTTCAATTTTTTGAATTTCTTGTTTATTAAGAAATTCAAAATAAGACTTATCGACATCATTTTTGAGAATAATCTCCTCTCCAAGAACAGGGACAAATTTAACTTCTAAAATATAAGGGTCGTTGAGTAGACCCTTAAGCACTTCTATAACGGAATCAAAGTTGGTATTCCATGCAAATCGAGTAAGTGGGTTTTTTATCGTATTAATGGATGTTAGGACATTTGAATTATATTCACCCTTAAGGTAACGAAAGGAGAGAGTACTACCTACAAAGAAAATAGAAACACCTACTACTATAAAAGCAATAAGTAGCTTCGAAAAAGTTTGCCAAACAAGTTTTTCTCTCATTTTTTTTATCATAATCTGAACACTTATCGACAAGAGTTCAGATTTGATTAACCAAAAACGATTTAGTCAGATATTATAGTGTAGGGACTTAGTTTTCAGAAAAGGGAGAAGACCATACTTAGATAGTGTAAGACCTAATCCAGAGTTTTTTCGACCGGCCCAAGGAAGATAACTTGAGACACGGTCACAGCAATTTATATAACCCGTACCGGAATCAATTTGCTCAAGTATGGTTTCACCTCTTTTTTTATTATTTGTATAAACAGAAGAAGTAAGTCCATAATTTGTATCGTTCATAAGTTCTATGGCCTCTTCATCGTGACTCACTTTTTGAATACCAATAATAGGTCCAAAGCTTTCTTGTTTCATCACTAGCATGTCATGATTCACGTTTGTGAGAACCGTTGGTGGAAAGAAAAAACCTTTTCCTTCTCGTCTTTTTCCGCCAGCTTTTAACTCTGCTCCCTTTGAAAGAGCATCATTCACTTGATTTTCAAGAAGATCGAGCTGAGCACCTCGTGTAATCGCCCCTTGCTGGTAACTCCGATCAGTTGGTTCTCCGACTCGTAGCTTTTTTGTCTCAGTTATAAAACTTTCTACAAAAGTGTCATAAACATTTTGATGAACGTATATTCTTTCTACCGAACAGCAACTCTGACCGTTGTTATAGAATGCTCCCTCCGCTGCGGCAGCAGCTACTTGAGAGATATCCTGCACTTCATCAGTCACGTAAAGAGGATCTTTTCCTCCCAGTTCAAGTCCGATAGGGATCAGTTTTGGAGCAACAGCAGTCGCAATTTTTTTACCTGTTTCGTAGGAGCCTGTAAAAAAGACTCCATCAATATCGTGTTCTAAAATTTTTGCACCAACCTCTCCGGCCCCTACAACAAGTTGAAATACATCTTCTGGAATTCCACTCTCATAAAGAAGTCGTTGAATATTAAGTCCTGTAAGAAGAGCAAATTCACTGGGCTTATAAAGAACAGCGTTTCCCGTAAGAAGAGCAGGAACAAAAACATTAATTCCGACGAGATAGGGAAAATTCCAAGCAGAAATACTGGCCACGACTCCTCGGGGCTCAAGATCAATAGACTCTTCAACTGTGTTATCTTTTCGAATTACTTCTTTTTCTAGAAAGGGGAGAGAATCTTTTAAAAAGAATTCCATTCGCTTAATGGCCCCCCGAATTTCATTTTCCGATTCCTGAAGAGGTTTTCCAACTTCCTGCGTAAGATCCTGAACACATTTTTCAAAATTACTAGGGACAAGTAAAAGTTCAGAAAATTTTTGAATACAAGAAAGTCGATTCTCAACCCTCTCTTTCTTCCATTTTTTTGAGCCTAGTTTTAGTTTTTGAAGCTTTTCTTTGATCGTCTGTTCTGTATCATCCGCTATCTCTGTGATCATTTCTTCAGTCGCTGGATTAATTACTTTCATTTCTTTACTCTCTCTAAAAAAGTCTTCATCAATGGGTTTGGATCTATGACTTTATCTCCAAGGGTATGAGAAAATTCTGGATGCCATTGAACAGCAATGACAAAGTTTTCATCAAGCTTTTTATAATGAAAGCCTTCAACAACTTTATCCCCTACACTATAGGCATCGACCACAAGATCTTTTCCAAGTTTTTTGACACCTTGATGATGAACACTATTAATCGTGGTTCTTGTTACACCAGGATAAACTTCTGATAGAAATCCTCCTGGGACAAAATCAACCTCATGATGAATTTCATCATAAGCATATGCATCTCTATGAATCGTTTCTGTCTTTATTTCAAGAGTGAGATCTTGATAAAGAGTTCCCCCAAAGTAGACATTAAGAATTTGAGAACCTCGACAAATCCCATAGATCGGTTTTTTTGCTTTAAAAAAGAGATCAATGACATCAAGTTCATACTTATCTCTTTTAGCATCACCAGGCCATCTTCCATCCTCGATCATCTCTTCCCCATAGGTGTGAGGACAAACATCATCTCCACCTTGGCAAATAAGTCCATCAAGTTCAGCGCAAAAGTTTTTAAGCTGCTCACCTTCAAGAAGGGGGATGAGAACGGGCATTACACCATGATCCGCTAAATATCTCGCGGTATCCATTTCCATATAAGAAAGAGTTTTCTTTCCGTAGACTCTTCTTTCTGGATCAGGATAGAAAAAGCAAGATGTCACACCAATCTTAATCATAAACTCGCCTTTTTATAGATTTCTTTAAAGTCCTCTAGACTCAGAGGTCTTGGGTTAGAGGGATGACAAGCATCCTCCAAAGCAAGTTGGGAGAGACGTTCAATATCCGGGGAACTAATTCCTGCTTGATTTAAATTGAGTGGCATCTCTAAGTTTTTATTGAGTGTTTCAAGATGACCAAGAAAACATTCAACGGATGGATCGATACCAATGAGCTGGCAGATCGTTTGAATTCTTCCTTCACATACGGAAGAGTTATATTCCACTCCATACCGTAGCATCAATGCATTTGCGAGACCATGGTGGGTATCATAAATAGTGGAAAGGGGATGGGCAAGAGAATGGACAACACCAAGACCTTTTTGAAAGGCCGTTGCCCCCATAAGTGCGGCCATCATCATTTTACTTCGCGACTCTAAATCAGGTAAATGAGTAGCCTTTTCTAGCGATTCAAAAATAAGACGAATTCCTTCAAGCGCGATTCCATCACATAGAGGAGAAAATCCCTTTGAAAAATAGGCTTCAATATTATGAGAGAGAGCATCCATTCCTGTAGCGGCCGTTATAAAGCCTGGGAGACCCATCGTTAATTCAGGATCAGCAAAAACTCTTTTGGCCATCAGTTCAGGCGAAAAGAGAACTTTCTTTTGTTTAGTTACATCATCAGAGATTACCGTGCTTCTTCCTACCTCACTTCCTGTTCCACTAGTTGTGGGAACCGTTATAAAATAAGGAATTTCATTTTCAACGTACTTATCTCCCCCCTTGGAATCATCAAAATCAAATAGAGGTCGGTCATGGTTTGCCTTAAGAGCGATCGCCCTAGCAACATCCATCGAGGCTCCTCCTCCAAAACCAATAATGGCATCACAACCATTTTCTTTAAAGGCTGCAACTCCATCGAGAACATTTTTTTCAATTGGGTTTTTATCAATCAAATCAAAGGTAAAGGGAGTAAGTCCAGCGTTTTTAAGTTGATCGAACACTTTCCCAAATAAATCAAGCTTCGTTAAACCAGGGTCTGAAACAACAAGAGGTCGAGTTTTTTTAAGAGAATGAAGATGAGGACCTATCTCCTCACACGCTCCTTTTCCAAAACGAATAATAGTTGGAAAATTGTACTGAACGATAAATTCACCGATTTTCATTTTTTTATCCTGTTAAATGATTTCAAAATATCTTTTAAGTTCCCAGTCTGTAACCGATTGAGCGAATTGCTGACATTCCCAAAGTCTTGTTTCAGCAAAGTGCTGAACGAAGTTTTCACCTATAAGATCGTTTACGAGCTTAGAGTCTTTCATTTTTAAAGAAGCAGACTTGAGATCTCCAGGAAGTTTTCCAAATCTAAAGTCCTCATAGCCATTGCCTTTGGTCTGCTCTTGAAGAGAAAGATTATTTTTAATTCCATAGAGTCCGCTTGCAAGAACTGCGGCCATGGCAAGGTAAGAGTTCGTATCCGAGCCTGTTACTCTCATTTCTAATCTTGTGGATTTACTAGATCCTGGAATTGCTCTTAGAGCACACGTTCGATTATCGACTCCCCAAGTAAGTGTAGTAGGTGCCCACATTCCTTCCACAAGTCTTTTAAAACTATTTATAGTTGGAGCATAAAGCGGAAGAATTTCTGGAAGAAGTTTAAGAACTCCGGCCATATAACTTTGCATGATTTCAGACATTTGGTGGGGAGCTTTGTCATCATGAAAGACATTATGATTTTTAGACCAAAGACTTTGATGAATATGTCCGCTACAACCGGGAAGCTCTGGGTTCCATTTGGCCATAAAAGTCGGCATGATTCCATATTTATGACCAATATCTTTTGCACTTTGCTTAAATAAAGTCGCTCGGTCGGCTGCCTCTACAATTTCCCCATAAAGAATGGCCGCCTCATAGACACCTGGCCCAGTTTCTGTATGAAGTCCTTCTAGGGGAACTCTGAATTTATCTAAAGAATTAAACAAATCATTAAAAAATTCACTATTTTGGTGAGCTCTAGTGAGAGAATATCCAAACATACCTCGAGTTATTGGTCTCGGATTTATAAAACCTTTGTCGTGCAATTCTTCCGACGTTTCTTTAAAATTAAACCATTCAAATTCTTGGGAAAAGGCAGGCTCATATCCCATGGCTCTAGATTCTTCTCTCACTCTTTTAAGGAGCGAGCGTGGACATAAAGGGTGAGCATTTCCATCTTTTCCCTTGGCATCTGCTAAGAAGAAGGGAACATCGTGATCCCAAGGAATCTTTCTAAAACTTTCAAAATCAATTACACAGGGTGTATCGGGAAAACCTGTATGCCACCCAGTTAAAGACTTCTCATTTGTATTTTCATAACAAAGATCCGCTGAATCCCAACCAAAAATAACATCACAAAAACCAAAATCAGAATCATAAATGGATTCAAATTTTTTAAGGTGGATATACTTCCCTCTCAAAACTCCATCCACATCTGTCACCGCCAGCTTTACTTTGTTGTGACCACCGTGAAAAATTTCCTTGAGTATTTCTTCTTTACTTTTATGCACCACTGAAACTCCTCTTCGTTTGAGTTATTTTAAAATAGATATAAGAGCCAGCGAGAAGGCCAAAATAAATTCCCGCTATATTTAAATTATTAATGGTCATCGAAATAAGGGCGATGGAAGAAAAGACCAACGCAATCGCTGGAAAGTAGGGATAGAAAGGTACTTTGTAGGGTCTTTCCATATGAGGATGATCCTTTCTCAGTTTAAAAAAGGAGATCATAGAAATCACATAAAGAGTAAGGGCCCCAAAGCAAGCAAGAGTAATGATCTCACCTGTTTTTCCCGTAAACAAAGCAATAATTCCGATACCCATATTAAAAATAAGAGCAAGTGCCGGAGTTTTAAATTTTTTATGAGTGGTACCCAGTGCTCTTGGAAAATAACCTACTTTTCCAAACTCATAAGTCGATCTTCCCGCAGCTAGAATAATACCGTGAAAAGAGGCAACAAGACCAAAGATTCCAACGGAAACAAGAAGATGCATAAGCCATGAGTTCTCTCCAACAATCTTAGACAGAGCAAGAGGAAGAGGGGTATCCACCGCATTTCCACCAGCACTGTCGTAAACGATCGCTTCCCATCCAGCGACACCAACTGAAGAAATAAAAGTAAGAATACAAAGAGCAACTAGAGTCAGAATAGCTGAGCCAAAACCAATCGAAATATTTCTTTGAGGGTTCTTTGTTTCTTCTGCGACGTTAGCGACTCCCTCAATAGCAAGAAAAAACCATATCGCAAAAGGAATGGCCGAAAAAATCCCACCAATTCCATTGGGAAGAGGATTCATACTAAACTTTTCGTAGCTAAAATGCGGTAGAGTCACACCAGAAAAAATAAGAAGTTCTACAATAGCAATGATCGTAATCACAAGCTCAAAACTGGCAGCAAGCTTGACGCCTCTAATATTCACAATCGTAAAAATAAAATAAGAAGCAATGGCTATTGGTAGGATAGTATTCCCTGTAGTGAAGGTATCGAGATAAGCGGCTATTGCAAAAGCGATCGCCGGAGGGGCAAAGATAAATTCAATATTTTGGGCCATTCCTGCAAGAAACCCCCATTCATTCCCTAGGGCTTTTTGAGTGTAATCAAAAGCTCCTCCCGCTTTAGGAATCGAACAGGCAAGTTCCGTATAACTAAAGGTAAAAGTGAGGTACATGATAATGACAAAGACCGTAGCAATTGCCATTCCTAAAACTCCGCCTTCTGGGAGTCCTAAATTCCATCCAAAATACATTCCTGAAATAACGTAACCAACTCCAAGTCCCCACAGCATTACAGGACCAAGGCTACGCTCTAGACCACTGCCCTCATTATATTCATTCATTATTTGACCCTAGAAATGGGTCATAGTAAGGCTGGGCCTATATATTGTCTTTTTGTGATGCAAAAGAATTATTCAGAAAGGTAGAGACCATTTTCACTGGAGACAATCCAATGGCCTTGATTATTAATTTTACACGATGGATTATCCCCCACTCCAAGACTTCTTCGATGAGGAATATTGTTAATGATAATCCCTTTCGGGCCGCAAACAATCCACTGACCAGATTCATTTAAATCCACATCAAAGGGTTCGGCGATGCTATTTCTTTCGAGGACTTTTTCTCCATTGAGATAAACTCCGTCTTTGTGGGCAAGAATCCACTCTTTTGAATCGTTAATTTTGACCCTAGCTTCCTCACTGAGTTTTTTTCTCATAATAGAATGACCATTAATATTTACCCCATTTTTCTGGGCAACAATCCAATCTCCGTTATTGTTAAGATCATTAGAGTAAAACTCTGTTGCAGAGAGTCGAAAAGATAGAATCAATAATAGTATTACTTTCATAGAATTTTTCATTTTTTTTAGCCTATCTAAAAATGAACCTTTCTTTAAGCTCAGAGTTTATATTCTGTTGATAATTTCTTCCACCTATCTAGATATTAATATGATTTTAATTTTATTAGGAAAGGAAAATTTTTCTTGATTTAAACAACGCTTCCTTACCCTATGGGACCATTTGCAGTAAGATAAAATGATCTGATCAGGTTTTCCTCACTCCCTCAATTTTTTATAATCGCTTTAATTTGGAAAATGATTCCTCTTAAATGAATATAAAAGAAATTTCAATTTTGTTTCAGTAATTATGAGGGTAATTTTCGAGAATGGTGCCCCCTAGTTGCCGATTATAATCAACTTTCACTTTTAAAACCAATTTTCCTTCTCCTACTGTCATGGGCCGGAAGGCCTTCCTCCAAATTGTCGAGTCTCTCAAAAACTACTTTGAACAATTGATCTGTCCCGGCCTCTAAACGATCCATTCTTCCACCTAACTCTCTCTCCAACATTAAAAAGCTTCTAAGTTTGGTAAATATCCTCATTATTGCAATATTTATCTCAATTGCAGTTTCAGACTTTAATACCGTAGAAAGCATGGCCACTCCATTTTCAGTAAATACAAAGGGTTGGTATCTCCGTCCACCTTTTCCCTCTTTTGAGGTCACAAATTGTGACCTCAGAGATTGATGTTCTTCAACACTCAATTGAAACATAAAATCATCTGGAAAACGTCTCAAATTTCTCTTAACGGCCTGGTTAAGAACCTTTGTTTCAACGCCATAGAGCTTCGCCAAATCACTATCAAGCATTATTCTTTGACCGCGAATGATGTAAATCATCTCGTGAATTTGCTCTAATTGAATATCCATGAAACCTCTCTAGTTACTAACCTTTGAGGTCTACATCATTTTAAAAAATCCAAATGGTATTTTTTAGTAGTTTTAAAATATTTTTTAGTTTTGAAAAATTTAAAGTGATGGTGCCCAGGAGAGGACTTGAACCTCCACGCCTTTCGGCACTAGATCCTAAGTCTAGCGTGTATACCAATTTCACCACCTGGGCGCACCTGAAGAGACATCTTTTTACTGCCGCTCATATTATTTGGCAAGAGCTTTATGCTAAGATTTTCCCTTTAATTTTGGATCAAGAGCATCTCTAAGAGCATCTCCTAAAATATTAAAGGCAAGAACAACGATAAGCATAGCGAGCGTGGCCGATCCAAGCTGCCACCATACCCCTCTAGCAAGTTCAAGCTTAGAGTCGTCGATCATTGTTCCCCAACTCGGTCTTCCCTGCACTCCTAAACCTAAATATGAAAGGATAACCTCTGATTTAATAGCTACTTGAAATTGCAGTGAAAAGTTAATAATCATGATATGAGTAACGTTTGGAAGAATGTGTTTAAAAAGGATTCTAAAATTAGATCCTCCAAGAGAAGAGACAGCATTAACGTAATCTCTATTTTTATGGCGAATAACCTCACCTCTCACGAGCCTGCAGAGAGAAACCCAACCAGTTAAACCAAGAGCGATATATACGGAAGTGACTCCTTTTCCTAGGATAAAGGTTATAGCCATAAGCATCATAATACTAGGAATAGAAGAGAAGGATGTATAAAACCAGACGATAAATTCATCTATTTTTCCACCATAATAACCAGAAACCGCGCCTAAAACAGTACCAATAATGACGGCAATCGTTGAAGTCACAAAGCCAATCGACATGGCAATTTCAGCTCCTTTTATGGTTTTTAAAAGAACACTACGACCAAAGATATCAAGACCAAAAAGATACTCCGAAGAGGGTGGAGCATAACTTGGTCCAAGTTCTGTTGCCCAGTCCTGAGCAATCAACCCCATAAAAGAAAGAAGAGCGACAATCAGGTAAACGGCAACAACAATTATCGCACCAAGGGCCATTCGATCTCTTGTTAATTGAACCCAAGCATGACTCCAAAGAGATTTTGACTCGTCACTTTTATCAGTTAGATCAACAGCTGCTACATTCTCCATACACTTTCCTTAATTGAGCCTTACTCTTGGATCGACCAGAGTATAAAGAACATCGGTGATCACGGAAAAAACAATATAGGCTACGGCCGAAAGAACCGTAACCGCTTTAATAACAGGAAAATCAAGTGAGTTTACTGCATTAAGAGTCATACTTCCTAATCCTGGAATACTGAAAAAACTTTCAAGAAGTAGAGTTCCCAAAATTAGAAAAGGAATTTGAATAACTACATAAGTAATAATCGGAATCATCGCATTTTTAAGGACGTGCTTAAAAAGAATGACTTTTTCAGTAAGACCCTTTGACTTCGCTGTTCGAACGTAATCTTGGTAGATTTCATCGAGCATAATTGTTCTGTAAAATCGAACATCAGGTCCCACACTGAGAATCATCCAGATAATGATCGGAAGAATGACGTAGGGGATAAAGTAGGGAAAACCGTGCTCATATCCTGATATTTCAAACCAACCTAGCTTGTAAGCAAAAAACCACTGTCCAAAGATGATATAGGCCAGAGATGAAATACTCATAAAGGCGACACATATAAAGACCACAAACTTATCGATAAATTTTCCACGAAAAAAAGCGACGAGAAGAGAAATGGATATAGAAACAAGAGTTGCAAGAACAAAAGCTGGAAGAGTCAGCGTTAAACTTGGAATAGCTCCATTGGCGATCATGGTGTTAATTTCTTGTTTGGTGGCCCAGCTTCGACCAAAGTCAAAAGTAAAAGCAGACTTCACAATATCAAGGTATTGAATGAAGTAAGGTCGATCCAAACCTAGCTCTCTTCGAAGAGATTCCATTTGCTCTACCGTGGCATGCTTACCAAGCATGATAAGAGTTGGATCAGGGGAAACCACATTAAACAGAAGAAAGATGATCGCACATACTCCTAAAAGTATAGGAATAACATAGAGCATTCTTCTAACGATATAGACATAGATATTCATGAAATCTCATTTTTAGCGAAGAATTATAATTTCTTCAACAATTCCTTTTTCTCAGCAATGTCGATGTTAAGATACTTCGAATGCCCCCAATCAAAATCAGCGGCAACGTAGTTTTTCACCCAACCGTTAAAAAGGATAAAGTTTTGACGGTGCATTCCATAGATGAGTGGAACTTGTTCCATCGCAATTCTATTCATCTTTTCATAAAGCGCAGTTCTTTCTGGAGAATCCTGCATTACTGAAGCAGACTTATAAAGTTGATTAAATTCTGCATTATCGTAACCTGAGCCATTCGCTCCTGGAGACTTATTTGGTCCATAAAGAAGTTGAAGAAAGTTTTCTGCATCTGGATAATCTGCACCCCAACCAATTCCAAAGACCATCACTTGTCGGTTATTTATCTTAGCCTGAAGTTGTGGCCAAGGGTTTGTAACAACTTTGACTTTAATTCCGATGAGTGCCATTTGGTTTTTAAAGAACTCACCCATTTGTCTTGATGTCGTATTAGAAGGGCAATCATATGTCATCTCTGGCAGTCCCTGCCCATTTGGATAACCAGCATCAGCGAGCATCTTTTTTGCTTTTTCAAGATCCTGACCTTGGTATGGGTTATTAAGGCCTGGAATATGACCAGCGATTCCTGGAGGAACAATCGACTGAGCAACCGTTGAAGTATTGTTATAAAAAAGTCTGTTACTTTCTTTAGGGTTGTAAGCTAGAGACATGGCCCGTCTTAATTTCACATTTTGAAAAAGATCAAGGTCGTGATTAAAAGCGATATAACTTAGATCAAGACCAGTACTTTTTACGAGACTGACTCCTCTCTTTGCAAAGTCCTCTACAAGATCATTATTTGGAGTAATAGCAGATTGAAAGTTATCTTTTGGAATCCCAATATAATCAAGTTTTCCTTTAGAGAAAGATAACCATCGCGGCTGCTCTTCTTTCATAATATTCACAACGATTTTTTCAACGAGGGGAAGTTTCTTTCCGGCGTCAACAAGAAATTTTTCATATTCTTCGGATGCCTCAGCAGGGTAAAGAACTTCTCTATATTTAGGATTCTTTGTGTATACAATTTTATTACTTTGTTTAAATTCTGGAAGAATGAAGGGACCAGTTCCGACCGGATGATTAAGAAATTCCTTTCCATATTTTTCAACCACTTCTTTAGCAACGACATAAGTAAAAGGCATCGCAAGAGAATAAAGGAATTGAGGAAATGGTTTTTTGAGTTTGAACTGAAGAGTATATTTATCGATCGCTTGAAGACCTTCTATTGTTTCGTTGTAATCAACACTCTCAGCAGAAGCGTATTTTTCTCTCCACTCATCAAGTCCTTGAAGTTTACCGGAAATAACCCACCATCCAAGACCTTGAAGCTTTGGATCAGCAAGTCTCATGATGGAATAAACAAAGTCTTTCGCTTCAAGCTCTCGTCCTTTTCCACCAGGAAAAGCAGCATCATCATGGAAGAGGACACCTTTTTTAACTTTGATTTTATAGGTCAGACCATCTTCTGATACTTCTGGCATTCCGTCAGCAAGGTTAGGAATGAGGGTGTATGGTCTTTTAAGGTAGTGGTATTCAAAAAGCCCTTCATAAACTCGAGCAATCTCTCCACCGGAGTAAGTATCATCAGCATAGATAGGATCCATACCCTTAATTTCAGCAGTTACTGCAATATTTAATACTTTTGTATCAAGGTCTCTATTCTTAGTACAAGAAGTCAGGATCAGAAAAGAAACAAGGACTAGGGATAAGATCTTCATTTTGCGATACTCCATCTAGTGGTTAATGTCGTTATGCCTTATACACAAGAAAGATTACTTTTCCAATTTTAACTTGGAGCATTGATCAACATAAAGTTCAAGTTCGAACTCAGCTGCTCGATATGGAGTTTTCTTACCAACGGAAAAGCTAATTTTTTTATAAAACTGATTATATTCTGAGGCTTTGAGCAAAACCTTAGGAGTTTCAGAAAAGCGAACCTCAAAAAAATTGGACTTCTTACCCTTGATTTCTAGCCCATTGCATTGACCATTAAAGAACTCTCCTTTCGCTCTCAATTCACAATCTAAGGACTGAGACAGAAGGGGCTCAAGGAAATACATGAGTTCCTGAAGATATTTATTGTACTTCCTTGGAAGTGCTGCTCTGGACTCAACAGAGTACTCTCCATCTTCTTTTTTTTTAATGCGGATGATTTCTTCTTTCCCAGGAAAAAAAAGTCCCATACTCCATTGAGTAAAATCATAGGTGGACTCATAAGAAAAACTTACTCGTTTTTCCTTTCTAGAGATTCTTCCCTTTCCCTCAGAATTTAGACAAAGTCTGGTGAACTCCTCTTCATAGATTCTTTTTTGGGGTGCAAGTGTGGAGCATGATAAAAATATTAACGAGAGGCAGGCAATCTGACAGGAGATTGAGAAGTTTGAGCTTTTTGAAGGTTTTCCATAGCTTCTAATACGTCTAGCCTTTCATTTTCCGCTTTAGCATTCTCTAAAGCCAGAACAAAGTATCTTTGTGCTTTATCGAATTTTTTCATCTCTTGATAGACAATGGCAAGATGCTTTGTAATAACCACATCATTTTTAACAAGTGACCATGCTTTTTTAATTTCCTGATAGGCTTTTTTAATATTTCCGGTCTTATAATAGTACCATCCTAAAGAGTCTCTGATGTATCCATCATTGGGTCTTATATCAACGGCCTTTTTAATGTACTGATAGGCTAGATCAAGCTCAATCCCCTTCTCTAGGAGGGTATATCCAAGAAAATTAAGTGCATGAGGATTATTAGGATTTTTTTCTAACAAGGCCTCAATGAGAGATTTTGCTTCTCCGAAACGATTATCTTTTTCAAGAAGGGCAGCGAGATAGTAGTCATGATCCTCTTGATACAACTTGTTTGGCTTTAGTTTTTCAAGAATACCAATGGCCCGCTTAAACTCACTTTTTTGCTCTAAGTGATTGGCCATTAAAAGATTGAGTTCCAAGTTGAGTTCATCCGTTTTCCTAGAGTGGCTTTGGATGAAGTTTTCAAACTCCGAGAAAAATTCGTCTTTTTCAAGTGCCCTTTTATTAAGAAAGCGAGCGATCTGCACATGGCTATCAGTATAAAGTTTGCTTGATTCTTGAATTTTTGAAAAGTATTCTATGGCCTTTTTTTCATCCCCTTTCTGACCATGTAAGGACCCAAGGTAATAGAGAACTTTATCGGATTCTGGAACGATTTTTAGGATTTCGTCAAAGACTCCTATGGCCGCATCATACTTATGAGAATCAGTATAAAGCACGCCCAGTCTTACTTTAAGGTTAAGATCATCTGGTTCTAGTGAAGAGAGCCTTTCGAGATAAGGTAGCACTCGATCATAATCCTCTGTCGTGAAAAAAACTCTCACAAGCCTTTTTAGGACCTTTTTGTTATCCGGCCAATTATCGAGAAAGTTTTCATAGACTGAAATTGCTTTTTCGTATTTTGAATCGGTCTCGTGAATTATACCTAAGCTTAAAGCGGCCCTGGTAAAAGTTGGATCAGCTATAACGGCTTGTCTAAAGTATTTTTTTCCGGCCGCAATACTACCTTGAGAGATGGCGATTCTTCCTCTTTGATAAATAAGTTGAGCACTCTTTTTGAAATCTTTTTGACATTTTTTTAGAGTGCCGAGGGCCTTTTTAAATTTCTTTTCTTCTCTGTAGGTTTGAATAAGAAAGACGCACGCATCTTCATCTTTTTGATGAGAGAGTAAATCCTCATAAATAGAGATGGCCTTTTTATTATGACCAAGAGAAGTATGAACCCCTGCGAGAAGAAGTCCAAGTTTAAATTCTTTACCTTTGGAACTGTCATAGATTTCTTCGAGTATCTTAACTGAGATGTTCGACTCACCTTTTCTTAAAAGTTCGATGGCATATTTTGAAGCAAGATAACTATCTTTTGGATGCAAATGATAGAGTTGTCCAAATAGAAAACTGCTCACTTCAACATGGCCGTTCATACTAGCGTCCATGGCCTTAAAAAAGAGTTCATTTGAAAGGAAATCTAGATTTCCTTCTCTTTTGGACTTTTCAATTTTTGAAAGAATATCTTTTTTGAAGCTTTCTAATTCAAATTTATCCTTAGACGTTTCAACTTTTGAAGTCTGGATCTTTGGCGAGGGTGATTTCTTCTTCCAAAGCTGAGAAGAGCAAGAAGCTAAAAGACTTAGATGAATGATTAGAAATAGTAAAGACCTCAAAAGCTCTCCTTGACCACACCCACGAATCGACTTTTATGAGGATTTTTTAATCTTTGCCCTTTTAGAACCTCCATTGAGGAAATAATGGCCGACGGTCCCCCCAAGCTTCCCGCTAAATGTGCTTCGCATTGAACAATTATAATTGATTTTTGCGCTCAGTTATCAAAAACAGGCTTATTTGTTGAAAGTTGGTTGACATGCACCATGATTAATTGCTAATTCATTGCGTGTTCTCTATTGAGATAGGCAAAAATAATTGCCTCAGTACGTAATATCAGATACTTAGACTGATGAGTTCAAGTAACTGAAAACTTTACACTTAGCATTAACTTTTAGGAATTTAGTGCTATGAAGACTAGAAACATTAATTTTATGACTTCTATAAATTTTAAAATTAGGGGAATTTATGAACGGTGACGTTAGAATTATCAAAAGGTATCAAAACAGAAAGCTTTATGACACTCATCAAAGCTGTTATGTGACTCTTGATGAAATTGCCGAAATGATCATCAAAGGGGAGGAAGTTGAAGTCATCGACAACAGAACCAAGAATGACATTACCTCAAATACCATGAT
>CBDUBC010000059.1:0-16730 GCA_965365285.1 uncultured bacterium
GTATGGGATATGGTGGTCCATGTCCATCAAGTGGAACTCATGAGTATAGCTTCAAAATTTATGCTTTAAGGGATCTTGTAACAGTAGGTACTAATCCGGTCACCCAGGCGACTTTTGAAGCAAACAATGCAAGTAATATTCTTGGCGAGGCCGAAGTTACTGGTCAAGGATCAAGATAGAATTTAAGAGTTTGCTTTTAAGAAATTAGACAGAACTATTTGGAGACCTTCGATTTCTAATGGCTTAGAAAGAAAGTCCTTCATACCAGACTTAAGTGAGTTAACCTTATCTTCCTCCATTACGCTAGCGGAAAGAGCAATGATGGGGGGAGTATCATCTCCAAGCTTCTCAATAATTTTTTTAGTTGCCTCATGGCCGTCCATATCTGCCATTTGAATATCCATAAAGATGATATCAAAAGAGTCTTTTTCAATTAACTCAATGGCCTCTTTTCCGCTGAAACAGACTTCTGAAGAGATACCAAATTTTTTGAGCATGAGAGAGGAAATAATTTGATTTTGTTGATTGTCATCAACTATTAATGCCTTAGCGTTATAATTTGCCTTCTTTGTGTTTAGCTTTTGATGAGAGCTATCACTGCTTTTACTACCTTCCTCCTGAATTTTCTTTAGAGGAATCTCAACAAAGAATGTAGAACCTACTCCAAATTCACTGGTGAAGTCGACCTTCCCCTGCATAAGCTTAGCTAGCTTAGATGAAATAAATAGACCTAGACCAGTTCCACCAAACTCGCGAGTAGTACTAGAATCAGCCTGTACGAAAGCATTAAAGAGTTTACTTTGATTCTCCTTATTAATACCAATTCCACTGTCTTGAACATTTATTCTAATATTGACGGTTTCTTCGTCGATGGGTTTAGACTCAACGTAGATCTTAATTTCACCCTTGCGAGTAAACTTAATGGCATTAGAGACATAGTTATTAAGTATTTGAAGAATCCTTGTGGGATCTCCTAGATAAATATGATCCATTTCAGGAGAATCCAAGACTTGAACACTTAAGTCTTTTTGAATTGTTCTTGAGGCCATGAGGTTCACGCAATTTCTCAAGAGGGTTCTTAAATTAATTGGTGTGCTTTCGATTTTCATCTTGCCGGATTCAATCTTACTTATATCTAAAATGTCATTGATGACATTAAGGAGTGTATTCCCTGAAACTGACATGATATCAACCATATTCAATTGTTCATCATCAAGGTTGGTTTCTTTGAGAAGTTGAATGATCCCTAGGAGTCCGTTTAAAGGAGTTCTTATTTCGTGAGACATATTTGCAAGGAATTCATCGGAAACCTTTTTTAGGTGTTCCGCTTTCATTTTATCTATGTGAATATCTCGAGTTTTCTTTTGCGTTTTATTGAGAATATCTTTAATAATGAGAGTATCCATTAAGCTACAAGCATGATGAAGCATTTCCTTTCGAAAAGGGCTCTCCTGGATGGAGTCGAGGTTACTAAATACCGGCCAGCAGACGAGGAAAATATCTTTGTCAATCTGATGAGCTGTTGCTCTGAATTTTTGAGAAAATCCACTATGATTAAATTCAAGAATTTTATCAGATAGTTTTGAATAGATATCCTTTGTTCCCAATTCGATTTTGGGCTTCGTCAAAGAAAAGTGATCGATGAGCTTACTTCCCTTTTTTATTTCGGAAAAGCTTACTGATCGATCCAATACCTTAAGTTTTTTATCGATTAGCAACCAGAAGGGAGAAAAGGAGTCATAGTCTACTTTCATGTCTAAAATGTCACCTTAAATTCAACAACGCCCTCTTTTTTGGGCGTTGTAATTTGAATTTCGCAAGTTGAGTCAAACATAAAAAATATACCTTTCACTAAACCGAGCACAAAGTACTCTAATGGCATATCTCTCTGGCTACTATAAAATAGCTTTAGTTCATGATCTTTAATATCCTCTACCCAAAAAGATGGAGCATTGAGATTATCAAAGGCCAACTCAAGTCTTTTGTGGAGGCTATCAAGGTTTTCAAGAAGTTCAATGGGGTTGTTTGCAGCTGTACTAAGGATAGAGCTGTATTCACTTTCTTTGGCATATTCTACCCAAAATATTCCAAATTTTTCTAAGAGTATAGTAGGCTCAATTTCTAGTATTTTAGAGGTATTCGTTACAAGATCGAGTGTAACTTTATCATCGTACTGCTCCAATGTATTAAAACCGTGTAGGGCATCGACACCAACTTCTTTAGCAATTTCATTCCATTTTTCCTGACCACCGACTTTTAAAATCATTGTTCGAATGGCCTCGTTTACCATACCGTACATACAAACTCCTTAAATGATATTATCGGTAATGTATGAAGAAATATCAAATAAATAAATGTTATTGATTTAACCAATAATCAAGGTATTGGCCTTTAGGATCATATTCTAAAAGTTGCTTTTTAATATTAAAATATCGTTTTCCTCGGGGATCGACTCCAACACCTGCGAGATACATCCAATTCCCATAATTAGAATAGACGTCAAAATCCAAAAGATAAGTTTCAAAAAAATCGGCACCTGATCGCCAATCAAGACCTAAATCATTAATCCATTGACTAGCAAACATCTGTCTTGCACGATTTGAGAGAAACCCGGTATGGGTAAGTTCTTTGAGGGCAGATTTGAAAAAATCTGAGGGGGCATTTGTCATTAATTCTTCCACTTCATATTTTTTGAATTGAGAGAAGTCTTTCGGACCTTGAATACCATTTTTAGAAAAGTAGAGATTTTGATGTTTTTGATAATGCCAAAAAAAGAATTCTCTCCATAAAAGTTCAAAAATAATCCAATAAGTTGATTTATTAGAGTGGTTATTTTTTTCAAAATCTTTAACACAATTATAAAGATAGCGGATATCAACAAGTCCATGGGCAAGAGGTTTTGAAAAACGAGTTGAATAATTCTCTCCAATGAGAGCATTTCGAGTATTAAAATAATTAAGAACTACTTCTGGATTTGAAAAATAAGAATCGATAGCTTCTCTAATATTTTTTAAAAAAGGAACTCTAACCTTTTCAAAAAGATGGGGAAGAAGAGGCTCGACCTTTTTACGAAAACTTGTAAATGAATTTGGAATATCAAATGGAAGTTCGTCCAATAATCGGTTTTCATAGGCAAGTAGATGGTTACCAAAAGCTCTCTTTTCATAAGTTGCATTGGTGGAGAGGACATGATCTTCTGTATTGATCTGAAGGTCGGTGATGAACTTTAGAGAAGGAAAGAACTGTTTTAATTCTAAATAGAGACCCTCAACAAATCTCTTTTGAACGCGGGACTTATAAATAGGAGCATAAAGAAGCTCATCATAGGATTCTGCTAGTTCGGGAAGGAGATAAATTTGATTTTGAATGATAAGTCTACTCATACCTTATACTATCATAAATAGAGTTAAAGATTCTGAGAAGATGTAATCACGAGATGTTTGTGAGACTTGGGATGGACAAAGCTAAGCTGATTTGCCAAAAGTTTCAAATTTCCTGATTGTTTCTTTGGGTGATAGTGAAAGTCACCAACCACAGGCAATCCAAGCTCGCTTAGGTGGACTCTGATTTGGTGAAGACGACCTGTTTTGGGAAAACACTCTAAGAGAGCAGTTGATCCTCTGTTTTCAATAAGTTTAAAGAAAGTAATCGCCTCATCACCCTTAGTTGCGCTCTTTGCTTTTTTAAAATGTCTCATTTTGTAGGTTTTAAGTTTATTATGAACTTCAAACTCTTCCTTCAGGGACTCAGGCTTAAGGACCTCGACAAGCGCTAGGTAGCTTTTTTCGATTTTTCGATCTCTAAAAAGATCCGTAACATATTTATTGTATCTTTTATTCTTACAAAAAAGAACTAAGCCAGCAGTCGCTGCATCTAGCCTATGGTGAAGAGCAAGATAGGTCTCTCGCCCTTCCCTCTGCTCTAGGAATTCCAAGGCCATAGAGTAGAGATTTTCTTTCTTAGGAT
The DNA here is from genome assembly GCA_965365285.1 of uncultured bacterium. Taxonomy (GTDB): domain Bacteria; phylum Bdellovibrionota; class Bacteriovoracia; order Bacteriovoracales; family Bacteriovoracaceae; genus JAURDE01. Next base: position 3,967 of record CBDUBC010000059.1, read on the forward strand.
TTTGAGTATTTTGAGTGGGTAACCCAGGGGGCTTATCTATAATTAGAAAAATTTCGTCTTCGTAGGCGATTTTCATGCCAGGATAATGCCAGAGTTCCTTTCAAAAAGATAGAAAAAGCTTACCTAAAGAAGGGCTCAGTATTTAGGCTGTAATCCCCCTTATTGATTCTAAGCATCGCTCTTTGGATCTTCTCTACAGGACCTTCAACTCTCAGGTACTTGGAGCAAAGATTTTGCCACTTTCCAAAGTTTGTTGCCGACCAACAGTGAACCTTATTATTTGGTAGTTTGGTATCGATAAGTACAGAAAATCCACTTTTAAATTTTTTGATTTCTGTAACGATCGCATAGCCAGCATAATCTCTTTTTGTAATGGGCTCTTCAGATTGATTAAATGCCACATAATCACCTACGCAGAGTCCTCGAGATTTTTGTTTGGGATCATCATGCCTAATGACGAGAGGAGAGCAGTTTGAATAGGCCAGAGTAGGAATAAACAAAAATAGAATGAGTAGCATTTCCTTCATAAAAAGCTCCTTTGAATTTGCTATATAATACATTTCCTGATCGGTGCAATTATCAAAAAAGAAAACATTTTTTAGGGATTAAGCATTTATCAATAGATTAAAAAATAATTTTTATTTAGTTTTGGGGGACGATTAAAATGTTGAAGATAAATAGAGCATCTCAAAGCAAATCACTATGTTTTTGATGAAATTTTGAGCTTCGAGCATTCTCCTATGTTTGTCCTGATCTTTCCAAAAACTATGAATTAAAACCGCCGCGATAAGGACGAAACCGGCCAATGCATATGAGGCATAAATTCTTAGGTTGAAATGTGGTATCAATAGAAGCGGGCCGCAAGTTATGAGAAGGAGCCCGCTTAAAAATAACAGAGGCTTCGGGTTGTTAAAATTTCTTCTCTCCATATATTCTTCAAGAATTCTAGGATTTAAAAAATGGTTAATGCCACTAGTAAAAAAGAAAAGGGCCAAAAATATTAAAAGTATGGTTTTGAACATATCTTATTTTATTAAAGAAGGATGTAATTTTAAAGCTTTAATTGTCTTTCTTTTAAATTGAGAAATTTATTTGTATATAGGGTGGAATTAATAGAAGGAGAGGAATAATGGGCCATTTTGAGGAAGTTGCAAACGAGTGGGATAGTTCTGAAAAAGTAAAACTTATGAGGGAGCTGGCCCACTCTGTCCTTAACCATGTCGAAATTGATCAAGACTTACGTATTTTAGATTTTGGCTGTGGAACAGGTCTTTTTGGTTTAGAGTTCCTTGATTTTGCATCCCACCTTCATGGTGTGGATACTTCTTCAGGTATGTTAGAGGTTTTTAAGAAGAAAGTTCATGGAAACCCTAGAGTAAGTATTGAGGTTAAAAATCTTGAAGAAGATGGGTGTGATCTCGAACAACAAGATTTTGATCTCATCATTAGTAGTATGGCATTTCATCACTTGAAAGATCCAAAAGCGATGATTCAAAAGCTTTCAAGTTACCTCTCTCCCATAGGTCGAATGCTTATTGTAGATTTAAGTGAAGAGGATGGAAGCTTTCACCCTGATCCTAAAGCAATGGGAGTTTATCATTTTGGATTTTCTAAAAAAACTCTCGAGGGATGGGCAAAAGAAGCCAATTTAAATGTAGATGTTCTTCCCATTTATGAGCTTTCAAAAAATGGAAAGAACTACAAGCAGTTTTGTGCTGTTTTTAGTGCACTTGATAATGATTAAGTCTGCAATCAAGTGGTCCGTTAAAAAGAGGGTATCTTTGAGTAGGCTTTAAAAAAATCTTTTTTCGAAGTGCCTCTTCTGAAGTAAAGATGTAAGCATCACAACCAGAAAAGCTATTTTTTAATGTATTACCAATTTGATAATAAAGCTCTTCACCACTTTCTAGTCTTTCTCCATAGGGAGGATTAGAAATGAGAATGGAGCCCTTTTTCGCCGGCTTAATTTTCATGAAATCTAGTGGGATGAGTTTAATATGTTTCTCTAAACCTGCTGCCTTTATATTTTCTCTAGCAGTTGTGATATCTATATCACTTCCAAAAATAGGAAGAGACTTTGATTCAAGAGCCTTTTGTCCTTTTTGAAGAGTTGTTTCAAAATAATTTCTAACAAATTCATGAAGCTCCGGACTTTCCTTAAACCAGTTGTGATTAAGAAAGGAAAATTCACTAGTTCGTCCTCTGTTTGCTCTTTTGATTTTTAGGTAGGTTGGTGGTAGCCCTAGTGCCTTTTGTGCTGCTTCGATGAGAATAGTTCCTGATCCACAGAAGAGATCATACAAAGGACCATTTTCTGGTTTCCAATTGGCAATGTGAACTAGAGCGGCAGCGAGATTTTCTCTCAGTGGGGCCTTGTGACGCCCTCTTCTATACCCTCGATCGCTTAAAGGAGTATTGGTAAGGTCTAAAAAGAATTTAGAATTAAAACCCGATTCTCTTCCTCTTGATTCTACGCGAACTAATAATGAAATATCAGGATTAGTCGTGTCGACATCAGGTCTTTTACCGGTTTCCTTTCTGAATTCATCAACGATGGCATCTTTGACTTTTAAAGAGAACATCATGCTATTTTTAAAATATCGATTAGCGTCGCTATCAAAAAGAGTTTGTATTTTAAACGTTTGATCGTGATCAAAAATTTGATGCCACCATTTACGAGTCACTTTTTCATAAAGATCTCTTTCACCTTTGATCGGATAAACATCCAAAAGTAGAAAGAGTCTTGAGGCAATTCTCGTTTCAAAGAGGACTTCAAGGGCCTTGAGAGGGGTTGTCCTAAATTGAACACCACCATTTTTTTTCTCAATGTCTTGGACACCAAAACTCTCGAGCTCTTCAATTAAAAAGAGTTCAGAACGTTTAGGACAGGATGCAAAGTAAGTTTTCATAGGACCCTTAATTAGTATCTTTCTGTGATTTTCACAAGTTAATAGAGTTTGGTGTGAAATAAATAGGCTAGAAAACGCGTGATTTCAGTGAGTTATAAGCGTGAATACTTGATAACCTAATTTATAAACTAAGTAGATGCATATTTCTCTACATCCGTTTAGAATGAAGGCATGAAAATGCCAATTTTATTCTTGGGCCATGGATCTCCTACAAATGCAGTTGAAGACAATGAGTTTACTCGATTTTTGAAATCTCTTAAGGACAGTCTGCCCAAGCCAGAGGTCATAGTATCCATCTCGGCCCACTGGGAAACGAATGGTAGTTTTATTACAGCGATGGAGCGGCCTAAAGTTATTTATGATTTTTTTGGCTTTTCCAAGGAACTTTTTGAAGTTGAGTATCCAGCAACAGGCAATCCTGAACTCGCGCGCAGTATTCATAAAGTTCTCCCTGAAATTCATCTTGAAAGCAAAAAATGGGGAATAGATCATGGGACGTGGTCTCTTTTAAAACATATCTATCCCGAGGCGGATATCCCGGTTGTTCAACTGAGTATTGATGTTAATAAAAATCTCGAGGAACATTATGAGCTTGCAAAAAAATTAAAGTTTTTAAGAGAGCAAAAAGTACTTGTTATTGGAAGTGGAAATATTGTGCACAATCTTAAAAAAACTCAGTGGGGTGATGACTGTGAAATCTACGAATGGGCGATTGAGTTTGATCATTGGGTACAAAATAAAATTCTAGAAAAAGACCATATAGCTTTATGCCAAGAAGGGCATTCTTCGGAGAGTGGACGATTAAGTATACCTACCTGGGAACATTATATTCCGCTTATCTATATTCTAGGACTGAGTGATTCTTCAGATGAGATTAGTTTTGATTACGAAGGTTTTCAAAATGGCTCGATTTCTATGCGAAGTGTTCGTTACTACTAATCATAAAACCTATAAACTCGTTTTTTAAGGTCTCTACTTTATTTATAAGAAATTTCTAAAAAACTTATGAGTTTCCATCACTCCAAGAAGAGTGAGAGACAATAAGAGAGTAAACAAAAAATCCTGTATTGTTACGGGAGATACATTCAGAATAGATTCCATAAATTCAATATTCATAACTAGCATGTGAATACCAAACGCTGAAACGGTACCAAAAAGTAAAACTGGGCTTTGTAGGGGATTTAACTTAAATATGCTTGTGTTTTCTGAACGGCAATTTCCAATATGAACATTTTCAAAAAGAACCAATAATAATAACATAAGGTTTCTTGCTTGATCGAGAGAATAACCCTTAGAAAGTAGATGATTAAAATAAAAATAACCCACTATACCCATGGTGAGTGCCGCAAGAAAGGTTCTTTCTATCATAACTTTATTAAAAATCTTCTCGTTGGTTTTTCGAGGTGCTCTTTTTAAAATATCTTTTTCTCCTCTCTCAAAAGCAAGAGCAACATCTTGTATCCCATTAGTTACGAGATTAAGCCAAAGTAGTTGAACGGGAAGTAATGGAGTAGGGAGTCCGAAAAGAAGTGCTAGAGTGACGAGGACAAGTTCCCCAGCTCCAGTAGAAATAAGAAGATATATTACCTTCCGAATATTATCGTAGGCAATTCTACCTTCTTTTATACCTTGAACGATACTGGAGAAATGATCATCTGTGATCACAAGATCACTTGCCTCTTTTGCTACATCAGTACCTGAATTACCCATGGCAACACCGACATTGGCAGCCTTAAGAGCTGGAGCATCATTAACTCCATCTCCAGTGACGGCAACGAATTGCTCTGCAGACTTTGCCATATTAACGATTTTTAATTTTTGTTCAGGGCTTACACGAGCAAAAACAGAAACACGCATAAAAATTTGATTAAGCTCATCCTCATGCATTTGATCAAGTTCTTTTCCGGTCAAGACTATAGAGTCTGCCTTAAATATTCCTAGTTTTTTTGCGATTGAGGTAGCGGTTATGGCATGGTCACCCGTAACCATTGCAACGTGAATACCGGCTTCGTGACAAATTTCTATCGCTTTTTGAACACCAGATCGAGGAGGGTCTAACATTCCCACTAATCCTAAAAAATCAAGATTTTCAAAATGACTCTTTTCAGCTCCCTTGGCCAAAGCAAGAACTCGAAGTCCTTTTTGTCCCATTTCGTTAAGATCTAAAAAAATTTGGTCTTTTTGAGAGGAGGATAGCTTACACATTTCAATAATCTTTTCTGGAGCACCTTTCACATAGATGACATGGTTATCACCATGAGCATGAATACTAGCAGAAAACCCTTTTTCGGGTTCATAGGGAATTCGATCAATCTCTTCATGATTAATGAGAAGTTCTGTTCTGGTAAATCCTACTTTGTGAGCAAAGCAAAGGAAGGCTATATCTACAGGGTCTCCTGACCAAACCCATTTTTCGTTTTTTAAATGTAAATCTCCCTCATTGCAGAAAGCCGATGCCATTGCTAGGTATTTTAAGCTTTCGCTAGAATCATCTTGGAGTGGAGAACCATTTTCCATGATTTCCCCAATAGGTTGGTAACCCTCCCCGGTAACGATAAGTGGTTTTTTCTTATCAATTCTTACTTCAACGATGGTCATCTCATTACAGGTCAGCGTCCCTGTTTTGTCCGTTGCAATCATCGTACAACTTCCTAGCCCTTCAACAGAGGAGAGTTTTCTTACTATAACACCCTTTTTTGCCATTCTAGCAGCGGCGATAGAAAGAGCGACAGTCATCGCTATAGGTAGTCCCTCGGGAATGGCCGAAACAGCTAAAGCAACCACAAATAGAAAAACATCCGTTAAGGTCATCGCCTTAAAAAAATATCCGTAACTGCCAAGAATAAAGGAAAAGCTGATTACCGATATCGATATGACTCGTACGAAAGAGTTCATTCTTAAAATTAATGGAGGCACCCCTCCTTGAATCTGAAGAACATCTTTTGCGAGTTTACCAATTTCGGTATGACTTCCTGTTTCTACGACAAATCCGGAGCCACGACCTTTACTGATAACACTTCCAGCAAATCCCATTGATTTTCGATCGGCTAAAATAGCGGACTCAGAAACAGGAATGCTTTGTTTAATTACCGAGATTGATTCGCCAGTCAAAAGCGACTCATCGACTTCAAGAGAATTTGTGCTACAAAATCTAATGTCTGCGGGAACTCTCATACCAGACTCAAGCCAAATAAGATCGCCAGGCGCCAAATCTTCAGCATCTATTTCAATCACTTCGTCATCTCTTTGGACTTTTGCCTTCACGCTAATAAGTTTTTGTAAGGCATGACTTCCTTGTTCTGCTTTCCACTCCTGAATGGTTCCAATAAGGGCATTGATGAGAAGAACTGCGCCAATGAAGATTGAATCTGAATATTCCTTAATAAGAATAGAAACAAATGCTGCAACGAGAAGAATGTAAATGAGGGGATTTTTAAATTGTCTGATTAGAATTTTAAGTAGGGTAGGAGGTTTGACCTTGGGTAGAGCATTTTTTCCAAATTGAGCAAGTCTTCTTTTTGCTAGATCACTATCTAGCCCCAAAGGTGTTGTTTGAAGCTTATCTCTAACTTGTTCGTTAGAAAATGCATGCCAAGGAATACTCATCAATTAGGCCTTGTGAATATATTAAAACAGTTTTACTCAATGATACCTAAATATAAAGAGGTTCAAAACCCAAAATTGAGGCTTGATTTAGATTAATTATATCTTTTAAGTATATGTTATAAGGTCTTTTATTAAAATAAATTTAATATATGTATCAATTAACCGAATAAGTGTTATAAATGTAGAGAATTAAAATTTCGTGGTTATTTTATTATTTTTCCTCACAAGTCTAGTAGTCAAAATTATTCAGTAAAATTTAAATTCCAAAATTAATGAACTCAGATTCAAGGAGAATTAGTATGAGTAACAAGCTTTATGTAGGTAATTTATCGTTCAACGTTCAAGAGGATGTCCTTACAACCTCATTTGAAAAATTTGGTCAGGTCACTTCTTGTCGAATCATTACTGACAAAGTTACTGGAAGAAGTAGAGGTTTCGCATTTGTAGAAATGTCTAATTCATCAGAGGCACAAGACGCCATCTCTAGTCTTGATGGTTGTGATTTCGATGGTAGAAGCTTAGTTGTAAATTTAGCAAAACCAATGGAATCAAATGATAGAAAGCGTTGGTAATCACTACCAAGTGAGCCATGCGGGAGATTTATTCGGCTTTGCATAGCTAAGTCTCCCAACGGTCTCTGCTTCGAGGTAGGTATCTAAACCAGAAACTCCTAGAGTACCCGGTTTTATGATGTCTACCCTTCCATCCTCTTTGAGACAGTCTTTAGGGAGGAGAATCTTTTCAATTCGTCCAATAATGAGATGCGTTCCGTTTTCTTCGATTTTTATTTCTCTTATAAAATGAAGTCCTATTTTAATCCGCGATTCTTTTACAAAAGGGGCTTGAAAATCACTTAAATATTCTTCCACAAGCCCACAGGTCTTAAATTCACTTTGATCTTGATCATAACGAGCACTGGTTTGATGCGCCTGCTCAAGAATTCCTTTATGAACATGATTTACTGTGAAGTAGGGGTGTACTCTTAGATTTTCTAGAGTATCCCTTCGAGCAATATCAGGTCGAATGATAAATCCTATGAGAGAAGGATTTGAACCTAAATGAAATACAGAACTCACCATACAAAGATTGGAATCACCTGAAGAATTTTGAGTGCCGATAAGATTTGCTGATTTGATTCCAGATAAAGAATTAATGAAAGCAGCTCTTTGCCGATCATTCATTTTTTGGAGACGACTTTCATCAAGCTCTATAGTTTCATCTGAAAAGGTATGATGTTCATAGGCCTTTTTGAGAATCATGAAAAAAGGAATCCACCATATGAGATCATTAAAAATAATATTCACTCCAAAGCTCAGTGGAAAAATATCCATGTAAATAGAATAAACAAAGCCGATAGGACCAAACACTTTTCCTAAAAAACCAACTAAAACAATAGGCCAGTGTTTGATGGGGTTTATGGAGGCAATCAAGTAACCAAGGCCATAAACTGCAACGATCATTCCAACACACTGCCAGATTTGAGGGTAGGAAGGGATTTTAGCACCACTAAGAGTAAAGGCCATATTAGGAAATGAGATAACCCAACCACCCCAGACCAAATTATAGATACCAGCAAATATTAGAGTATTTTTCATTCACCTATAATACCATTTAATTCTAAACTAGGGGTAGACAATATTTTGATTTGAGGGTTTTGTTCAGGCAAGATGGAAAAGGAGGCATTATGAATCGTAGAATGTTTATGACATTACTTCTTTCGACCCCTTTTTTCTCGAAAGCAACTCAATTAAATTCTAAGAATTTTATTCTACGAAAAGTACCTTCTTCTGGTGAAAAAATCCCAGCTATTGGAATGGGTACATGGCAGACTTTCAATGTGGGTTCCAGTCAAAATCTTCGAAACCAGAGATTAGAGGTTTTAAGAACCTTCTTTGCAATGGGAGGAGGACTAATTGACAGCTCACCAATGTATGGATCTGCTCAGGAAGTCTTGGGGTATTGTCTTCAAAAGTTGAATTATCCGAAATCTTTAATAAGTGCTGATAAAATTTGGACTTATTCTACCAATGAAGGAAAAGAGCAGTTTGAAGAAATGAAAAAGCTTTGGGGATTAAATAAGTTCGACTTAGTTCAAGTCCATAACCTTCTTAACTGGAAAGAACATTTAAACTCTCTTCGAGAACTTAAGGAAAAGGGCGAGATCAAATACATTGGTATCACAACTAGTCATGGAAGAAGGCATGATGATTTTGAATCTATCTTGAAAACAGAGAAAATTGACTTTATTCAGCTTACCTATAATCTCGATGATCGATTAGCGGAGAAGAGATTACTACCTCTCGCTCAAGATAAAGGTATTGCGATCATCGCCAATAGACCTTTTGATGGTGGTAATATTTTTGCTCGCGTGAAAAATTCTCCCTTACCAGAATGGGCAGCAGAAATAGATTGTAATTATTGGTCTCAAATATTTTTGAAATTTATAATCTCGCATCCAGCGATTACTCTGGCCATACCCGCAACTTCAAAGGTAGAGCATATGAAAGAGAATATGGGTGCTTGTTATGGCAAATTACCCGATGCTCAATTGAGAAAAAAAATTATTAAGGATTTTGAGAGGATTTCATGAAAGAGATACTCTCTTATCGTTTAAATGACTTTGTAATGATTCACCCTGATGTTCTGCAGGAGATGTATAGTCGATACCAAAGTCAAATTTTTCCAATGTCGCTTTTTTTTATTCTTTTTAATCTATATTCAGTGTACGGCATCAATAAAAATAATTTTCTTTTCACAAGACTCTATATTTCATTGAGTTGGATTTTTGTAAGCCTCTATTTTTTTCTCCAATACTTTAATGAACTTCACACCATGGGTCCTTATTTCTTGGCTCTTTTTATAATAGAAGCTTTCTTACTTTTTTGGTGGACGAGAGGAAAAGAATTCAATTTAAAGAGTATAGGCGGATCTCTTTTGGGAATTGGCTATTTTGTTCCATTTAGTTATTTCCTAAATAAGAGTCAGGGTCATTTCTTATGGTTTCCTCTAGGGATTGATTCTTTATGTATAGTAACTATAGGACTTATTTTTATGGGCCCAAAGAATAAAAAAGAAATATTAGTGTTATTGATACCTTTACTATGGCTTTTTTATTCCTTTTTTATTTGAGAGATGAAAATGAAAAAAAATCTTCTAAAAATTGCATTATTTTTAACTATTATAATCTTAATTGTTATATCTAATCATTGGGGTATTCAGAACTACTTAAATCTTGATTATATTAAAGATCATCAAGCTCAGTTTGAAGCCAATTATCAAAACAATCCAACTTTGACTCTTATATCTTTTTTTTGTCTTTATGTTTTTGTGACAGCTTTATCAATCCCTGGGGGTGCTGTTTTACTAACTCTTATTGGAGGAGCTTTATTTGGTTTAGTAATAGGTACAATTCTCATAAGCTTCGCGAGTACTATAGGGGCTACTTTGGCTTTTTTAAGTAGCCGCTTCATTTTTAAAAGCTATGTAGAAGATAAGTTTGATCAATATATCTCTATTATAAATCAAGGTATTGAAAGGGAAGGGGTTTACTATCTATTTACATTAAGACTTATTCCACTTTTTCCTTTTTTCGCTATTAACCTTGTGATGGGAATCACAAGAATGAAAATGTTAAAATTCTTTTTTATTAGTCAGCTGGGTATGCTTCCCGGAACGATCATTTATGTGAATGCTGGAAGAGCACTAGGCAGCCTTGAGAGTGTAAAGGGGATTTTGTCATTAGAAATTATTGGATCATTTGTTCTACTGGGAATCTTTCCTTTAATAGCAAAAAAGATTCTTCAAGAATTAAAATTTAAAAAGGTCTATAAAAGGTATGTAAAGCCTTCTAAGCGTGAATACAATATGTTAGTTATTGGGGGAGGAGCTGCAGGGTTAGTTACCTCTTATATTAGTTCTGCAGTGAAGGCAAAAGTAGCACTTATTGAAAAAGAAAAAATGGGCGGTGATTGTTTAAATACTGGCTGTGTTCCTTCCAAGGCATTGATTAAATCTGCTAAAATTGCTCACCAAATAAGAAATGCTCATCGCTATGGAATTAAGTCTACGGAAATTGATGTCGACTTTAAAGCTGTGATGGATAGGATTCAGACCGTTATAAAAAAAATTGAACCTCATGACTCGATTGAACGCTATCAAGGACTTGGAGTAGATTGTTTTAAAGGGCATGCTCGCATTATTAGTCCTTGGGAAGTGGAGATTAATGGAAAGATTCTCACGACAGAAAGTATTACAATTGCAACTGGCGCATCTCCTTTTATTCCTGACATTCCTGGAATCGAAAGTATAGAACCTCTTTCTTCTAACAATTTATGGAAACTCAAAGAACTTCCACAAAAACTTCTTGTCGTGGGAGGAGGTCCTATTGGCTGTGAAATGGCGCAAAGTTTTTCAAGACTTGGCTCTAATGTCACCTTGATTGAAATGAGAGATCAACTTCTTTTTATGGAAGATCAAGATACAGCTGAACTGATTCAAAAAACTTTAGAATGTGAGGGTGTCCAGGTGAAGCTTAATCATGAATTAATAAGGATTTATGATAAGAAAGTTCTTGTCAGTGGAGTTGAGGGTGAAGTGGAGATTGAATTTGATCAAATCCTTTTTGCTGTTGGGCGAGCGGCAAATGTCAAAGGATTTGGTTTAGAAGAATTAGGTGTAGAACTTCGTAAAAATAAAACAATTGAAGCCAATGAGTTTCTTCAAACAACTTTTCCTAATATCTATGTTTGTGGCGATGTAACTGGACCATACCAGCTTACCCATACCTCTGCTCATCAAGCCTGGTATTGTGCTGTTAATGGCCTTTTTGGGAAATTTAAAAAGTTTAGTATTGATTATAAAGTAATTCCTTGGGCAACCTATACAGACCCAGAGGTGGCAAGTGTTGGACTTAATGAAAAAAGAGCAAAACAGCAGAACGTGGATTTTGAACTTACAACTTATTCAATCTCTGGTTTGGATCGTGCTATTACCGATAGTGAAGATTATGGTTTTGTGAAAGTACTTACAAAAAGAGGGAGTGATAAGATCTTAGGTGCAACTATTGTCGGTCAACATGCATCAGATATCCTAATAGAATTTATTCAAGCAATGAAACATAATATCGGTCTAGAAAAAGTTTTAGGTACCATTCATATTTACCCTACAATGAGCGAGGCCAACAAATACGTTGCTGGTAACTGGAAGAAAAAACAAACTTCCGAAAAAGTTTTTAACTGGCTAGAAAGATTTCATCGATGGAATAGAAGCTAAAGCTTTTTTACTACCGAGCATTTTAAATACATCGAACCATGGCCATCAATTTTGCATGCTATATCGTGTCCATTTACAGGCTCATCGAGTAAACGAATATTTTTAACTTTAGTTCCAGATTTAATAGTAGACTTCCCGGCCTTAAGATCTTTAATGACTGAAACACTATCTCCATTTTGCAGCTGATTGCCATTGGCATCGATAAATTGAGGGGTTTCCTCCTTAGTTGGAGCATCTAGAGTCCATTCATGAGCACATTCTGGGCAAATCCAGAGGTGTTGGTCTTGATAACCGTAAGGAGAGTTACATTTTGGACAAGTTAGGGATTCATCATTCATGTGGCAAATTTTAGCGCTTCGAGCCATACTTGTCTATGGCCAATATTGAAGGAACGCGTGGAATTGATATTTGAAGTCATTATCATAGGACAAATTTTAAGTGCAGATTCATATTCGGCTGCCCTCGCCGGATTTAAGGTGGTTGCACAATTTCATAGTTATTTTAAAGTATTGATCGTCTCCTTTGCTTTTTTCATCTACTTTAGCCATGGGTATGGCCAAATGCGCTTCCCATAGACTTGGTCCTATTTCTAATGTTTTAAGGGCGACTATACTAGCGGTTCTTGCCGTTAAGTTTTTGATGTATGGTTTATCCTAAAACAATTCTATGCATTATGTTTACAAAATCATTCTCGTGATATTATTGTGGTGTATAATTATTAAGGATCGTTTTTAGGGAGAAATTTGTGAATGTAAAAGAAATCATGACCACTGATGTGTTGACTTGTAATCAAGAACAAACAGTTTCCGAAGCGGCTAAGCTGATGGCCGAAAAGGGCTTTAGTGTTATGCCTATTGTGAATGATAATGGAGAGCTCGTAGGTATCGTAACTGAAAGCGATTTTGTAGGTAAAGAGGTTGAAGTTCCACATGCGATGGTTTCTATTAAAAGAGTTCTTGGAGAAGATACTTACCAAGG
>CBDUBC010000060.1:0-16517 GCA_965365285.1 uncultured bacterium
GGAAAAGATACCTCTCTTGAAGAGACTATTTCAAAAATGAGTGAACTCCTTAAAAGCTTAGGAATTAATATCGAAATTGCTAGTTGGAGAAATCTTGTACCTCATGTCTGGTCTGTCCATATAAGAGATGCAGATTCACCGATGTGTTACACTAACGGGAAAGGCTCCTCAAAAGAAGCGGCCCTTGCTTCTGCGCTTGGGGAATACCTTGAACGGATTAGTAATAATTATTTTTATAACGACTACTATCTTGGAGAGGAGATCGCAAACTCCGAATTCGTTCATTACCCCAACGAAAAATGGTTTCCTATTAGTGAAGATATTCCTGAAGGTCTCATGGATCCCTACCTTCACGAAATCTATAACCCTGAGGGTGAGCTCCGAGCCGAACACCTCATAGACACGAACTCAGGAAATTTTGATCGTGGAATATGCGCTATTCCATTTGAAAGACAATCCGATAAAAAGAACGTTTATATTCCTGTTAACCTTATTGGAAACCTTTTTGTTTCCAATGGCATGAGTGCAGGAAACACGAAATACGAGGCTCGAGTTCAGGCCATATCAGAAATATTTGAAAGAGCAGTAAAAAATAAGATCATAAGAGAAGAAATTTCTCTTCCTAATGTTCCTCAATGCATACTTCAAAAATATCCTTCCATTTGCGAAGGCATTCAAAAGCTCGAGGAAAAGGGTTTTCCGATTATCGTTAAGGATGCTTCTCTTGGTGGAAGATTTCCTGTGATGTGTGTGGCTCTTCTCAACCCTAAAAATGGAGGTGTTTATGCCTCTTTTGGCGCTCATCCTCGTTTTGAAGTCGCTCTTGAAAGAAGCTTAACGGAGCTTCTCCAAGGACGAAGTTTTGAAGGACTCAATGATTGTATACCTCCAACATTTAATTCTTTCGCCATTACTGAGCATAATAATATCGTTGATCACTTTATCGACTCCATTGGCGTTATTTCATGGAAGTTTTTTAGTGAAAAAAATGATTATGAATTTTATGATTGGAATTTTTCCGGCTCTACCCAAGAAGAATATGATTACCTCATGGGAATTTTTAAACAGATCGAAAAAGAAGTTTATATTGCTGATTATGAAGAACTGGGCGCCAAGGCCTGTAGAGTTCTCGTCCCTAATTATTCTGAAATCTATGAGGTAAACGATTTGATCTGGGATAATCATAATAAGGCACTTGATTTTAGAACTGAAATTCTCAATCTTCATAACCTTGAAGATGAAGAACTTGAATCTCTCATTGAAAGACTTGAAGAGCACGGGCATGATGACCAAATGGTGATTTCTGAACTTATCGGAGTCGCTTTTGAAGAAGCTACTAACTGGGGTCAACTCACTGTTGGTGAAGTCAAACTTCTTTGTTTTCTGGCACTAAAACGCTTTGAAGAGGCGAAAGAAATAACTGAACTTTTTGTGGCCTATAACGATTGCCTCCCTGAAAGAAAAAGTTTTTTTAGAATACTCAATGCTCTTCTTGATATCACCCTAGAAGAGCTCGAATTTGAGCATTATCTTCCAACCATGGAAAAGATGTATGGAAAAGAGCTTATTAAAAACGCGCTTGGCTCCATTACTGGTGAGGTGCGATTCTTTGGACTTGAAGATCTTAAAGGTAGTGTTCAAAATATTGAAAAACATCAAAAGCTTATTTCGAGTTATTTAAAACTTCAAAAGGCAAAATCTAAGTTTCACTTTAAAAATCCTTCCTAGAAAATAACCAGGTTATTTTTTATGCTATAATTTAATCTCGTTACCAGGAATGGGAGATAATAATGTATAGAACTTTGTTCATCTTTACGCTCATAACTTTTTCTCTTAATAGCTTTGCCTTATCCCCTAAAAAGCGATCGAGAGTTTGTGAGAAAAATCAAAACTTAAACTCGAAAGATATATTTGAAGATCTTATTAAACTCACTAGAAATAATAAACTCAAAAATACAGTACCAATGGAATCTAAACAACTTTATTATCCGAACTCAAACATCTACAAAAACATATTAAAAGCTTCCAATAAAGATCTTTTTAAATACATTGGACGAATTATAAGAAATGCCAGAAAGCAAGTATTTCTTCAAACCTTTCTTTATCAAAGTAACTCCTATGCTGGAAGAAAGATCGTAAAAGCACTATTGGAACTGGAAAAAAACGTAAAAAAAAGAAAGGGAGAACCTGTTCATGTTCACTTGTTAATTAATTCACCAGTGGCCTTTGCAGGATTCTATTCAAAATTCCCTGGTGTATTTAATCGAAAAAGCAAAAAAGATCAAGATGGATACTACAATCTTGGGCTAAAACAAACTTTAGACCCTAACTATGTGGTTCTAAAGATTAAAACATTTAATCACGCTCTTTTGGGGGCCACGCATGCAAAAACGATTGTCGTCGATAACGCCATAGGAATTGTCACTGGTGCTAACCTTAAAGAAACTCACGATCTACTCAAACAAGACAATGACTTATACACCGTCAGAAATGACGATCATGCCTTTATTTTAACAGGAAGTGTTGTAGAAGGCTTTGTTGATGACTTTAAGACGGCATGGGATAAAGAAGGTGAATTTTATCGATCGAATATTATCGATTTGGATAAAAAACCTGTAACTGAAAAAAATCGACTTTTAGCCCCAATCATAATTAATCAAAATCAAATGAGTTTATTTCAAAACGAAATCTTTAAAGACCTTAATAAGAAGCAATTTACCAATGATCGATTAGGTCTTGGAATTAAAGCACTAAGTTTCAACAAAACCGACTTTGTTCAAAATGTGCACGTTATCTTGGTTACAAAATCTCACAGAGAAATAATTAATCGAAATGATTCAATTTTTCACAACCAAGTTTTTTATAGTCTTATCGATAATGCCAAGAGCAGATTAAATATCATTTCACCATCACTTAACCAGGCCAACGTCATTGAAAAAATTATTAAAAGTGCCCAAAGAGGAGTTCAAGTAAACATTGTATTAAGTAAAAATTATCAAGACCATAAAGCGAATAAGCCCTTTCAAGGTGGAACCAATCAAAGCAATGTCGATAAGATCATCAATGCCTTAAAAAAGGATAAAGATCCAACCAATGATAACAATGTTCAATTTCGATGGTTTAAAAGTATATCTGGAGAACTAAGTAATGCCATGACTAACAGTTCTCACACCAAATATTTATCTGCGGATAATGAGATTGTTTTAACTGGCTCATCTAATCTTGATATGCAGTCTTTTTATCAATCAAGAGAGTTTAATGTCGCACTGAGCAGTACGGAAGTGGCAAAGCTATGGTGCCAGCAATTATTTGAGCCCGTATGGGAAAGGGCACTCCCGGCTACCCATTAAATCTTCCAGAAATCATTTACAGGAAAATACTAAGGTGATACCAAGAGTCATGAAAATCGAGACTTCTCAAGAAATTACAAAGATTCCTAAAATTGGTACCGACCACAGAGCTCTTTTGAATCGGCTCAAACGAATTGAGGGACAACTTAAAACCATTACGCGTAATGTAGAAGATCAAAAGTATTGCATCGGTATCATCTATCAGGTGAAATCGATTCGCTCCGCCCTTAAGTCTCTAGAATTAGAGTTCATTAAAGGTCACCTCAATGGTTGTGTAAGAAAATCCCTAGAGAACCAAAATGAAGGGGACCTTGATACAAAAATTGAAGAAATTATCTCCCTTTTTGAGAAGGCCCATAAACTTTAATATAGTCCCCCCTCCTATATTTTTATTGAGAAGATAATCTAGTTACCCTATTTTGACTAAATGAAAGCAATTCTTTTTTTTCTTTTTTCTCTCCCTTTACTTGCCGGTGTGAATCTTTCAGAAATTAAAGGTCTCGACCTTGTAACTGGGGAAAAGAAGACCATTATCTTGGAAAGACCTACTGTTTTTCTTTTTCTATCGAGCAAATGTCCTTGCTCTAAGGGGCATATCCAACATCTCAATGAGCTTCAAAAACAATTCCCTCAGTTTGATTTTATTGGGTTTAATTCCAACCAAGATGAAAAGCTTGAGAGGTCGTTAAAATATTTTTCAAACTCTGAAGTCAATTTTCCAGTCCTTCGAGATGAAAAGGCAAAAATTGCTGATCTCCTTGGCGCTCTAAAAACTCCTCATGTATTCGTTATCGATTCTCAAAAAGATATTTTATTTGAAGGCGGAGTTACAAGTTCTCGAACTTTTTCAAGAGCGAAGCATCACTATTTAGAAGAGGCCCTCACTTTTATTGCTAAAGGAAATCCGCCTCCAAAAGAGCATGTTCGAACTCTGGGGTGTTATATTTCAAGAAATGAATAAACTTATTTTAATTCCCTTATTTATCTTTCTAAGTTGTGGTAAATCGCCGCTGTTTAATCATACCAAGGAAAGCGACAAGCAGAATAGAATTTCAACACGGAGAGATCCTACTGCCATTTATCCAGCTTTATCATTGGAGATTCAGTGGCTCAAAGGGCCACGATTCTATGATGAATCTTCCTTAATTCTTTTTATTAAAGATAGTAAAGGAGAGCTGATCGATTTTTCGGATGAGTTTGAATTCCAAATTTGGATGCCAACAATGGGACATGGGTCCTCCCCAGTAAAAATTCAAAAACTCAGTCAAGGGATCTATAAAATTATAGATATCTATTTTATTATGCCTGGATATTGGGAGCTTCAAATCAAACAGAGTAAAGAATCCCAATATCGTATCCTCTCAGCAATCGATTTATGAAAAAGCTTGTTTTATTTATTTTCCTAATTTCCACCAAGGCGTATTCAGCGGCTTGCTGTGGTGGAGGAGTATCTGGAATGCCTCTTCTTATTACAGGAGACTTTAAAGCGCTTTTCATGGCGAGTCTGAGTCAAGATGAAATCATTGGAGATGACTTCTCTAAGAGTCAAGAGTTTGTCTTCTACTCCAAGGAAAACCAAACTAAATCAGAAGTGCTTTCACTAAAAAATGCCTACCTTTTAAGCGACACTATTCAGTTCGGTTTTGGTACGGGTGTTCTTCAAAAAAGAAGGGCCCTACCTAATGGGACCGAAGAGTCCTCAAGTGGTCTAACAGACTCGCACTTTCAGCTTACCTATGAGTTTTTACCAGAACGTTATTACTCCGTTTGGAAACCTCGAGCTTTCTTTTATACTAAATGGGTTTTTCCAACGGGGTCTCATACCTACGAGTCTGAAAATCTATATCGAACAGATGTTCATGGTCTGGGACTTATTGTTCCGTCATTAGGGGTTGCCTTCTTTAAAATACTGAAGCAATGGGATCTACTTTTAACAACTGAATTGCACCACGGCCTTTCCCGAGACTTTGATGGACTTAAAGTAGAACCAAGTCTTGGAGGAAGTCTCACGCTAGCAGCTGGATATAACACTAAAAGCTTCCCCCTTCGCATTGGTTTTGCTCTTACCCCAAAGTATGAAGGGAAAAAGAAGTTATCAGGAACAATCAATTCAGAAACAAGTTCTCAAATAGTCTGGGATACTATGATTAATATCAGTTATCTTTTACCCAATAGCTATTCCCTTTCCACATTCTACAGAGATCAAACTCTTATGGGGCCTGCAAAAAATACGGACCTAACAAGAAGTGTTGGTGTTAGTTTAACCAAACAATTAGAACTCTAATTTTTTATAGGGGGGTGTCCTATATTAAATATTTTCACCACTTTCCATTTTCGCTAAAAATAATCCATTATTAATTTTATCATTTGGAGTTTCTTTTGAAGTTACCTCTTTTGCTTTTATCCTTAATCTTTTCCCAAAATATCTTTGCCTCACATGATCATGGTGGTGCTACAAATGATTATGAAAACTCTACATCTGGTTCACAGATGTATGATCTTCCTATTCATTTTATGATCGGTCTCGATGGTTCATTTAACTTTATGTTTGGATACCACGGAATGAGAGCTGGAATGGGTCATATGGATATGGATGGCAATATGAGTAGTATGCCTGGTAATATGAATAGTGACATGGGTGACTCTACTGGAATGGATCACATGGATGATATGGACGGTATGGGTGACATGGATCCAGGTACCGAAACAAAACCTGCCTGGAAGTATATGCTCATGCCAATGATCTCAGTTGGAGGAGATTTCAGCAAAAAGGTGATTAACCTTCAGAAAAGGCCAGTGCCTAAAATGTACTCGGATCAATCTCAGCAATATGCTCCTAAAACCCTTCTCAATTTCACCCCTAATGAAGAATCAGATAAGGGGTACCTCGTTGTAAAACAATGGAGAACTGAGGTTGGAGCTGGTGCAATGGTGATGACAACCCCAACGGTTATTAACTGGGGACTGTTTATCAATGGCGGTATCATGCCTTATGTTGGTGGCTGGAGCTATAGTGAAAAATATGGAGTCTCAAAAAAAGATGTTAAAACAATTAAAAAGCTAAGGTCTCCAAAAAATGTAGAAGATCTTGAGCATTGGAGCATTCGAGATAAATACAGCTACTCTGCTTACGGTGGAGTTATGTTTCAAGCTGGGGGAGGTGTTCCTTTTCTTACAAATGGATTTATGTACATGGCCCAAGGAAAGTGGCGAGTGAATCTAAGAAAAGTTGGAACAACTAAAATTAATCTTACCCTCTCAAAAGAGGCTCTTCACCATTTTGCAGTGGCAAGCTACACTCTTGTTAGCACTGTTGATATCGGTTATTTTAAATCCATAGATAAAAACTTTAGCTTTACCTTTGACCTTTCTGAAAAAAGTGCTCTAGAAGCTTATAGACATGCTCTCAGAGGAAATCTTACCAAAGCACAAAACCTTCTGCTCAGTCCGTACGAGTTTATCACTCAAAATACCCAGGGTTATGGAGTTACTCGCGGAGGAATGGCAAATTTTAGAGTTGGAATTCCTTTCCTTGGTCAGGCTTTCTACTCTGTTGGAAAGATAAAAAATATTTCTCATCAAGTCGACTTTGCATCCAATATGGTGATGGATAATAAAATACACATGTATATGGAAGAAGGGAAAACAAGCGGAGTGCTCTCCCATCATAAGAAATCCCTTTACAGCTTCATGGGTATGTATATGAATATGCAATTTGACGATGATAAAGCTAAAAAGATGTCTCACCACATGGGTACATTAAATTGGGTCCTAGAAAATGACCACATGAGACCACGTAAACTTAAAAGGGCCCTAGAGCGAGTTTTTAGAAGAACAGGGCTTGTGGATGAAGTGGTATTCGATATGCCAGAAAAAGGTGATCTCGGTTACCTTCGAGCGGCGATGAATATGAATATTAATGAAAAAGGTCTAGAAGCTATCCTCAACGAATCTATGCTGGCCGATAACCTTTCTCTTAAGCTTGATGAATATTTCGCAACACTCGAATCTCCAGAGAAGTTTTGTAGAATCAAGGTTTCCGCTAGAAAGTGTAAGCGAAGTCTAGAGATTAAGCTTAGATTTTTTAAGAAGAAGATTTCTAAGCTATTGAAAAATCTAAAGGTGGCCATAAAAAACGATGAGTATGATAATTTCGCTGCACGTTACACCGAACTTGGTCGGCAGATGCTTAAAAACCCAATTCTCTTCAGATCCATTATCCAAAAGGCAGGTAAAGAGAATGTTGAGATTTATCTTGATATAATGGGCGAAAAAATATTTAAACAGTCATACAAAATTGAATACAAATTCTAAGTAATAAGGAGATAAAAGATGAAAAAACTACTCACCATCCTTACTCTTGCTCTTACCTTTTCTTTCCAGGTATCTGCAAGTGAATGTAAAACCTATTTCAAAAAATCTGAGTTTTGTTTCTCCGTTGAATGGGTAGAGGGACCTAGAGCTTATAAAGAGTCTCAATTTGAGCTTAAATTCTGGAATAAAAACACAAGGGAACTAGAAACTCCGGAAAATTTAGAAGTTTATCTTTGGATGCCATCGATGAATCATGGTTCACGCCCTGTAACTATTGAACCGACAGGAACTGGAAAATTTCTTGTGGCCAATGTATTCTTTATTATGACTGGTCCATGGGAAATTAAATTTAAAGTAAGAGGCGAGTTTGAAAGTCTATTTCTTACTCTCTAGATATCGCTGAATGCCGGATCTTAAACAGATTCGGTTTAGTTTAATTTGATTTTTTGTACGTACCCCTTGATCACTTCTGACATTTCTCCAAGAGCTTTCGCTGACTCTTGAGTAGTTTGTGCATCACGCCCGGTCGTCTCTGCCGCTTGAGAAACTTGTCCAATATTTTCTGTGATTTGAGTTACGCCTTCAGCCGACTCGGTGACAATTCTTGTAATTTCATTGGTCGTAGCTGCTTGTTGCTCTACAGATGCTGCAATATTTGAAGCAAATTGATTCACTTTTTCAATGGCCTCAGAAATGTCATGAATCGCTTTTACAGCAGAATTAGAATCACTTTGAATATTTTCAATTTTCTCTGTAATTTCACTTGTTGCTCTAGCAGTTTGCTTAGCAAGTTCTTTTACTTCGTTAGCAACAACCGCAAATCCTTTACCAGCTTCACCAGCTCTTGCAGCTTCAATCGTCGCGTTTAGAGCTAGAAGGTTGGTTTGTTGAGCGATAGAGGAAATAACTTTAATAACGTTTCCAATATCCATACTACTTTCACCAAGTTTCGTAATAATTTGATTAGTATTTTCAGCTATTTTCATGGCCTCGGCCGACATTCTCGAAGATTCGGTCGTGGTTCTTGTAATTTCTTTGATAGCAGATGCCATTTCTTCCATGTTACTTGAAACTGTTTGAACTCCGGCATTAACCTCTTCTGACGCCACTGATGCCGTATTGGCCTGAGCACTTGTCTCTTCAGCTCCAGCGGAAAGACTATTTGCAGTTCTTAGAAGGTCACTCGCAGACTGAGTTAGTTTTTCTGAACTAACCGTTAATCCATCCATAACTTCGAACTCACTCGTTACAACTTCCCAAGAAACCATAGGTCCAAGGTAATTCCCTTCATTATCTTCCACTGCTGCGACAGAAAGTGAAAGTTTCTCACCACAATAATCAATTATAGTTTTATGAGGAAGGTTCTGAGGGTTGGTAAATATAGCTCTATTCTTAGCTGGTTCTTTATGAAGCTTATCAATATTGGAACCAATTAAACTATCTACTTTGTGGGCACCGGGTCTATCTTCAAGCTCTCTTAAAGTATCAATGGAGGCATGATTGAGATAAATAAGATCACCATTAGGATTGGCCATCATTGTGTTGATAGGTGACTTATCAACCATCATTTGCATCCTTTGAACCTCAATGGCAGAAGCTTTGGCCTGAGTTATGTCTGTTGCAAATTTTACAACTTTATAGGGATTTCCATCGAAGTCGAATATTGGGTTATATGAAGCTGATATCCAAACTTCTTTTCCATTCTTACCGATTCTAAAAAACT
Source organism: uncultured bacterium (assembly GCA_965365285.1). GTDB lineage: Bacteria > Bdellovibrionota > Bacteriovoracia > Bacteriovoracales > Bacteriovoracaceae > JAURDE01. The sequence continues at coordinate 9,388 of CBDUBC010000060.1, forward strand.
CTCCCGTTTTAAACTCACCATTGTTTAGATCTTTCCAGAATTGTTTATATTCGGAGCTATTTGCATATTCCTGAGTGACAAAATTACTGTGGTGAACTCCCTTTGCTTCCTCTAGGGAATATCCCAGAACGTTAAGAAAATTCTCATTTGCTGTAATAACCGTACCATCAAGATTAAATTCGATAACACCAAAAAGCTTACCGACATAATTCATCTTACTAATATACTCGGCCTCAATGAATTTTTGTGGAGTAATATCTGAGGCAAATTTAATAACCTTTACAACTTTTCCGTTTTCATCTTTTACAGGAGAATAAGAAGCATTAAGGAAAATAAGGCTACCATCTTTTTTATATCTCTTAAACTCTCCGTTATTAGATTTACCTGACTCGAGGTCTCTCCAAAATTGTTGATAATCGGATGATTCAGCGTAAGATTTTTCACAAAAGATGCGGTGATGCTGTCCCTCAATTTCCGAAGAAGAGTAGCCCATTGCCTTGATAAAGTTGTCATTAGCATTAAGAATTTGACCCTGTGGAGTAAATTCAATGACTGCGAAGTTTTCATCAATTGTAGCTAGTTTTGCACGATCATCTACTGCGCTCATTATTTTTACCTTTTTTTAAAATGCATTTCTCTAGCGTCATAATATAGGATTTATATTATAAAAATTAATTAAAGTGCATTCTTTGCCTCATTTTGATTACCTCATTAGAATACTTGATAAAAATAAAACTCTAAAACTTTATTAGTCATTTAATTAAAAGTCTAAGGTATCCCTTGAACACTTAATAAAAGGAAAAAGGATTATTTCCACTCTTATGCCTTATTTATAAAATAAGATTTTTTAAACCTAGTCGATTCGAAATTTAGGTATTTATCTGGGTTCATCATTTTATAAAGTTCATTTTTAAAGATTTGGATTTAGATATAAACAATTTTTGCATCACTTTTCCCCTTTTCGCTGCTTTCTTCGAATCAAAACCAAGCGTTTCATACTCCGCCAATATTAAAAGATGTGAAAAATAAAAAAAGAGGAAATACCGTTAATCTCCAAAACAACAAAGATTATTTAAACGAATTATTAAAATTAACATTTTAGGCCTTAGGAAATACACCACGCCTGTATATAAAACTTTAAGATGATAAGCTTAAATATTTATTTAGGCACTCTATTAAGGCATCTCTTAGATAAGGTTTCGATAAGTGATCGTTCATACCAACCTCTTTACATTTGATTATATCTTCGGGCATTGCAGCTGCACTTACCGCAACGATAGGTATTTCTTTATTAAACTCTCTAATTTGTTTGCTCGCATCGTATCCATTTAAAATAGGCAAGTGAAGGTCCATAAGAATAAGGTCAAATTTATCATTCTTAGCTAAATTTACCGCATCTTGGCCATTTTCTACGACTGTAAAGTCCAGACCAATAGCATCAAGATGCCCTTTAATCACATAAATATTAATAACCTCATCCTCAACGACAAGAATTTTAAATTTATTTTTTGATTTTTTTATTGGCCCTAGAGCCACAGATTCTAAATCTTTATTCTCCTGCTTTAAGTCGCCAATATACTTTTTATATTGAATCGTAAAAATACAAGTAGTACCTTTGCCTAATTCACTTTGAATCGAAAGCTCTCCCTCTAGTAAAGCCACAAGCTTCTTTGTGATAGAGAGCCCTAAACCTGACCCCCCATAGGTACGAGTTATAGAATTGTCGGCTTGCTCAAATGGCTTAAATAACTTACCTAAAGCTTTAGAATCCATTCCAATACCATTATCTGTAACCGAATAAACTATTTGAATATTTTCATCGTCCTCTAATCCTTTGGATACCTTAATCTTTATGAGACCATTTTTGGTAAACTTAACACTATTTCCAACAATATTATTTAAGATCTGTTGAACACGAAATTTATCACCAATTAAAGTCTCTGGTACGTTCTCAGCTATATTAAGTTCAATTTCATTATTGTTTGCCTCACTGGCATGAATAAAGAGATCTACAACCGTCTCCAAAGATTCTTTATGATTAAAAACCTGATGCTCTTTATCAACAACACCAGAATCTAATCTTGAATGATCAAGAATATCATTAATAACTCGCATTAATAAATTTGAAGACTTCATCACTTGATTTAAATGAGTAAGTTGCTCTTTATCTCCAACTTTTTCGATTGCCAACTCAGTAAGACCAATAATTCCATTTAAAGGAGTTCGAATCTCATGAGACATATTTGCCAAAAACTGAGACTTTGTTCGAATAGATTCTTCTGATTTCTCTTTTGCATAATTGAGCTGATCAACAACATATAAATTGATTACCGCATTTTCTAGTTCATCACAAAAACTAGAAAGTTCTAAGTCCCAAGGTTTCGATTGTCCCTTAACTAATTCTTCCCAAGTCTCAAATGAGTTTCTTACTCCTAAAACGACTTTTCCATCTTTATTACTGTATTGAGTAAAAGTGTTTGGTTTTCCGGCCCAATTTACAGTATGAAGCCATTCTTTCCTCGCGAGAAAGACACCTCCCCCCTTACTATTCTTAAACGGATAAAAATATCCTCCAACAAAATCTTTGGAGCTAAATAAATCTTTGTAGTCTGGATTTTCAGACAAGGATTGGAAACTTTTAGGCTCTTTTATAGATCTAAGTGTTTCCTTTACTATTCGCCGGCCCTTTGAGGAAAGACAGTCATCATAATCCAAATCACCAATAAAAATGCCTATACCATCACATTCCATATCATTGATAAGGAACTGTCCCAAAATAACAAGTTTGTTTCTTATATCACCCAATTTATGCATTTCTCTAAACTGTTCCATATTCTTATTAAATCGGTTGATGTGATTCAGTCTTTCTATTTCTAGTTTGGATTGCAATTGGTTAGAAAATGTATGCCCTATAATAGTAATTAGTGAAAAAATAGACTGACGGTGGTTAAAAGGAGGAATCCTAGGTTCTGGATGATGACATGATAGCATTCCCCAGAGCTTCCCATGCACTAGGATGGACACCGTTAAAGTGGCACAGCTTCCCATATTTTTTAAATAATCGAGATGAAAGTCAGATGCAATCCTAAGTGAACTATAGGTTTGATCAAACATCTCGTCTTCATTCGAGGATGAGATAATTTCAACTTTTTCCTGATTCACATCCGCTATAACTCTAATAGGGTTAATTGAAAAAAGGGCCCTCGCTTGACTTGGAATATCACTGGCGGGAAAATGAAGTCCAATATATTTCTTTTCTTTACCTGCCTCAACACCTTCAGCCAAAACTTCCCCCGACCAATCTTGATTGAACTTATATAAAACAACTCTCTCATATTGAAGGAATTCTTGAATGATATTAGTGGCATCTGTAATAAAGTCAGCCAAACTATCGGAGAAGTGTAATTTACTTACCAGTGATGAAAGTTGATTAAGCAACAAACTATTAAGATGAGCATCTTCAGATGATCGTACAGGAGAATAGGGCACAAACTCTAAAACAAGGTAGTTTTTTTCAGGCGCACGATGAGACAGAACCTCTAAAGAATAATCCGATCCATCAACTTCCATATATCCTAAAAATTGTGCCGCAGCACAAACAGATTTCTTTAAGGCTAATTGGATCAAGTCTACTCCATCAACTCCAATTAATTTAAGATTATTAGATAATTTTTCTTTTTTTAATCCTAAAAAATCCTTTAAGTTTTTGGAGTGAAAAACTAAATTCTCTCCTTTTTCATCAAGTACGAGACAAGCTCCATAACCTTGTATAAAGTGCTTATGAATTAGATCTTCTGATTCACATTCACTAAGTTGATCTATAGACGTTAATTTAACTTGTTGATGTTGTTCCATAATTTAGCTTTTTATCTTTATTTTGATTAATAGTAATTCCTGATAAGTATTTTATAAATTGCTCAAAAGCTAGTATTGCCCCCGATCCAATATTCTCTTTTACAGTTTCGGTTGAATTAGATGTAATGAGTTCCATAAAATTTAGAAATTTTTGCCAAAAAAATTCATTTTTTTCACCAAATCCATTGAAGTAATTGATTGCACTTTCGCCAGATGAACCGCGAAAAGTTAATCTAATCTTTTCTTTTAAAATTGCTCCCCCCATTGTTGATCCGGTGAGAACATACATAAATCCAATTGCCTCTTCAAAGCAATCAATAGGAATCTTTGTTAGGGATTTGATATTATTCGTGTTCTTAAAACCCAAAGTTCTTAGGTCTTTTTCAACATGGCCGGATCTAAAGTAATCCTGCACATCCAAACCATATTCTAAAAATTGGTTGGCATATAAAAGAAAGTTTCTTTCAATCTCTTTGTGAAAACTCCACATGGTTTCTAAAAAAAATATATAATCCTCTAGACTTATTTTTTGCTCTAGAATTTGATTAATCACAGGCATGGTTTCTGCCTTGTCATGAAGGACTCTTGTGTTTTGAAACAGCTGTCTACGAAAATTAAAATCATTCATTTAATATTTTTCCATTTATACTATAACATTAAAAAAAGAGAAGAAAAGGAAAAATCAATTTTGGTCAACTATATAAACCTGTTTGTGACGAAAAGATTTATTCTTTATTTTTATATTTTTTATAGGTAATAACGAAATAACTAATGAGTATTGGGCCAATAAGAAGAATTGAGAGAAAAGTTAATAGATTCAAAATTTCATAAGCTAAATCATTACTAGTCTTTTCTCTAATACCCCCCATAATATTGAATACGGCCCTCTCTAAGTTTAATACCGTTAGACTTGAAACAATTGCCGTTAATGGAAGTAGTGTCGCTACTACGGTTTCAAATCTTGTTGTATTGGCATATCTCCTAAGATAAAAGATTAAAAGTGCTACCCTCCATACGGCGACAGCTAGTAAAAAATAAGCATTTATCTTTGCTGATAAGTTCATGTTTAAAAACCTCTCAACAGGAATTGCATAAAGAAGTGCCGGTAGTGAGGTTAAAGAAACAAATGTAAGTAAATGAATATAGTTCCAATCTTTTATTTTGAATGGCTTAAAAAGCAACCAAATAAAAAACGAAAGGACAAAAATATAGACAACTGAGCCGAAACCAAGGTGTTGTAAAAACTTTGCCTCTGGATCATCCCAGTATCTTCCAATGCCAACGATCCAGGTAATAAAAATGCCAAGAAATAAGTCAGCTTTACTAAAGTTCATCATTTCTTCACGAGTGATACGAAAGCAAAGAAGTCTAAACATATTACTTAATGCTAATTTAAAATTCATTTAACACCTCGTTATTTCTAATTCTATTTTTTCTACAGATTCTAAATATTCTTTTTCTTTGAGCTACCCTATCAACTGAGTAAACGGATTTCATTAGATGATGGAACCCTTCTCTTAACTCATCTGGACTAAAGTTTTTAGGGCGATAAGTTACATCAAACAAAGTACACTCATCCCAAAAGACTTCTTGGAGCAACCTATTTTCTTCTTTTAGTTTATTATACAGTTCAGTCCCGGGAAATGGTGTCAGCATTGTAATTTGAACCTCTGAGAGGTTTGACTCCCTAATAAATTGATCTGTTATTTCAAATGAACTTAACTCATCACTATCAAGCCCAAGTATAAAACACCCATTAACTGAGATACCATAGGACTGAATCTTTTCAATTTTTTGCATATACTTATCGAATTGACTTTTTTTCCAATCATTTGCCTCAATACCAATTAAAGAATCAGGAGAAGCGGATTCAAGACCAATTAACACTTGAGCACAATTAGACTCGGCTAGTAACTCTAATAGCTCAGTATCATCTGCAATGGAAATATCAGACTCCGTAAACCATTTCATAGGATACTTTTTAAACAATCTTAACAAGTCCTTAGACCATTTCTTATTAACAAATGTGTTATCATCCGCAAGCTCAATGAATGGCTTGTTCCAGATACTGAAGATGGTTCGTAATTCTTCTTCAATATGCTCTATTGGTTTCAATTGGTAAGGAGAAATAAGTTTAGAGGCAGCACAAAACGTGCAACTTAATGGACATCCTCTAGATGTTTGAATCGTTACTCTATTATATTTAGAAATATCTATTAAGTCGTAACGTGGAATAATGGAGTTTTTAATATTATAGCTCTGATAATCTCTCTGATTGTAAACTTTTTTTAAATTACCAGACTCAAAGTGTTCTAATAAATTTGGCCAAACCACCTCGGCTTGACCAACAACTATTGAACTTGCATGTTTTATGGCTTCATTAGGCAGAACGGAAACATGAAGTCCGCCAAGTACTACACAAGCACCATTCTCAATCAAAAAATCAGATAATCTATAAGTGTCAAAGGCCCTTGCTGTGAACGTTGAAATGGCAATTAGGTCAGCCTTTTCTGCCAAAACTTCTTCTTTAACTTCCTCTGTTACCTGATCAACATCGATATATTTTGCTTCCCAGTTCTCAGGGTTGTGGGCAGCGAGAGTTAAAAGCGATAAACTCGGTAAACTCGCGATGACTTCACTGCGCTCGACAAATCCAGGCAAAGTCATACCTAGCTTTAAAAGATCTTGATCTTTTACTCTCACTCCACTCATGGCAATGAATAGAACTTTATAATCCTTTTTCATTATCCTATGATATTTAATTATCTACATACATTCAAAGACTTCCGTTCAAAGTATCCATATGAATAACATCTTGTCTTTCAGAAACTATGAAAAGATCAGCGACGTTTACATGAAGATCAAAATTGATATCTCAAGTAACAGAACATAACCTTACGGCACATGAATTTTTTTTTATAGAAGCCGAAATATATCCAACCACTAACGCGACTAGTAAAAAGATTGATTTATAAAAGTATTCAGTTCTTCGCATACTTTTAAAATTATTATATATCTAGGTCTAATGTTATATAGGGATCATTTTTAAATTGAAGTGATGATTTTAACAAAGAGTTATAAAGTTTATGCCCGAACTACCAGACCTCAAGAACAACAATTTGTAATCCTCATCAAATTCAACAGGTTAGTAGCAATAGAGGTGTCCCTAGTTAATAGTAAAGGGTTTGAAGAGGTAGATGTAATTGCGGCATTTTGAAGAGGATCAGAAAAGTCCATCCTTGCACTATCCGTATATACCCTGCAACCGTTGGTAT
>CBDUBC010000061.1:0-16430 GCA_965365285.1 uncultured bacterium
CGGCAACGGACCCGGACCAGGAGCCGGACCTGGTGCCCGGATGCCACCAGCTGCTCCACCACGTCCGTCAAAGACTCTATAAGTACCAGCACTGTGCCAAGCCATTCTAATAAAGAAAGGTCCATAGTGACCCCAATCCGCAGGCCACCAGTCTTGAGACGTTTTCATAACTTTTTCAATATCTTTTTTTAGGGCCTTAAGATTTACTTTTTTGAACTCTCGAGCGTAGCTGAATCTTGCATCCATAGGACTAGATTCATCGGCATGTTGCCTTAGTGGTTGAAGATTTAATCTGTTAGGCCACCAAAAACTCATTGGTTTTGCTTCTCCCTCGGGATAAAGCATTTTTTCTGAGTTTGAAGCACACCCAACTAAAGCGAATAGGGCAACCAAAGAAATAATTTTGGCTTTCATAAAAACTCCTTTTTAAATTAATAACGAGTAAAGAATTACATATTTAATAGACTATTACTATTAGCTTGAAATTATACAAAAATAGGATGGAGTTATGAAAAGACGGGTCAGCTGAGTAGCTGACCCGTTTAGATTTTATCGCGTTGCTTTTTTATAAAGTTTTTTGAGTGGAGACATGATTCCACCAAAGCTTGGTCTTCCTTGTGGTAACCAAATAAAGTCTGGTCTCTCCCAAGATAACCATCTTCCACCAAGAATTCTTCCTCTTCTATCAAGTTCTAAAACATATCTGTAAACTGATTTTTGAAGACTTGTTCCAACAGCATTCCACTTTGGCTCAATTTCTCCTACCCAGTAAACAACTGTTTCAACTTCAACTTCTTTTTTAGCACCCTTAGCAGCATATCGAGATGCTCTTCTATGTTTTTTAAGAACCTTTGTTTGATAAGCAGCTACTGGCTGATTCCAGACTTCTTGATCTCTGGTTTTATCAATAACGAAAGAAGATCGATCGTTTCCAACGAGGTTAGCAAGAACGATATGAAAGGCACCAGCGTTGGTGTCTTTACACTCTTCAGCACTATTAAAGCCTCTGTCTTCTTTTTTAAGGTTGCATCTTGAACCAAGAAATTTAGTTCGTGGCATTCTATTGATCTCAAAGTTAAGGATAAGGAGGGCCTTAAGGTCAGAAGCACCAAAGTGCACGGTATCTCCGCTTTTACCTTTAACTTTTAATGGACCTGGTTCCTTAAATAGAAAGGAAGCTGGCGCCCAGTTGTGGCAAAGACCTTCCCATTTTGGGATATCTCTATTGGTAAGAACTCTCGTTCTTCTTCTTTCATAATTTGTAATAGGGAAGTCTTCTCTTCCAAGATAGATATCAAATTTTTCAGCCGGAGAGAGGTATTCACTTCCTCGTGGGCTATAACCGAGTTTATTATAAAAAACTTCTCCGGTTAACCATCTGTAGCTGATTCCACCTTGGTAAGTCGGCCAGTAGCTGTCTGTCCAAGGCATCTTTCTAACTTTCCCCTTTCTAGGAAGAGAGTCGAAATCATTTTCGTATTTGTTAAAAAAGTTTTCAGGTGCGTTAATTCTATTCCATGCTTCTTTGTCCAAGGAATACGAGTTGGTCACCAGTAGGAGCGATGCTAAAACAATGAATTTTTTCATGATTTTTCCCTTTAAATTTTGACTTCGCGTAGCAATACGTTTTATTCTGCTACTTGTAAAGAGAAACCGGATGAAATTAGTCGTATTTTATTAAGGAAAACTTATGTCTAGCTGCTGTGAAAATAAAGGTTGTGAAATCGAGGGCTTAAGAGATAAGCAACGCAGTGTATTAATTGCTGTTTTATTGATTAATGGGGGTATGTTTTTTGTAGAGTTCATCGCAGGTATCATTGCGGGTTCAACCTCTCTACTAGCCGATTCATTGGATATGTTTGGAGATGCCTCTGTTTATGCGCTAAGCCTATATGTAATCGACAAAGGCCCTATTTGGAAAGCACGTTCTGCTTTAGTCAAAGGAATCTTTATTGCAATTTTTGGACTTTACGTTTTTGGGGACGCTATTTACAAGGTTCTCCATGACATCACCCCAGTTGCTAAAACAATGGGAATAATTGGAATAATTGCCCTAGTTTCAAACTTAATCTGTCTTGCCCTTCTTCTTGCTCATCGTGATGATGACATCAATATGAGATCTACATGGATTTGTTCCACTAACGATATCATCGCTAATACTGGTGTCCTTATTGCGGCCTATTTAGTTTTTTATTTTCAAAGTAAATGGCCTGACATCATTCTTGGAGGAGTCCTATCGGTCGTCTTTTTAAAATCAGCTTATTCTATCATCAGAGATGCCAGAAAAGAGCTCTCACTTATGCCAGCGCACTGAGTAAAGGTCATGTCTTCGGTCCTTAAGATTTCGTACAGCACCTGTTTCCCTTGCTTCAAGGAGAGTATCTACTCTTAAATCAGCAATAGCGACCATCTCAACATTTGGAGTTGTGTCAGCAGCAATTCCATCTCTAGCAAAAGGAAAATCACACGGAGTAATAATACAGCTTTGAGCATATTGAATATCCATGTTTTCAACTCGCGGAAGGTTTCCTACGTTTCCTGCCATGGCAACATAGATTTGATTTTCAATGGCCCGTGCAAGACAACAATACTTCACTCGTGAGAAGGCCTGTCGGTTATCCGTAAGAAAGGGAACAAAGAGAAAGTGGATTCCTTGATTAACTAAATGCCGTGTGAGTTCGGGAAACTCACTATCATAGCAAATGAGTACGCCAATGGGGCCACAGTCCGTATCAATCACCTCAACCTTATTGCCCCCCTTAATATTCCACCAATACTTTTCATCTGGAGTTGGGTGGATCTTCGCTTGCTCCTTAATCGCCCCATCCCTCAAACAAATATAGCTTATGTTCATGACGTTGCCGTCCACTTTGGTAGGGTGAGACCCAGCAATGATATTGACGTTGTATTTCATTGCTAAACTTTGAAATAAAGTCTTGACCTGTTCGGTGTAGGCCGTCATATGCTCAATAGCGACATCGGGAGAGACCTCTTCGTTTTTAATAGAGAGAAGCTGCATGGTAAAAAGCTCTGGAAAAAGAAGAAAGTCTGCTCGGTAATCTCCGGCCACATCGACGTAATACTCTACGATTTGAGCAAACTCTTCAAAGCTTCTCACAGCTCTTTGTTTGTATTGAACAGAGACCACTCGTACAGAGCTTGGTCTAAGAGGGTAAAGCGTTTTATTTTTAACCGATTCGTACTGGGGATTACTCCATTTGAGATGTACAGCGAATCCTCCACTTTCCCGGTCTCCAGGAAGGTATTCATGAAGGACACCGATAGGTTCAAATCCACATCGCAGATGAAAACCTAAGGTTGGATCTTTAATTTTTTTATTTTGAACCATTTGGACATATTCATTTACATCTTTGACCTTATTTTTTCTTTTAAAGAAATTAGGAATTCTTCCACCAAATATAATTCCTTTAAGCTTTTTAAATTTTGCAAGTTCAAACCTTGCTTTATAAATTCTTTGGCCTAGTCGATTTCCTCTAAAGTGAGGGCTCACACAAGTTTCATATCCATAAAGGTACTCACCTTTAGAGGTATGAGTGGAACCATAGCCATTTGCCGTGATTTCTTTCCAGGTATGTTGAGAGAGGGCCCTTTCTTCTTCAATGATGAGACTTGCTGAATAAGCGGCGATCACTCCATCGACAAGAATGACAAAACAGCCTTCTTGAAAGTTTGATATTTGTCCACGCAGCGTCTCTTTTTTATAAGTTCCTAGATCTTTATAAACCTCATTGACGAGCTCACAAATTCCATCAATATCTGTAAAGGTAGCGTTACGAAGTTCAATTTTTCTTTTGCTCATATCTTTTCCTTTGCGCAAGGCTCTCAAAGCATACTTTATTTGTCATGGTGTATAGCTTAATTCTAGACAAGTATGCCCCTTCTTCTGATACAAATGCTAGAAAAAGGAGTGAACTTGATTACAAAATATCTACACCATCGATATCCTTATCTTATGGTTGATGAGGTCGTTGAAATTTCAAGTGAGTATATTGAAACAAGAAAAGATTTTTCAAAATGCGATTTCGTTCTTCAAGGACACTTTCCAGGAGCACCAGTCGTACCTGGGGCCATGCTTCAAGAGCTCTGTACTCAAAGCGCAGGTCTTCTCATGACGAAATTTCATTCTCCCGTAGAGGACTATGATAGTGAGAAAACTAAGGGTTACGCTGTTGGGGTACTTAATAAAATTAACTACGCTAAATTTTTAAAAATTGTGCTCCCTTTCGAGCTTGTGAGTACCAAGATTAAGCTTGAGTGCAAGAAAGAGAATCTTTTTAAATTTAGTGCAAGAGTTTTTCAAAGGGATCAATTAGTATCTAAGTTGTCTTTTCACTTAGTCACAATTAGTGATGAACATTTGTTTTAATCACAGCAGCCAAGGCGTAAAATCGTTCTAATATCTTTGGGCGCTAAATTTTTTACCGATGCAAATTCTTGAGAATTTAGGACCTCACTCCCATGAATAGCTTTGTATACTTCTTCGGCGATTATATTGCTGTTAGCGTAATAAAACCTTTCAGATTGGCTTCTTGATAAAAACACTAAGACCTTATCTAAAATATCCTTTATTTCCATACTGCAATGTTATAATGATATAGGGACAGATAGTTATAGACAAAAGCTAACCAGACTAGACGAACTCTTTAAGAATTAGTGACAATGTCACAAATCTTTAAGGAGGTTCTATGAAATATTTAATTCTTTTTCTTCTCTCTTTTAACCTATTTGCAACGGAAGTTGACGGAACAATTACCTATAAGCTTCCTAATGGAGAACTAGTTGATCGAGTAGTTTCAATTGATGTTCCCTCCAGAGGTCAGGGTGAAGTCATTCTTCGAAGTGGTGATTTTGAATGGAGAACAACTAAGTTTTGGTCAAAAGAAAAGCATGGAAAAATGATTTTTGCTGCTCTTTTTGACACAAAATTTAGAGATACTGAAAGTAAGCTTCTTTTTAAAGGAACTTACCTCAAAGGAAGTAATAAGCTAATTTATGCGGGAGACATCTATAAGAAAAAAGATGGTGAGAAAAAGCATATCGGTCTATTTAATTTCGAATATTTAAGATAATTATTCGCGGGCCTAGTGCCCGCTCTCTTCCCACTCTTTCTCAGTCATGTACTGCACATCAAATGGAAAAATGGGCCTACTAATCTTTTTAGATAGAGCGGTTAGAAACTTACTATCACAAACTACAGTGATGGAGTTAAAGCGATTTCTATTCTTAATAAAGAAATAGGCATCTAGCATGAGAGTGAGAGGAGTCATCATGCGGATCCGCAGGATTTCGACGAAGTCGATAGGGCCATCTTTCATGGCCTCCTCAAGCTTAACCACTAAGGAGTGAAAATCAGCGGCGTTGATAAAACCTATTAATGAGGCGATATGCAGTCCATTTTTTTGTTCATATTTAATCATGAGGGCAGATTAGCAGAAGCTTTGTAGTTTTTACAATAGCTAAGTGCTTGAAAAGACTTGTCTAGTATCTGTCTAGTTTAATTTCTGTCCTAAACCCTTATAAATGAGACAAATCTTTTAAAGGAGACCGGAGATGAAAAGATTATTTACTGTTTTAACACTTATGTTTTCTCTGCAGCTATTTGCAACTGACCTACCAACGGCCAAAAACGTTGAAATCGAAAGATATGTAGGAAAGTGGTATACTATTACAACCCTTCCTCAATTCTTCTCACTTAACTGCAAAGGTCAAACTGCTGAGTACGAAATTCTAGCACCAGGTAAAATCAGCGTGCTTAACACCTGCATCAAAAGAAGCGGAAAAACGAGAACCATTAATGGTCAAGCTGTAGTGACCAACCCTAAGTCAAATGCTGAACTGGAGGTAACTTTCAACAGCTTCTTCACCAGACTTTTTAAGGTTAAAGGTGAGTACATCATCATTAAACTTGACCCTAATTATGAGCACGTGATGGTTGGAACATCTAGCAGAAAGTCCCTATGGATCATGTCTAGAACTCCAAACATGCCTAAGAAACTCGTTAACGAGTATGTTGCATTAGCAAACAAGCTTGGCTTTAACACTAAGAAACTCAAATACTCTACAAAATTCTAATTAGATCTTGCTCTCCAGCGGAGTGCCCGTCTCAGTACGGGCACTTTCTGGTATAAATCATTTCTATTTCCCAAGCATTGCATTAACATAGGTCCTAAAGGAAATATGTATGGCACGTCTAAAAAAAATATCTGAAATAGCAAAAAATCTTAAAATAAATCCTGACTATTTGGAACCTTACGGTCACTACAAAGCAAAGATCCCACTAGATCTTAAGGGCAAAAAGAAAAACTCCAACCTCGTTCTCGTCACTTCCATGTCTCCAACCCCTCAAGGAATTGGTAAGACCACTCTCTCAATAGGTTTAAGTGATGCCCTCTGTTCTATTGGAGAAAACTCCATTGCTGCTCTAAGAGAACCCTCTTTAGGCCCTATCTTTGGAAAAAAAGGAGGTGCAACTGGTGGGGGACTCTCAAATGTAGAACCTGCAGAAGATATTAACCTTCATTTTAATGGTGATTTTGCCGCTATAGAAAAAGCAAACAATCTCCTCTCTGCTCTTATTGATAATTATATTCGTTTTCAGGGTCAGAAATATCAAATTGATCCTCGAACCATTGTGTGGAAAAGAGTAATGGATATGAATGATCGCTCCCTTCGTGAAATCATCACAGGACTTGGTGGATCTAAAGGTGGAGTGCCTAGAGAAAGTGGGTTTGATATTACTGCCGCCAGTGAAATTATGGCCATTCTTTGCCTAAGTAACTCTCTCAAAGATCTTAAAGAAAGGATAGGGCGAATCTATGTAGGAAGAACGTATGATAACACCCCAGTTACAATTAAAGATCTTGGCTTTGAAGAACCAGCAACTCTTCTTCTAAAAGAAGCAATTAAACCTAATCTAGTTCAAACGTCTAATGGGAATCCTGCTATCATACATGGGGGACCTTTTGCTAACATAGCAACGGGAACGAATAGCTTACTTGCGACTAAAACAGCGCTAGGCTTAGCAGACTACGTCGTTACCGAGGCGGGCTTTGGTGCTGAGCTAGGAGCAGAAAAATTCTTTAATATTATCTGTAGAGAAGGAGAGCTTAAACCTTCTGTGGCGGTTATTCTCTTCTCCACAAAATCGTTAGAATTCCACGGAGATGGTGATTTAGAAAAAGGGTTTGAGAACCTTAAGCGTCATTATCATAACTGTAAAAAATTTGGCATACCAGTCATTACTGCTCAAAACCTCTGGAAAGAGGAGGACTCTAAAAATCTAAAAAAGATTGCCTCTTTATGTGAAAAAGAATGCATTCCTTATGTTACCTGTGCGCCTTATACCGAAGGGGTGAAAGGAGTTGAGGGGTTGGCCAAAATGGTTGTGGAAAGCTGCAAAAAAGATTGTGAGTTTCATCCGACTTATGACCTTGATCTCCCCTTAGTAGATAAGATTAAGCATCTTGCTAGAGATTTTTATGGTGCTGGACAGGTAAAGTTTACGACAAAAGCAAAAAAGGCAATGGATGAGCTAGAAAAACTCGGTTTTGATAAATTTCCGATTTGTATGGCAAAAACACCTCTTTCATTTTCGGATGACCCCTCACTCAGAGGAGCTCCTCAAGATTTTGACTTTCTTATTCGAGACTTTGAGTTTTCAGCGGGTGCGGGGTTTATTATTCCTCTTGCAGGAGATATCTTAAGAATGCCAGCTTTTGCTAAAGAGCCTTCGGCGCTTCATATGAAAATAGATGATCAGGGAAAAATTACTGGTTTAACCTAAAAAGGAGAGAGTCCATGGGGCTTCTAGTGGATGGTAAATGGATTAAAAAATCCATTATTAATAGTGATCAAGAAGGCGCCTATGATCGTCTCCCCAGAACCTTTCGAGGTTCTATTTCTTCAGATGATGAAAAATTCCAACCTGAATCTAATCGCTATCACCTTTATGTTAGTTATGCTTGTCCCTGGGCACATAGGACTCTCATTTATAGAAAGTTTAAACGATTAGAAGACCATATTTCTGTAAGTGTAGTTCATCCTGATATGTTAGAAGATGGCTGGATCTTTGATGACTCTTTTGCGGACGCGACTAAGGATCATCTCTATGGCTCAAAATATTTAAGAGAAATTTATCAAAAAGCAGACCCTCATATTAGTACAAGTGTTACGGTTCCCATCCTTTGGGATAAAAAGTATGAAACCATTGTTAATAATGAGTCCAGTGAAATCATCAGAATATTTAATACTGCCTTTAATGACCTCACCGGTAACACTTTAGATTTTTATCCTGAAAAACTTCGCTTAGAAATTGATGCGCTTAATGAAAGAATCTATACGCCTGTTAATAATGGAGTTTATCTTTGTGGATTTGCAACTTCTCAAAAAGCCTATGACCAGGCGGTAACAACTCTTTTTAATACTCTAGATGAATTAGACTCACTTTTAGAAGGGAAAAAGTATCTTTTAGGAGATGAACTCACCGAGGCGGATATTAGACTCATTCCCACTCTGTTAAGGTTTGATGCCGTCTATGTTACTCACTTTAAATGTAATATAAGAAGAATCAGAGACTATAAAAACCTCGGTCGCTACACTAAAGAGCTTTATGCACTTAGTGAGATTAAGGAAACGACTTTTATGGATCATATCAAAAGACATTATTTTTATAGCCATGAGATGATCAATCCATTCAGAATCGTAGCAAAGGGTCCTGCAGAAATCTTCTAGTAAAGTTCATAGCTTTGTTCAATATGATAGCGCGCGCCTTCTGGACGAAGTTCTGAACTCATAAGGTGAAAGTCTTTTGCTGTAAAAGCAGGGCTTTTAAAATTATGAAAATCTGTCAGCAGTTCTGCTAAGAGATCGGGTTCACTATGCTTTAGCCTTGCTAACGTCACATGGGGTTTAAAGTCTCTTTTTTCCACTTGGACATATTGCTTAACTTTTTTCTTTATAAGTTGATGAAGTTCTAATAGATAATCACTCCCAGTAACAGAACTGTAGAGAATTTTAGGGTTATCACCAGGTCCAAAAAGATCTACTCCTTTAAGGTGAAGATCCATTTGAGTCATCGTGATATCTTCAAGATCATCTTTAATTTCTTTAAAAATTTCTTGCGAAACTTCTCCAATAAATATCAAGGTCACATGAAGGCTTTCTTCTGGTATCCATCTGGCCCCCATGATTTCTCTGTGAAGAGAGCTCAGTTCTCTGTGAATTCTTTTAGGAAGGGTAATCGCTACAAATAATCTTTTGGTATACATCACTAGGCCTAGAGATTATAGCGAAGGCCAAGTTGCCAAGGGAAAAAGTCATAGTCTTCAACATCGCCACCGGACCAAAGTCCACCGACATCAAAGAAAATTATAAAGTTATCATCGTATTTATAATCTGTTCCAATTGTTGGTCCCATAGTCCAAGATGTTTCTTTACCGTAGTTGTCGTAAATATCGGTTCCTTTAATTTTGGTCCAACCAACCCTAAGCTTAGCGTAAAAGGATAAGTTTTCATCTATAAACCCATGTCCAAAGTTGTATTTTGGTGCAACCGTGATGGCCATCATTCCAATTCGTCCCTCACGATTTTCTCTTGAAACGCTAAACTCCATACTTGGTAGATACTCGAGCTCAGCAGACCATTTTTCATTAAAGGCCTTTCCAAAACCTATAGAGAAGCCTCCCTCGGTTTTTTCAACTCCTTCATTACTTCCACCGGCCGCTTCTTCAAAGTTTCTGGTCCAAACAAGGATCCCTGCCTGTGCATAATAGTTTGCAAAAGTTTCAAGACTAAAAAGAAGAGCTATAGAAGAGATTATTAATTTCATTGCCTCACCAGGGTATTTTTTTATTATCATAACTTAAAAAAGACCCCGTGTCTTTAGACTCTTTTCCTTCTAAAGTATTTAAGATATTTCTTGCAGTTTCTGCAGGAGAGTAAATGGTATACTTCACATTTTTTGAAAATGGCCTAGAAAGATCTGTATCTGTTGTCCCTGGGTGAATGGCAAGAACAGCACAGTTTTTTCTCTTTCTCTCCCATTCAATAGAAATGCATTTTAAAAGCATGTTAAGCGCTGCTTTTGAGGCGCGATAGCTATACCATCCTCCTAAGTGATTATCCTCTATACTTCCCACCTTGGCCGAGATGGTAACAAAACAGCTTATGGTTTCTTTGGAGATTTTGGGATCAAGGTATTTGGCAAGAAGGGGAGTGACAAAGGCATTCACTTTCATCACTTCACTAAAATCTTTTTCGTTAATATTTCGAAGAGATTTTTCGGGAGATAGACCATCCCCGTGAAGAACGCCTACACAATTGATAACCAAATCAATCTCTCCTTCAATTTTTTCGGAAAACATTTGAACCTCTTCTTCATTGCAAGGATTAGTTTGGAAGCAAGTAATGTTTTCCATGGCTAGAAGTTCACCAGCCAAACTTTTATTTCTAAACGTAGCAAAAATCTTAATATTTGGATTGGATCTTTTTATTTCCTGAACAAAGGCCAGCCCTATTCCATGACCTGCACCAACGATCAGAATCTGCTTACAATTTTCTAACTTAAAACTCATGGAAGCACCTTTTCGATATCACCTTCTAGACTCTTAGGTTTTACCGCGCTTTTAAAACGTTTAACAAATTTGCCATCAGGTCCAATGAGGAACTTTTCAAAGTTCCAACTTACTTCATCTCCTCCAGACTCATTAACAAGAGTCTGGAAAAGAGGTGTTTTTTGCGCTCCTTTTACAACTAATTTTTCAGACAGAGGAAAAGTGACGCCATAATTAATCAAGCAAAACTTAGCAACTCCTTCGTCATTTTCGGGCGTTTGAGAACCAAAGTCATTGGAAGGAACACCCAGAACTACGAGTCCTTTATCCTTATATTTTTGATAAAGCGCCTCGAGGTCATCCAATTGACCTGTATATCCACATCGCGTGGCGATGTTAACAATTAAAAGCGCTTTATTCTTAAACTCAGCAAGTTTAATTTCTTCCCCTTTTGTATTTTTAACACTGATGTCGTGAACTCCGGCATTTAGTTGCAGAGTTAGTACCATTAAGATAGAAGCTAAGATTTTCATAATTCCCCCTTCAGCATGGTAAATGATACTACTGTTTATTTAGATAGACATAGTTTATACTATAAAACTAAGTATTCAAAATTAGAAGGTATTCATAATGAACCAGCTCAGCGTTATCTTGGGAAACCAACTTTTTGATCTCGATTACTATGAGGACTTTCCTCGTGATGTCTTCATGGCCGAAGATCGAGGACTATGTACTCATTTCAAATACCATAAGCACAAAATTATTCACTTTCTCGCTTCTATGAGAACCTATACCAAAAGTTTAAAGGAAAGAGGCTTTCGTCCCTTATATCATCAGCTGGATAAAACTAAAGGCTTCCTGGAGGAGCTTGAAAAAATTGTTAAAAAACATAAGGTCCAAGAAATTCATATTTTTGAAATAGAGGACAAGTTTTTTGAAGATGAGCTTCTTTCGAAATTTCAAAAATGGAATGTAAAAGTAAAAATTTATGAATCTCCTATGTTTATGTGCTCCAGGCAAGAATTTCGAGATTATCTTGAAGGAGTTAATAAACCTCTTCTAAATAATTTTTATATCGAGCAAAGAAAGCGACACGGTATACTCATGCACAAAGGTTCTCCTGTTGGTGGACAGTGGAATTTTGATCAAGACAACCGAAAAAAAATTCCAGCGTCATTTTCTGTAACTGATTTTTTACCACCAACAATAAGCACACCTATTGTTGAGGAAGTAAAAAAACTTGTAGATAAGCATTTTTCTGATCATCCAGGGGACAGTAAAAACTTCTGGATCCCCGTCGATCGCGACTCTTCTCTCAAATGGTTTCATTCTTATTTAAAAGAGCGGTTTAAATATTTCGGTGACTTTCAAGATTCACTTGATCAGAGAAATCCTTTTCTTTATCACTCAATTATTTCTCCTCTTATTAACATCGGTTTTTTGACACCTCTTGAAGTTGTTAAAGAAGTAGAGACCCTAGCAACTAAAGATAATCTTAATGCTGTAGAGGGATTCATAAGACAAGTGATGGGATGGAGAGAGTTCATTAGAGGAATCTATCAGTCTTGCGATGAATTTCAACAAAAAGAAAATTTCTTTAATCATAAAGCGAAGCTTAGACCATGTTGGTATAAGGGGAATACCGGAATACCTCCTCTTGATGATGCTATTAAAAAGTCTTTAAAATGGGGATACGCCCATCATATTGAAAGACTTATGGTCCTAGGAAACCTTATGCTTCTTCTAGAGGTCGACCCTAAAGAGGTTTATAAATGGTTTATGGAAATGTTTGTGGATTCGTCTGATTGGGTGATGGGACCTAATGTTTTTGGGATGTCTCAATTTAGTGACGGGGGCATCTTTGCGACAAAACCCTATATGAGTGGATCTAATTATATTTTTAAAATGAGTAGCTACAAAAAAGATCCTAGTTGGTCACTCGGTTGGGACGGACTTTATTGGCGTTTTATCGATCGCAAAAGAGAGTTTTTGCAAAAAAATCATCGCCTAAATATGATGGTTAAGATGTATGACAAAATGGATGCTACTAAAAGAAATACTATTCTTAAAGAGGCTTCAAAGTTAGAAAAGAAGCTCGTTATTCCCAAGTAATCGCTAAGTCTTTTAAAACTTCAATTCTTTTTTGGGTGTTGGGGTGAGTGCTTAAAAATTCAGGTGGTTTATTTCCAAAAAGTCCTCTGTTAGCATAATCCATTCTAGAGAGAGCGCTAGCAAGCGCTAGAGGATCTTCTGTAAGGTGAGATCCTTCTAAATCAGCATTATATTCCCTTGTTCGAGAAAGCTTTAATTGCAATAAAGTAATAATCGTTGGAATTACCATAATAAGCATCAAGGCCATAGGATTAATATGAACAACCCCAAAAAGAAGAAGAGGGAAAAGAATTATGAGAATAAAAGTTGCAAAAGACACAAAGCCTGAAGCTACTCGACCAATAAGTTGAGTAAGAGTTGAGATGATGAGATCACCATTTGCGATATGAGAAATCTCGTGGGCCAGAATCGCATTGAGTTCTCGAGTATTCATCGTTGAGAGGAGCCCCTCAGAAACGGCAATAACAGGTTTTTCTTTGTTTCCAGTTGAAAATGCCATATTCATAGGACTAGGAATTAAAAACACTTTTGGTAAAACCTCTAACCCAGCTTTAATTCCAAGATGATCCACAAGTCGATAGAGCTCAGGGTAGTGAAAAGGCGGTATATACTGTGCTCTATGAATTCTTAGAGCTAATGAATGGGCCTTTTGTTGAATAAAAACAAATGAGAAAAAGATCGTGAGACCACCAAAAATAAATCCGAGTCGACCAAAGAGAGAATAGGCCAAAAAAATAAAGAGTGTTGCAATGCCCACAAAAATAAGAGCAGTTTCAATCAGATTAGAAAGTCTATTTTTTGAATATTTATAATCATTCACAGCTAACACTATGGGATCAAACTTGAAGAAGTCAACCTATTAGGTCGGTAAGTTATTAAAATTACTGCAGACCCTTGACAAAACTCCTAGCCATATTAATTTGAGACTAATAATTGTGCTGCCAAGGGAATCGGAGAAGATCTTGGGTTTGCATGATCTTCTTTTACCTCTGGCAAAACCTTGCAATCAAGGAGGTAAGAATGAATAGACTATTAAAGGGAATGATTCTGTTACTCATGGCATTTTCGCTTAATGTAGGGGGTATGGAAAAAGAAAAAGCTGCTCAAAATTCTGACAAGCAAGCTCAAAACAATACGTGTGAACAAAAGGTAGAATTTCCACTTTTGCCTAACAACACACATGCCTGTTTAAACTCCTATCGATGGAAGGATCAACTCAACCTTCTTGAACGTAAATGGGAGTTTGATGAGGTTGGGCGAAGCTTAAGTTCAACTAAAAGAGATTCATTATGAAAAGGAGGATTTTTATGCGAAAAACAATGGGAATTCCATTAAGAGACTCACTCGTAAGACCTGCTTTGTGGGGAATGGATCAGGAATTACGAGAAGTCATTAAGTCCTGGGAAGACTTTAATTGGGGACAAAGCTTTATTGAAAAAGAAAGTCAATTTCTTCTTTCCCTAGATTTGCCAGGTGTAGGTAAAGATAGTCTGGAGGTTTTTGTAGAGGGAGACTTTCTGTTTATTGAAGGCAAAAGAAAAAATCTCTTTTCCGAAAAAGAAGAAGTTCTCAAGAGAAAAGTCGCGCTTCCCAAAAAAATTAATAAGGATTCAATTTCCGCCCAAATTAAAGACGGAGTTCTTTACCTAACGCTTCCCAAAGCAGAAGAGGCTAAACCTCGTAGAATCGAAGTTACAGATGTTATAGAACCAAAATTAGCGATCGAATCAGACAACAAACAAAACGTGGAAGTTTCTTAATAAACGGGAGGGGGATCCCTCCCATTTCAAGGAGGTTTAAATGGATTTAAACATTTTAAATTATATTGATGGAACGACTCTCGTTCTAATTATGTCTGTAATTAGCATAGGAGTTATTATTCTTTTTTTACTTAAACTAAGTAGGGATTCAAAATACATGCCGTAAAATTTGACTTCCCTCTCTAGGTAGCTATTCTTATTTTATGAAAATAAAATTACTTCTTCTCCTACTTTTTTATTCCAATATTTCACTGGCCGCAAAGGCAATTCAAGTCTTTGAAGGAGATGAAGTCATATGGGGATTTGATTTTATAAATCAAGAAGAAGTGCTTTTTACCCAAAGAGAGGGAAGTCTTTTTCACCTCGACCTAAAAACCAAGAAAACGACAAAACTAGAGGCACCTATTGTAGAGGCAAGTGGGCAAGGCGGTTTACTTGATATTTTGATTGATAATGGCCATGTTTATCTGACTTATTCTAAAAAAAATAAAGATGTTACAACAACAGCTTTGGCAAAAGCGGATTTAGTGAAATCAAAGCTTATGAACCTCAGAACAATCTTTGAGGCGACCGTAAAAAGCAATACTACAAGGCACTTTGGCTCTCGTTTGGTAATCAAAGATAATCATCTTTTTATGACGATAGGAGACCGAGGGGAAAGAGAGCACTCTCAAGATCTTAGCCTACATAACGGGAGTATTTTAAAGCTTACTAAAGAAGGAAAACCAGCAAGTGATAATCCTTTTATAGGAAAGGAGAGTGCACTTCCAGAGATATGGAGTTATGGACATCGTAACCCGCAAGGAATTGATGTGGACCCTGTTTCAGGAGAACTCTATAGCTGTGAGTTTGGTCCACGAGGAGGAGATGAATTAAATCGAGTGAAAAAAGGATTAAACTATGGATGGCCCGTAATCACTTATGGAAAAGAATATTGGGGACCAAAAATAGGGACTACTCATAAAGAGGGTATGGAGCAACCCATTAAGTATTGGGACCCTAGTATATCCCCTTCAGGAATGGTTTTTTATAGAGGTGATAAAATCAAAGAATGGAAGAATAATCTATTTTTGGCCAATTTGAGCTCAACTCATTTAAGACGATTAGTTCTTAAAAATGAAAAAGTGGTTGAGGAAGAGCCTCTTTTTGCAGATATGGACGAAAGAATTCGGCAAGTTAGAAATGGTCCTGATGGCCATCTTTATTTTTCCACAGATAGTGGAAAAATCTTTAGAGTCACTCGTTAACGCAAAAACTCATTGAAAATTTATCTGAAATCGATTAAACCTCTTCTTATGAAAGGCTTCATTCTTTTCCTTATTCCCTTTTTTGCTCATGCTAAAATTGTTTTCCACGATCCTACTTGTAAGCATGATCTTATGGACAAAGAAGTTTTAGTTGAATGTGAAATTCAGATTAAACTCGAACCAAAGCAAGAACATGCATTCCTTGTAGAGGAAGAGGTTGAAGGTGTTGCAGATGGTGACTATATAAATCAAATGATCAGCCCTCTAAATGGTCATCCAAATCTTTACCATTCGCCTTTTCCATTTCCTATTGCTCTTAGGAATCTTCAAGATCGGGTGATGACTATCATCGACCTTAATCGACCATTTCAAGAGGGAAGAGTTCTCTGGAAGATCCCTACTCATATCTATAACCGAGAAAAAGAACTCCTTTACTCGGAAATCATTGAGCAGGAATTTCGACTAATAAACGGAGTGCTTATAATTTTTAAAGATAAAAAAGAGCTTTATCAATTAGATTTAAATTCCTTTTTATAGATACCTATCAAATATTTAAATAAATCCATGAAAATTTTAAACATTATTCTTATTGTATCACTTCTGTTTTCCTGTTAGAAAAAAGGAGGATGTAAAAAAGCAAGAAACTACTTATCTAAAATCAAATAATGAACTTATTATTGTTTTTGGCGGCTAGCCTATATTTCTAACTATTTAGATTTTATCTTAATGAGAGCGGCATG
>CBDUBC010000062.1:0-16382 GCA_965365285.1 uncultured bacterium
TCCGTTTATATTAATATCTGATACTTTTCTAAAAATCTTATCTCCTTTCATATTTACAGAAAAAGGATACACTTGATTGTTTTCGGCCAAAACACCCTGAGTTATGAGCCCTTCAATAGGTCCTTGATTCAAAATATCCTCGCTCTCATTGAGATCATTGAGAATGGAAAAAGATTTAATTTTATTATTAGAATCAACAATAAAAGTCTCTCTTGGCTCTGTATTTTGGAAATTGATAATGCTATAAATCCTTTTTGAATCAAGCTCAAAAAAAACGCTCATCCCTAATTTGGGATATTTTACACCAAAGTAAGAAATCAGCTCACTTGAACGTATTGGATTAATATTTAAATTTTTAAAAAAGTGAGTTGGGATGTCTTTATTGATTTCATCATAAGCCGCTCTTAATGATGGATATAAATTTTCCACATTGCTTAGATTTTGTCCCAGCTCAAAGCCTTTATCATAACTATAGATGATATCGCCTTTGTTATTTACAAGAATGGCATTACTTAAATCAAGCTCTCTTAAAAACTCTTTAATTTCTTTATCTGCTTTCTCTTGAAATTTGAAATAGGATAAATTAAGGTCTCTTTTTCTTTCCTTATTCTTTTGGTCAATAAGAAAGTGTTTTTGTAAAATGATGGCATCATTATCAATCTGAGATAGATTTTTAATGACTTCTGAAAAAACTTCAGCATTTTTAAATCTCTTTTTATGATTATTTTCTAGCTCTCTAAGTATTTCCTTTCGATCTTTTTTTAACGTTTCATATTTAAGGTTGGCCTCTTTCTCAATTTTTCCAAAGGATTGATTAAGACCCTTAAAGATTTCTTTCATGTTTTCGACTTCTGAAAAAACACTTAATTGGCTCTCAAAATCAATAAATGCATCTTTCAAGCTTCCCCTTGCCTTAAGATGATATACATCCATTGTTTGATTTTCTCTTTCAATCATTAAGGTCCTGAGCTTATCATAGCTAATATAACTCCCCCCTAAAAATGGAATGAGTGCAAGAAGAAGAAAGAAAAGTGTTAGTCGCGCTCTAAATCCTATGAAATTCATAATTCATACCTATTTGGAGATAATTCTCATATCATCTTTTGTTAAGCATCTAGACAAATCAATCAAATTAATTAATTTGTCTTCTTTCTTCCCCACTCCTAAAAAAAATTGCATCGGAAAGTCCAATTCGAGGTGGGGATTAACGTCAATTTCATCCTTGTAAATATTTTCTACGTTCACGATATCATCAACAAGAACACCAATTTGAGTATTTCCTGCTTCGATAATAATGATGAAACCATCTTTTTCTGGGTTTACTGGTTTTTTAAATTTTTTACGAAGATCGATGACACTTACAATTCGTCCTCGTAAGTTAATCACACCAAGAAAGTATTCTCTCATATAAGGAATAGGCTTACAGGGTCTATTTTTCAAAACCTCTTTAATATCGATGAGATTAACTCCATAGAGATCACTATCAATTTCAAAAATTAAATAACGATCGCAATGTTCCTCATTGGGCAATTGATCTTGATTTTCATTTTCATCCATGCCCCATTCCTCCTGTGAAAATTTCTTGTATATTTAATATAATACCTGGCTCCCCATCACTTAAAATTGCGCCTCCAGAGAGCCCTGGAATATCTTCCATTTCATCACCAAACTTTTTCACAACAATCTGTTGCTGTTCGACAATCTCATCGACTTCAAATGATATTTTTTCACCATCGACTTGAACGACAAGAGCTTTCTCATTTTCAAATTCTGTTTTATCAGAATCTTTATTTTGCATTCTTAAGATTCGACCCAGAGATAGCACCGGTATAATATGTCCTCTAAGGTTTAGAACTCTACCCTTACCCGTTTTTTCTACTTGAAAATTTTTCAATTCAACAGTTTCAATCAGTTGCGAAACTGGAACAATGAATTTCTCTTTTTGAACCTCTACAATCATCCCATTAATAATAGATAGGCTTAAGGGTATAATAAGCTTAAAGGTTGTGCCTTCTGGTGAGCTGTGAATGAAAATATTACCTTGTAAACCCTCAATAACTCTTTTAACGACATCCATTCCTACTCCTCGCCCAGAGATTTCCGTAACCTCTCCTGCCGTTGAGAATCCTGGATGAAATATAAAGTTCCAAATTTGTTCATCAGTAGGGTCATCAGATTCTGAAATAAATTTTTTCTCTACCGCCTTTTTAAAAATACGCTCCTTATTAAGACCTCCCCCATTATCTGAAATAAGAATTTCCGCAACCGATTCTTTTTGAATCGCTTGAACCGTAAGAGTTCCCTCTCTTGGCTTTCCTTTGGCGACTCTTTCCTCAGGACTCTCTAAGCCATGATCAATAGCATTTTTTATAATATGTATAATTGGATCGGTAATCTTATCAACTATAGTTTTATCAAGTTCAACATCCTCTCCATGAAGCACGACTCGAACGGGCTTTTTTTGGATTGCAGAAACATCGGAGGCTATTCTTTTTATTTTTTGAAAAAATCTTTTTAAAGGAATCATTCTTAGTGATAAAGTTGATGTACTGATGTCATGAACAATTTTATTGAGATAATCGATAGTATCAAAGACCCTTCGATCATTCATATTATCATTATCTCTATAATTGTTGAGAATACTTTGGTTAATAACAAGCTCACCAACAAAGTTTAATAGATTATCTAATTTTTCAATATTCGTTCGAATAAACTCTGGAGCGGCAGCTTGAGGATTGTCCTTAGGCTTCTCGGCCTCTTTCACCTCCGGTTTTGAAACCTTAGGAACTACTTCTTCTTTTTTCTCTTCTGATTGAGGCTCTGGTTCAGATTTTGCGACGATCTCTGTGGGCGTACTTGGATTACTTTCAAGAAAGTTTTTATGACTTTCAGCTACCCAACCAAAGTCGAGCGGAATGAGCTCTTGTCTAGCATAGCCGGAACCAAAGGTTTTAATATTATCAATCCAGGTGAAAAAGAAGGACAAAATCTCAGCGCTCCACGTTAGATCACCGGATTTAAGACTTACTAAAATATTTTCAAATTCATGAAGATATTTCGCAAGCTCATCAAGTCCTGCAATCTGACTACTTCCTTTAAAGTTATGAGCAAAAAAGGCGAGCTTGTTGATTTCCTCTTCACTAATTGAATCAGAGAGCTCCAAAAGGACTGTTTCCATCCCCTCTACATTCTCTTCAATCTCCGGTAGGAAATCTTCATCAAATTCAATACTCACAGTTCATCCTAGTTGAAAATATTTCAAATTGATTTCCTATCGGAAATGAATCAGAATACTAAAAGAGAAAAAGTTTAATTTAACCTATAACAGACAGAGTTAATTAGTTATGGCAAAAATACTAGTAGTTGATGATAATGCTTTTCAAAGAAAAAAGATCATTAGCATTATAAAGGGAGTTGGTACTTACGAAATTCACGAAGCGGGCGACGGAATTGAGGCCCTTAAAGTTGTTTCTGAGCAGAATCCAGACTTAGTGTTTTGCGATATTGTTATGCCTAATATGGATGGTATTGAGTTTTTAACAGAAATGAGTAAAAAACACTCCTCCATCCCTGTTGTTATGCTCACAAGTGATACCGAATCTACTCAAAAAGATAAATGCCGTGACCTAGGGGCTAAAGCTTTCTTAGGAAAACCACCGAGTGAGGATAAGTTGACAATTGTTCTCAATAAAATCCTTGCATCTTAGTGTCCGCGGTAAAATAATTCCTCGCAATAATAATAATGAAAATTTTTTTTATCTACCTTAAAATCATTTTAAGGGTTTATTCATATGGGAAACAAATTTATTCAGGATTTAATGGCAAAAATTAAAAATAAATTTGCCAAAAAATCAGAGACAGAAAATCAGACTTGGGATGAAGAGGCCAATGAAGATGAAGTAGAAGAAGAGCTTGCCCACCGTGAGGTTGAAGAAGAGTCTAACTTTGAAGAGCCTGAACAGGAAGAAATTCCCGAGTTTACTGAAATGAAAGTCCCAAAGGAAGGCTTTTTCAAAAAGCTTTTTAAGAAAAAACCTCAAGCTTCGACTGAAAGCGTCCAAAAAATTAAAGACTATTTGACCGATTTAAAACCAGATAGCTTTATTAATACCTTTTTTTCCAATGAGAAAAGAGGAATCATTAATCATTACTTTATCGTATTTGCCTGCCTTTTTGGCACTTATTATACCGGTATGGTTGTAGCGACGAAGCTCTCCTCTCTTTTAACAAGCTCCTCAAAAACCCGTAGTGTCATGCCTTTTAAAAAGCCATTCAAGGCCGTTGATTACTCTGCCATTGAAACCTACAACATTTTTAACGCTATAGAAAAACTGGATGGCGAAAAAACTAAAAAGCCAACTGGACCAGCTGTAAAAAAACCTAAATTCTGTTATCAAGCTGATAAGAAAAGCTCTCTTCCTCTTAAGCTCGTTAATACAATCGTTCTTCAAGATAACAAAAAGTCCGTGGCCTCTATCATTGTCAGAAACAATAGGGAGCCGGAGAGCTTTAGAGAAAATGATGTAATTAATGGATTTGCTCGTATAGGTCGAATCAACCGTCTCACTGTTATTTTTAAAAATCTTAATAATGAAGACTGTGAGTTTATTGAAAATATTGATAAAAGTATCGAGGATAGCTTTAAGAAGAAAAACCTAACCATTCTTGATCCTAAAAAAGGTAAAAAGCTCATCGATAATCTCAATATTGATAAAGGTATTACGAATGAAGGAAACTCTTTCAAAATAAAAAATAGTATTCGAGAAGAAATGCTCGGAGATATTAGTAATGTTCTTACTCAGGCAAGAGCAATTCAAATCAAAAACCCAGACGGATCACTCTCTTTTAAAATGACAGAGATTGTCCCCGGGAGTATATATTCAAAGCTAAATATCAAGGATGGCGACATTCTTACAAAAATTGACGGAAAAGAAATTAGAAACCTCAATGAAGTAATGAACCTATTTGGAAGAATAAAAGATATTGAAAATCTCTCTATTACTGTTAAACGAGATGGTGAAGAGGAAACTCAAGATTATAAGTTTGAGGATTAAACGAAAGCGAGTTTGGAAATGAAAAAATGGATTTTGATTGCTACTCTTGTATGCTCAGGGTCAACCTGGTCTCAATTCAACAAGTATAAATCTAAAACAAATTACCAAAACCTTCCCCAGGATAAAGCAGCAGACCCTAATGATGTTTTTGGTAGAGGAACTGGAATCAATAATGTCGCTGACGCCCCTAAGAATGCAAAATATGTCAACCTCAATCCAGAAACGGCATTTGGGCCCGAAGTTGTAACAAGCTTTGATTTTCCTAATACCTCTTTGATTGATCTGACTAAGCATATGCAAAAACTTACGGGGATTAATCTTATTCTTGATAAAGACCTCAAAGGAAAAGTGAGTATTCTTGCTCCTAGTCCTATTACTGTAGGAGATGCTTGGAAGGCATACCTCACAGCACTCAACCTTAACGGTTATACCCTTGTTAAGAGTGGATCTTTCTATAATATTGTGAACTCAAGAGATATTCGATACACCCCTACTAAGATGTATACAGGAAACTACACTCCGGACACTGAAAATTATGTCATGAGAATTATTCCTCTTAAAAACATCAATTCCACAGAAGTTACTCGAAGCTTTAGACCGTTTATGTCCCGTTATGGACGAATTATTGAAATTCAGCAGACCAATACCATTATCATTCAAGATACCGGTACTAATATTAACCGACTTGTTAAACTAATCAAATTTATCGATGTTCCAGGACATGAGAAAAGCCTTCAAATTATCCAAGTTCAAAACTCTTCCGCTCAAGAGATTGCAAAGCTTCTAGGACAAATCCTAAAAGAAGATAAAAAATCTAAATTTAAAGGAAAGGCAAACGACGCAGATATCAGTAATCTTATTGCTGAGCCAAGAACCAATTCTATTATCGCTATGGCCAATGCTTCAGGCGCAAAACAATTACGAGATCTCATTAACAAGCTCGATGTTAAATTAGTTCAAAGTAGTTCCGGACAAATTCATGTTTATTATCTGAACTATGGTGATTCTGAGACACTGGCGAAGACTTTGAATGATCTGGTTACCAGTTCTAAGTCAAATGATAAGAGTCGATTCACAAAAAAAGAAGAGGACAGCTCTCCTGAACTTTTCAACGCTGAAGTTAAAATCACGGCAGATAAGGCCAATAACGCTCTTGTCGTCACTGCCTCTCCTACTGATTATCTGACAATCAAAGAAGTTATTAAAAAGCTCGATATTGCCAGAGATCAAGTTTACGTAGAAGGGATGATCATGGAAACTTCTGTAAACCGATCCACAGGTTTTGGAATTAGTATCGTTGGTGCTTATGGTAGTGGCGGTGCTGGTCGAGCTGGTTTTACTGGAGGCTCAGGTGATCTTGCTGCCCTACTTTCTGGAAATATCACTAGTCTTGGTGGATTATTTGCAGGTCTAGGTGCAGGTAAAAGAATTACCACCAAGGGACCAAATGGTCAGGATATTGAAATTAACTCTGTTAATGCTCTTATCACGGCAGTTGCTGCGAATAGTGATACGAACGTTTTGGCCACTCCTCAAATCCTTGCTCTTGATAATACCGAAGCAACGTTTGAAGTGGGTGAAACAGTTCCAGTTCCAGAACAAACTAATACTGCAAATGGAAGTACTCAAACCAGCGTTAAACAGCAAAAAGTAGCTCTTACCTTAAAGATTACTCCTCAAATCAATAAAGTAACTCGATTCATTAAACTTAAAATCGATCAAAAGATTGAAGATTTCTCTCAACGTGCCCTCACCTCTGGAGTTGGCGGTGTAGCAACGACAACTCGAAGTGCCGTAACCACAGTTGTTGTAAGAGATAAAGATACCATCGCAATGGGTGGTCTTATGAGAGATAATGAAGTGGTTAAAGTAAATAAAGTTCCTCTTCTTGGAGATATTCCAGTGGTTGGATGGCTTTTTAAAAATCAATCCAAAGACGTTAATAAAGTAAACCTACTCTTCTTTTTGACTCCAAAGATTCTTTCAAGCTATGAAAAAACAGTAAGTGCCAAGGTCAAAGATCTTCTTAACAGAAGAAGTAAACACCTAAAAGAGGTTCTTGGAGAAGAGGATCCATTTGGATCAACTGTTAAAGGGCTTTATGAGAAAGCTAAAAAGCAAGAGGAAGGTCCTCTTTATGATAAAGAAGATGCTGAAAAATTTATTCGACAAAATGAAGAAATTGAAGGAATTAGAAACAACGATCTAAGCTCTTCTCCAGACTACAATCACATTATTCAAAAAGTTAAGAATATGAAGTCTGCTACTCGACCTTACCAGGTCATTAAAAAATAAGGGGCCGTACAGTGACGAACTCTAGCGACACGGTACAGGAATTAGAAGAACAAAAAGAGAAGATTGGACAGCTTCTTTTAAAGCACACGTCTCTAACGAGTGATCAGCTCGATGAGGCCCTCGACCTTCAAAAATCCTCTGGTCTTCTTCTTGGCCAGATTCTTTTGAAAAAAAACTATATTCACCCTCACGATATTGTGAAGGTTTTATGCTATCAAATTAACATCCCCTATCACGATGAAATTCATTTTGATGAAATTGACCCAAACCTCATCAATGAAATTCCAATTAACTATGCAAAGCACCATCAAGTTCTCCCTGTTCTTGAAACAGAGGACTATGTAACGGTTATTCTCACGGATCCGTTCAATTTTGATACACTCAACGATCTTCAAGAGATCTTTAAACGAGAAATCAAAATTCAAGTGAGCCCTCCTATAAAAGTAGAAGAGGCGATTAACAGAATCTATGAGAAAGCGACGAAGAACGTCGTCGACACACTTGAGCATGAGTTTGAAGAAAACCTCGATCTTGAGGGACCGATTGATATTCTTGATGCAGGTGCCGATGAAGCTCCGGTTATTCGATTTGTAAATTCCATCATTTTTAGAGCGGTTAAGCTTAAGGCATCTGATATTCATATAGAACCTTATGAAAAGGAAACGGTTTATCGATTTCGAATCAATGGGGTTATGACCGAGGATCTTAGACAACCTATAAAGACTCACTCGGCAGTTACTTCGAGAATTAAAGTTATGGCAAAACTAGATATTGCCGAAAAAAGACTTCCACAAGATGGAAGGATTAAAATTAAAATAGCCGGTAAAGACGTTGATTTAAGATTAAGTACGGTCCCTATTCAACATGGGGAACGAATCGTTATGCGGGTTCTTGAAAAAGGAAGTACGATCCTTGGTCTTGAATCTCTTGGTTTTAGTGGAACCGTTCTTAGACAAATGAAAGAGCTCTCTAATAAAAAGCACGGTATTGTGTATGTCACAGGACCAACGGGGTCTGGTAAGACTACGACTCTCTTCGCGCTTCTTGATCGAATTAATAGTCCGGATAAAATGATTATTACCGTCGAAGATCCAGTAGAATATGAAATTCCTGGAATTTCTCAAATTCAGGTCAATAGTAAAATTGATCTAGGCTTTGCAAGAGCTCTTAGGGCCATTGTTCGACAAGACCCTGATGTCATCATGGTTGGGGAAACCAGAGACCTTGAAACAGCGACCATGGCGGTTGAAGCTTCTCTCACTGGTCACTTTGTTCTCTCCACTCTTCACACCAATGATGCCGCTTCTGCACCAAACCGATTGATTGATATGGGAGTACAACCTTTTCTTATTGCCTCTTCCCTTAGTGCAATCCTCGCCCAACGACTCGTTCAAACGCTGTGTGAAGATTGTAAAAAGCCCCATGAAGTAATTGAAAGTGATCTTAAAATTCTTGGTCTTGATAAATTACCCGAAGATGTAACCATCTATGAAGCATCTGGTTGTCCAAAATGTAATCATAAAGGTTATATTGGAAGAACGACTGTTTCTGAGCTCCTCGTCATCACAGATGAAGTCAAACCTCTTATCCTTTCCAAAGCAGATGCAGGAAGTCTTAAGAAACTTGCTATCTCCCAGGGGATGAGAACATTAAGACAAGACACGGTTAATAAAGTCCTCAAAGGGATCACCTCCATTGATGAACTCGTTCGAGCGATTCAAGAAGAGGACGAAGAAGAATACTAAAACGCTAGTTGGGTATAGACTATGGCCATTTATAACTATTCAGGAATAGATCGTTCAGGCAAAGAAGTAAAAGCTACCGTTAATGCTGAAAACATCTCCCTGGCCAAAACAAAAATTCGAAACAGTGGAGTCATGCTCCTCTCCATTAAAGAAGAAAAATCTAAAGAGGCTAAAAAAAAGTCCTCTCTGATTGGTCCTCGAATTAATATTGCAGATATTTCTCTTATGACTCGTCAGCTATCGACCTTAACGAAAGCAAGAATTCCGATCGTAGAGTCTCTCAATGCTCTTCAAGATCAAACTGAGAATCCTCAACTCAAAGTTATTCTTTCAGAGGTTAAAACCAAGGTTAACGAAGGGAGCTCTCTTGCTCAGGCCCTTTCTGACTATCCTAAGGTTTTCACCAATGTCTATACCAACATGGTCGATGCCGGAGAGAAGTCAGGAACGCTTGATATTGTTCTTGTAAGACTGGCCGAATTTTCTGAAAACCAGGTTAAACTCAATAACCGAATTAAGGGAGCTATGCTCTATCCCATGATCATGATGATTATGGGTGCCCTTATGATGGGAATCATTTTTGTCTTTGTTATTCCTAAAATCACTAAAATCTTCATCTCCATGAAAAAAGAGCTTCCTCTTCAAACCGAGATCTGTATTTGGATTTCAAACTTTCTTCAAAACTACTGGCATGCCTGTATCGTAGGATGTGTTTTAGCTTGGATCATGTTTAAGAAATACATTGCCACGGAAAAGGGAGAGAAAGTCTATCACCGAACGATTCTTAAGCTTCCGATTGTTGGTGAACTGTCTCAAATGATTAATGTTGCGAGATTTTCTTCCACCCTATCAACGTTACTCAATTCTGGGGTACCTATTCTAGCCTCAATGAAAATCGTACGAAACCTGATCGCTAATGTCCACATGCAAAAAGCGGTGGAAGAGGCAAGAATTGCGGTTAGTGAGGGGTCCACTATGATTGGTCCTTTGGTAAAATCAGGTTATTTCCCCTCTATGGTTACCCATATGATTAAGCTTGGTGAAAAATCTGGGGAACTAGAAACAATGCTTCAAATCGTTGCTGAAAATTATGAAGATCAAGTCGAAGTAAAACTAAGTGGACTAACCTCAACGCTTGAACCTATAATGATGATCGTTATGGGCTGTGCAGTGGGTTTTATAATCTTCTCCGTTGTGGCCCCAATGATGGAACTTAATCAAATTTAAGGGGATCAATCGTGAAAAAAGAAAAGTTTCAATTTTTAAAAGTTTTGGCCAATTCTCAGGCGGGTTTCTCCCTTCTTGAGATTCTCATTGCGCTCACTCTCATGGGTATCGCAGGTACCTTTGTTGCTGGTAAAATCTTTGATCAGTTGCATGAGGGGCGAGTCAAGGCAGCTAAAATTCAGATGGATGCTCTTAAAAATCAGCTGATGCAATTTAAAAGAAAATGCTTTACCTACCCTACCACCTCTCAAGGTCTCGATGCTCTTGTGAGTAAGCCCTCAGGTGGTACGCGAGAGTGTAAGGACTATCCACCAAACGGATTTATTGAAGAAGTACCAATGGATCCATGGGAAAATGAATATGCGTACATTTCAGATGGAAAGACATTCAATATCATCTCCTACGGAGCAGATGGTCAAGAAGGTGGAGAGGGCGAAGACGCTGACATTCCACACAAAGAAAGTAAATAATTCAGAAGCAGGATTTTCTCTTCTTGAGATCCTGGTTGCTCTTACATTAGGGGCCATGCTTTATGGCCTCTTTGCTTCTTCGGCAAATGACTCTAGAGATCATCTTGATCAAGTTCTTAATAATTTTCAAAGGGCCATAAGATTTTCGGTAGACGAAGCAGCACTTCGAAATGCTGTGGTTCGTGTTCACTTTGAACTCGATAAAGACCCTCAAAAATGGTCAGTAGAATTTGGGCCGGACTCTCAATTTGTTCTTCCCAATCAGAAAATTGAAAAACGAGAAAATCTTGGAGATCAAGCCAAAGAGGATCAAGATGAGGCAACCAAAGAACTTAACCGAAAATTCAACCCTGTTGATGAGTTTAATAGTGGTCTTAAAGAAATTTCTCCTTTGGTACGCATTTTAGGTGTGGGTACGTCCTTGGGAGACGAACTTATTACCGAATATGAGCATTCCCTCTATGTTTATCCCACGGGAGAAAAGGATAGTGGTATTATTATCTTAACAACAGATGAAGAGGTGGCCTCCTTAACAGTAGACCCCTTTACTCTTGATTTTGAAGTGGAGTATCGCCCTTTAAAAGTTGATGGATACACCAATGAGCAGATCGAAAAAGAAAAGTATGACATCGCTAAAGAAATGTTTGAAGGATGGATCAAACAATAAGCATGGATTCGCACTTATTGAGGTGATGATTGCTATTTTTTTATTTGCCGTCTTCTTTGCGGTATATGCCACCTCTAATGGTTTTAATATAGCAAGCTCTGAACAAATCAAAGAAGAGATTCTTCTTAGACAACTCGCTCAAAATAAAATTAATGAACTTATTGAAAACCCACCAGAAGAATTCAGTAAAGCGCTTACTTTAGGAAAAGGTGAGACCAAAAAAGTAGAGGGTTACGAGGTCTATTCGACGACCGTAATCTATAAAGAAATGCTTCTACCAGATTATAAAAAAATGAAAGGACTAGATCCTGAAGCCGCAAGTTCCCAAGAAGAAACCAATCAATTTGAAGAAAAGGTTTATGAAAAAGTAAAAGAAAATATGGAAAAACTCGTTTGGCAAGTTGAAGTGACAGTGACCAATACCATCACTGAAGCCAAATATAGTGTTTCAACATGGCTGTATAATACCAAAGCAAAGGTTGAAGTTGAAAATTTCTAGGAAACAAGAACATGGTTTTACCCTCATTGAAGTATTGATTTCCATTACTCTACTCTCCCTTATGATGGTTTATGTTTTTACCACCATTGAAAGCTCCATCAACACTAAAGAAAATATCACCGCAGAAGATTCGGACCTTATGCAGGTAGAAACCGCCTTTGCAAGAATCCAAACAGATTTTTCTCAATTCTATTCTCCTGCATTTTTTGAGGCCCCTTATAAAAAACCTGAAAATTCTTCTGATAATCCTTATGAAGAAAATAATAAGTTTATTGCCACTGAGCGATTTAAATCTATGACAGATGGACTAAAGCCCGTTCCTATTATGGAGAACCCAGATAAGGCAACTCTTTCTTTTTTTACGGCATCTAATAGAAGAAAAGTCCAAGACTCCAAGCAATCAAGATTTGGTTGGGTCCTATATGGCATAAGAGGCTCGACTATCAAAAATGATCTTTTAAAAAGAGATGGTGGAGATCAGGAGATTTATCGAATCTTCGAAGTCGATAATATATACGGAGAATCTTTTAATTGGGAAAAGCTTAACTCCTATACTATTTTAAGACATGTCAAAGATCTCAAGTTCTTATTTTGGGATGAAAATAAAGAGGACTGGGTAGAGCGACTTAATCAGAGAGCTCTTCAAAAAAGACCAGTGCGAATGATTAAAGTCGTAATCAATTGGATTGATCGTAATGGATCAGAACTTGAGTTTGAAAGAACATTTCGAACCTTATGGAATAATTTTGACGTAGAAGCAGACCAAAAAGAAAGATGGAAGGCAAAGAATGCGACTCCTAAATAAATGGATGAATAAGCAAGAAGGGATTGCTCTTTTGATGGTTCTCACCTCCATCACGGTACTGACCTTTCTTTTGGCGGAGTTTACTTTTGATGTTAACCTCAACAAAATCAAAATTCAAAATAGGATGGATCTCCTGCAGGCAAGATTAAATGCCGAGGCCGGAATTAATTTTGCTCTCGCTAAGCTTCGAATCTATCAAAAAGGTTACAACCTATTAGAAAAAAGAAAAGAAATTAAAGAGGTCTTTGGTCCAGATAAATTAGAGGCAAGTATTAAGGCCCCTTTTGTTTATCCTATTCCTATCGGAGGTGATCTCAATATCATTCAACGAACGGCCCTTGCAGATCTAGATAAGAATATGCTCATTCGAGGAGGTATTCAGCTAACCATGGATAGTGTTTCTGGCTTTATCAACCCCAATAACCTTTCTCTTCATAAAAAATTAAATCAAAATCAACAAGGAAAAGTAAAAAATCCGAACGAGGACGAATACGGTCAAGATGAAGGAGGGGAAAAAACCTTTTCTCAACTCACTCAAGAGCTTCTTATTGAAACCTTGAGTAGCAGTATGGAGGCAAAAAAAGAGAGCAGTGAAGTTTTTGAGGCCCTTTATGGTGATCTTGAACCAGAACTTCTTGTTAAAGAACTAACCTATTATGTTTCCGACCCTAGAGAAATGGATGAAGCCGATAAAGCGCTCGTTGATTCAAAGTTTGTAGAAAGTGGAATTTTTCCGAAACATGCTCCTCTCACATCGGTCAGTGAACTCTATTTACTTCCAAGCTGGAAAGATGAAATTGTCGATTTAGTTAAGGATAAAATTTCGGTTCATCAGGTTGGAGTCATTCACCTCAATGAAATAAATGAAAGCCAACTCAAGGTTATTTTCCCAAGAATGAATGAGGATCAAATTAAAGAGTTTTTCAAATACCGTGATGGAGACCCTGCAGAAAAGATTGATCCAAGACCTTTTAAGAATGAAGCCGAATTTAAAAATCTCATCGTAAACAACCTGGCCGTCATTGGTAGTGAAGGATATGATGAAAGGATTGCTCGACTAAAGGCATCGGGATTAACATTAGGGATTGCTTCTAAACTTTTTAGAGTTACTTCTAAAGGAACTTACGGAAAGGCCCAGTACACTCTATTGGCCTATATTGATTTACCATTTAAACCTCTTCCTCCTCCCAAAAAAAAGAAGACAGATACTCCTGGGGGCAAGGGTGAAACTAATCCGGAAGATCTTGATAAGGCCCCAGAGCCACCAGCGGATGAAGTCACGGATAAAGAAAAAAAAGAGAAGCCAATTCCTCGAGAACTCATGCTTCCAAGAGTCGTTGGAGTAGAAATAATTTAGTTGACTACCTTAGTGTGGAAAATTCTTTTAGAGTCACATTCTTGTATATTCTGTTAAAATGGAATTAGTATGAAAATTCTTGCCATAGACATAGGAACTTACTCGATTAAATTTTATGAAACGATGCTTGAGAGGCGTCGTATTAAGATTATCGATTGTCAGGAAATACTTCTCTCTGAATATAGCAATGATATTAAAATACTCACCTCCGTTGATAAAATTCAGCATCAAATTCTTCATGATTATTTTAAAGATATAGACTTTGACGGAAAGCTCATCTTTCAACTTCCAAATCGCCATATTACGACTCGGTATTTAGACATACCTGTAGTAAATAAGAAAAAAGCAGAAATGATGGTTGGATTTCTTTTAGAAGAAAGTATCCCCTTTTCACTCTCTAAAATTCATTTCTCAAAAAATCTAATTAAAAATAAGACCTCCACTGAGGCCACCGTTTATATTACTCCAAGAGATCAATTCGAAACTTATCTCGGTCAACTTGAAAGTGCGGAGTGCTTACCGAATTATCTTACTTCAGAACACTCTATTATCGAGTCATGGACGAAAGAAAAAGATATTGTAGGCCCTGCGGCAGTCATGGATATTGGTCATAATACGACTAAGGTTTATTTTATCCTTAATCATCGAGTGATTTCTAATCACATTAGTCATATAGCTGGTAAACAAATTGATGATGTCATTGCTCACACCTATCAGATACCCCATGATGAAGCGGTTATCTATAAACACGATAATTGCTTTTTCCTAACTGAAGATCAGTATGACCAAGTTAATGAGTCTCAAAAAGAGTTTGGTCTTTTGATGAAAAAAACTCTGACTCCTCTCATTAATGATTTTAAGAGATGGGAGCTCGGAGCTAGACTTAATAAGCATGCAAGCATCAATAAGATCTATCTTATTGGAGGAACTTCTCAAATCAGAAATATCGAGAACTTTCTGACTGAGTCCTTAAATACAAAAGTTCAAAAAGTAGATTTTTTTAATAGCGCTACTATTGGTGAAGAAAACCTTAGCGCAGCGGATAAGGTTGGCTATTCTCTCGTTAGTCAAATGACTTTTGCTCTTGTTAATAAGAAATACCCTGTTAATTTTCTTACTGGAGAATACTCCATAAGAGGATCTGATAATATTCCTCTTCACTCTGTAGCATTTGTTGGTATAAGAACTTTTCTTCTCTCTGCCTGTGCCAGTCTTCTTTTACTCATTAACATCTTCCTTCTTCAGGCCGAAGAAAAAAATCTTGATAAAAAAATTAATGATCTAATTAAAAGCCCTACTTTAGGAATGAGTAATACAGATAAAAGAAACTTTCGAAAAGACCCGACCTCTGTCTTAAAAGCTTTAAAAAAGAAACATATCGAATTAGGTAGAGAGATGGGTACTTTAATTGCTGCCGAAAAAATCAATGCGGCGAATGCTCTAAAGGAACTCAGTAAAAAACTAGGACGAAATAAAGAGGTTGATGTTGTCTTTTTTGAAAACATCAATCAAGGAACCAAGGTTCTTTTTGAATCAAAGGACATCAACTCTCTAAAAACTGTTCTTAGTCGAATAAAAACATTCAATCTCCCTAATTCAAAAACAAGTTACAAAGAGGGCGATAAGAGCTTTGAGCTAACTTATAACGGATTATAGTTTATGGAAGATAAATCCATTCTCAAGAAAATTGATGAAGCGATCTTTAAGGGAATTGATAATTTTATCAGTCATCCTAGTCTTCAAGAGTCTATGGATCAATTTGTTTCACTTGACGAGGAAATTCAAAAAGTCATCAACCGAATCTTTGCTGTTTTAATTGCTATTCTTCCCTTGATTATTTTTGGATTTGTGGTTTTCAATAATTATCAGGCGAATTCTCGGGTAGAGGATAAAAGAATGATTCTCAACTCAATTTCTGATTTTATCGACAAAAACGGCGAATCTCAAAAGCTTCAAAACGATGTTCTCTCTAAATCTACTTTTTCCTCTAAGGCCGATGTAGAGAAAAAAATTATTAATTCTTTTCCTTCATCTGATCTTCCTCCAAAGGCACTTGATTTTATAAATTTCAGACAGCACAATCCAACCTCAAATCTTACTCAAACTAATTTAGATATCGTGCTCAATGGTTTCACTCCTGCTCTTCTTACTTCCCTCATTGATCGTCTGATCAATCGAGAAAAAATTAAGATCGCTCACGTTCAGGTAGAAAAAGACCCTAAATCCGGTTTACTTAAAGGGAAGTTGCATGTCATTCACGTTG
>CBDUBC010000063.1:0-16326 GCA_965365285.1 uncultured bacterium
ATGAAAAAGATGTTATCCTTGATGTAAAAGAGCTTGCCAAATACTTGAAGGTCAGTACGGTAACAGTCAGTTTAGTATTCAACAGCAAAACGAAAAAGCGAAAGAATCAGAAAGTGAAGAGGAAGAGGAAGAGGAAGAAGATTAAAAGGTATTAGGCTGCCTCTTCTTTAGCTTTATCAAAAAGAGATTGCATTTCTTCTCTAAATGGGGCAATTTGCATAGGCTTTCTAAAGACTCTTTCAATATTTTGTTCATCCTCAGGTGCAAGACTTGCATAAGCAGTGATGAGGTAGCACGGAATAAAATCAGCTTTTTCCTTAATCTTTTCAATAAGTTCTATCCCAGACATTTCAGGCATTTTAAGATCTGTAGCTAAGGCGAATACATTTGTGGAATTTTCAAGGATAAAATCGAGGGCCTCTTCAGGATTATGAAAGGTTTTTAGTTCGAAATCAGCCTTTCTAAATATTTCTTCGAAAACTTCGAGGATTGTCCTTTCATCATCGACCATTACTAAAATTCTTTTTCCGGCCATTATAATTCCTTGGTTACTTAGAGATTATCGGCTTGAAGACCAAGTTCATTTAGTCATTTTTAACTCAATAAATATTTTTAACACTTAGAGTCGCTCAATTAAACAGGAATTATAGTAAGATTTCATTTTAAAAGGAGTTAAAATGAAAGGATGGCAGAAAAGTAGTTATTTAATTGATGTTAAGGCCGGTGATAGGGTGAGCTTTTGCCAATGTGGGAAGAGTTCGAACCCTCCATACTGTGATGGAAGCCATGCTGGAACAGGGGATCAGCCGTGTGTGGAAACTTTTGATCGTGATCGAACCGTGATTATTTGTGGATGCTTGGAGTCATGTAAGAAACCTTACTGCGATGGAAGTCATTCTAGACTCTAATGACCTAGTCCTCTCGTATAAATTCATAATATACTGACCCTTTAAATAAGAGGGAATTTTCATGTCTTTTGTGCATCTCAACGTTCATACGGAAAACTCACTTCTCAATAGTTCCGTGAGAATTAAAGATCTTATTCAAAAATGCGTCGATTTGAATATGAACGCTGTTGCCATGACAGACCAAGGAAATATGTTTGGGGCCATTGAATTTTATGTCAAGGCACTCAAAGCAGGAATTAAGCCTATCCTTGGAGCAGATGTTTATTATTGCAGTGATCGCAGTAAAGACCCAGAGATGAAAAATCGAGAGAGGCTTCTCTCCCAAGACGACTTAGAAGTAAAACTTGGAATCTTTCACGTGACCATTCTCTGTAAGAATATTAGAGGCTATGAAAACCTTTGTCAGATTTTATCAAAGGCCTATTTAGAGGGATTTCACCATAGACCAAGGGCAGATCTTTCTCTGTTTGAAGAATTTAAAGAGGATCTGATCTTTCTATCAGGTGGAGCTAAAGGGGAAGCGGGAAACCTTATTCTAAACGGTGAGCCTGAGAAAGCGCGTGCGTCTCTTAAAAAAATGAAAGAGCTTCTAGGAAAAGATTTCTATCTAGAGGTTCATCGCCATGGAATTGAAAAGGAAGATGAGATCAATAATGAACTTATCAAAATGGCAAAAGAGCTCCAAGTACCTCTAGTCGCTACGAATGAGATCTACTACCTGAAAAAAGAGGATGCGGATGCGCATGAGGTCCTTGTCTGTATAGGTTCTAAAAAGGCCCTCTCTGATCCTGATCGAATTAAGTTCGAAAATTCTAATTATTACTTCACAAATCAAGAAGAAATGGCAGAACTTTTTAAAGATATTCCAGAGGCCATAACGAACACTCAAGTGATTGCTGATCAATGTAATGTAGAGCTAAAGTGGAAAGATGAGAATGGAAATCAAATCTATCATCTTCCTAAATTTGATATTGATACGGGGGAGAGTGAAGAAGAATACTTCCGAAGGGTAACTCTAGAGGGACTTAAAGAACGATTTGAAGGACCCCATTTCGTTAAAATTATTAATAAGGATACCTGGAAAACGGAAATTGAACCTGTCTATCTCGATCGACTGAAAGAAGAGCTTGATATGATTTGTGAGATGGGTTTTGTGGGTTACTTCTTGATCGTTGCTGACTTTATCCAATGGGCAAAAGAAAAAGATATTCCAGTAGGCCCGGGGCGAGGTTCAGGAGCGGGGTCTATTGTTGCCTACGCATTAAAAATTACCAATATAAATCCAATACCCTATAACCTTCTCTTTGAGCGATTTATTAATCCGGAAAGAATTAGTATGCCCGACTTTGACGTTGACTTTTGTCAGCAGCGAAGAGGAGAGGTCATTAATTATGTAACAGAAAAATATAATAAAAAAAGAGTCGGACAAATTGTTACGTTTGGTAAGCTTCAGGCAAAAGCGGCGATAAGAGATGT
This sequence comes from uncultured bacterium, assembly GCA_965365285.1. Classification (GTDB taxonomy): domain Bacteria; phylum Bdellovibrionota; class Bacteriovoracia; order Bacteriovoracales; family Bacteriovoracaceae; genus JAURDE01. Next base: position 2,385 of record CBDUBC010000063.1, read on the forward strand.
TTCCCGAGTACTGTCTCTTCCTTACTCTGATGCTGATATGCTCTCCAAACTCGTTCCAGAAGAACTGGGAATCTCATTAGATGAAGCGCTTGAACAAGAGCCTAAATTTAATGAGCTGATGGATACGGATCCTAAAATTCGTCAAATTATAAACTTCTCAAGAAAAGTAGAAGGCCTTAGTCGGCACGCTTCAATACACGCAGCTGGAGTTATCATTACCAGTGAACCGCTCGTCAAATATTGTCCTCTTTTAACTGGCGCAAACGAGGAACGAGTTATTCAGTTTGATAAGAACTGGAGTGAGGAAATTGGACTTGTTAAATTTGACTTTCTCGGACTGAAAACACTTACTGTTATTAGCTACGCCAGTGAACATATTCGACGAGATATCGATGCTCGCTTTGATATTGAAAATATCGATATGGAAGATGCAAGCGTCTATGAGTACATCGCCAAAGGGGAAACTACCGGTGTTTTCCAGCTTGAATCCTCTGGGATGATTGATCTTTGTAAAAGAATTAGGCCAGACTCTATTGAAGATATCACTGCTATCAACGCCCTCTATCGTCCAGGTCCGATGCAGTCGGGGATGGTAGATGACTTCGTTGAAATCAAAAATGGTCGTAAGGAAGTATCTTATCCTTTCAAAGAGCTCGAGGGCATTCTTAAAGACACTTTAGGAGTTATTGTCTATCAAGAGCAGGTTATGAATATCGCTCGAATTGTGGCCGGATACTCTCTAGGTCAAGCCGATATGCTTAGACGGGCGATGGGGAAAAAGAAAAAAGAAGAGATGGATCGACACCGAGAAATCTTTAGAGAGGGTGCTACAAAAAAAGGTTTTGATGAAAAAAGGGCCCTAGAACTTTTTGATGCCATGGCAAAGTTTGCTGAATATGGATTCAACAAGTCTCACGCTGTTGCCTATGCGTTCATTGCCTATCAAACGGCTTATTTAAAGTTTTATTATCCGGCGTGTTTCTATGCGGGTCTTTTAAGTACTGAACTCAATAACGCTGATAAAATTACTCTCTACATAACAGACTGTAAGAAAAACGAAATCGAGATTCTTCCTCCTGATGTCAATGAATCTTCTTGGCTTTTTAATGTGATCGAAGGAAAAATTCGCTTTGCTATGGGTGCCATTAAAAATGTTGGAGAGCCTGCGGTTCGAGAAATTGTTCGGGAAAGAACCGAGCAAGGTTCGTTTAAGGGGTTTGTGGATTTTTGTGAAAGAGTTGATCTTCGTGTGGTGAATAAAAGAACCATAGAATCCCTCATTAAAGTAGGGGCCTTTGATCAATGTGAAAAACTCAATTGAAAATCTCTTTTTAATGCCATGGAATTGGTTATGGTTCATGGAAATAAAGTTTCTGAAGAAAAGAGACTTGGACAAGGAAATCTTTTTGGTCTGACTGAAGAGAACTCTGAAAAGTTTCTTGAGCTCGAAAGTTTAAGAGAGTTTGATGATAAAGAAAAACTTGGGTATGAGTTCCAGCTCCTTGGAATCTATGTTTCGGGACATCCTCTAGATCAATATGCCGATGATTTGGCGAAACTAGGAACAATGAATATTTCAAGGGCCTATGAACTCGAACCCCTTAAAAATATGGCCAGCTCTGGAAAAGAGAGAAAGTGGGGCGATAATGGTGCCAAAAGAGATGTGACCCTTGGAGGATTTCTTCATGGCACTAAGACGATCATGACCAAGAAAGGAGAGAAAATGGCCTTCTCCAATTTGGAAGATCTTACGGGAAAAATTGAATGTGTTATTTTTCCTAAAGTATTCACTGAATATGAATCTCTCCTTCATCTAGATGAACCCGTTATTATCGAAGGCCAAATCAATACCAAAGAAGAGCCTAAAAAGCTTTTTCCAATGAAGATCAGTCGATTGAGAGATGAAAGAGAGGACCGCATCTCTGGAGTGAGAATTAATGTCGAATTAGAAAAGGTCCAAGACAATATGTTAGAAAAGCTTAAGGAAACTCTTGTCGATTTTCCTGGGGCCATTCCAACTCATATTATTTTTGAAAGCAATAAGGGAAGAGCAAGACTTCCATTAGGAAAAGAGTTCTTCGTAGACCCTTCCCCTCAGCTTGCCAATAGAATTAATGATATTTTTAATGAAAAATGTGTTCGATTTATAATCAATGGAGAGGTTTAAAATGATAGCAAGAATGCTAACTCTATTAAGTTTAATGTTCTCACTGCAGTTGTCTGCCAACACAGTGACGTCCTATATCAAAGGGGATGGGCGCTTTTATGCTCTAGAGGAGGATAATTTAAGTTTTGTTAAACAGCAGCTTTTATTTAACGCTTATCAAGATGTCATTTCTAAAGTCCTTTCTGAAGAAGGACTCAATAAAGAACTCTTTTGGAAAAGCTTTGATGAGAAATTTGAGACCTACTTTTTACCCATCCAACAAGAGCTTGAGACTAAATATGGAATGGATAAAGAGGAAGTATCTGATAAGGATAAAGAAGCCTTTCAAAAAATTCTCCGAGCGAGAAGATTAAAGGCCAAATCCACTTTCAAAAACCTTCGATCTTGTGTTCAGTCTTACTCTATCAAAAAAATGAGCCGATCAAGTCAAATGGCCAATAGTCGTTTTATAAAGATTCAGGCAAAAGTAAATAAAGTCATCCTTGGGAAAATTTATGTAGATCTCACTCGAGAGGGGGAGAGTCGAATGATGGATAAGCTCTACGTTAGTGTAGATTATAGCATTCACAATATGACTTGGAATGATACAGGAGTGGAGCTTAAGCAAGATTTTGTAAATGTTATTCATAATTCTTGGAAAGAATATTTAATAAAGAATCTAGAGGGACTCGTTCAGGAAATTGTATTTACGGATGAGAATTTAGAGCGTGAACTTAAAAAATTCGCTCAAATTCCAACAGAAGTTACCAATCTCGTTGCCGAGGGAACAGAGTCACCACGAGGAGGGAGCTTCTCTAATTCTGTATGGTTAAAAATTCGAATTGATTTGAATAAGATCAAAGAAGATACTCTTCTTATGAACAGGGAGTTTGTGGTAGGAAGCTCTTATATCCTGCAAGATCTTGGCACGAACGATATTCTCTCTTTTAATGATACCGAAGAGGCCAACTTTACTTTTAGTTTTGATGATCCTCAAAAACTAAGCTCTCAACTCGCTACAAGAGTTTATAATGCTCCGATCCTTAAACTAAAGGATATTAAAAACAGACTGGTCAATATTCCTGCGAATCAAAATGAAATCCATGTTTTACTAAAAAACATCGATAATATCCAAGAAGTCTTTGCATTTAATAACTTTATCCAAGGTCAGGGAGTTTCCTATCAAATTCAACCTTCTTTAGACCGACTCAATATCAGTGAAGTCAGGATAGGTCTTCGTTTTCTTGGAACTAAGGAAAGCTTCATGGAATTTCTCTCTAAGCTCAATAACGCCAGTTTTGGAAAAGACCTTTTTTTAAAAATTGAGGACCCAGCAAGACCCTATGTCTTTAGCGTGTTTCGAAAACAGGTTGAAAAAACGTTCCAAATATAGCGATTTAAAGGAAAAAAAGACCGCTTGGGGAAAAAGCGAATAAACAATCTTATAATATTTTAGGAACCCCAATAAAGGGCGATGAAAATGCTTAAGTTTCTACATCTTTCATTCATAATGCTATTTTTCATAAGTTGCGCAGGTGAGGTGATTAAAAGAAATCATCAAGGGCGAATGCCTAGGGCAAAACCTCGAAAATTCTTTACAGGGGTTAAAAAGAAAATCGTTCTTTTAGAATTCTATAATGAAAGTCCTTACGGAGGGCTAGACCTTGGTATTACGGCCACAGAAGAGATTCGAAATGAACTTGCCCGAACAGGGGAATTTATTATTGACCCGCTTGGATCAAAAATCTTTGGCGACTCTAAAGAAATTTACGCAGGAGCTGGCACAAAGCTCGTTCAACTTGCTAGAAAGGCAAAAACGGCCGGACTTAACTTTGTTGTCTTTGGACGAATCAAAGAGGCCAGAGTAAGAGAAAAATCCGATGAAATCGGAATCATTCGACAAACCAAGTCCTATACCGAATCCGTGGTGGAGCTTCGAATTTTTGATGTTAATGCCAATAAAGAAGTTTTGAATCACACACTTAGAGGATATGCCGATGATCAGTCTTTTCGATTTTTTGCCCAAGATCGGGAAAGTAAACTCACTTATCGTCGAGAGCTTTTAAGATACTCTGTTAAAGTGGCGGCAAGACGGGCCATCCCTGCAATCATCTCTCTTAGTCAAAAAATGGATTGGACCGGTCGAGTTGCTCGAATTATTGACTCTAAAATCTATATTAATGCCGGAAGAAAAAGCGGAATTAATGTCGGGGATATCCTGAAAGTGATCACGGAAGGTAATGAGATTTATGATCCTGAAACAGGAGCTCTTCTTGGCGTCTCTAAAGGGGATGTAAAAGGGACAGTTGAGGTGATCGATTTCTTTGGGCCAGACGGTGCCATCGCCGTTCTCCACTCCGGAGGCTCCGTTTCTGAAGGTGATTTTGTTCAACTCTATTAGAATTCTCTATGCGTCATTGTTTTAATTGTCCCTTTTCTTTGCTATAAAGCGTCCATGCTAATTTATGACGTTTTTAAATCTCTGGCCTTTCGAATGGATCCAGAAAAGGCACATGACCTTTCCATGTGGAGTTTTTCCAAGTTTCCTCTTTTTTTCTCTCATCTTTTTCATCAAGAAGATCTTGGAAATAAATATGAACTTGAAGTTTCTGGACTCAATTGGAAGTTTCCCGTTGGCCTTGCCGCTGGACTCGATAAAAACGCTCAGGCCATCGACTTTTTTAGTAAGCTCTATTTTGGTGCTATTGAGGTGGGAACGATCACCCCTAAACCTCAAGCTGGAAATGATAAACCTAGACTTTTTCGCTACCCTGAAGAGCATTCCCTACGAAATCGAATGGGATTTAATAACCTAGGGATGGAAGAGGCCTATTATAATCTCAAATTTAGCAAAAGAAACTCCAAGCTAATTGGAGTTAATCTCGGTAAGAATAAAGTGACGCCAGAAAATATGGCGAGTGAAGATTATAGACTACTCTATAAAAAGCTCGCTCCACTTGCTGATTATGTGGTCATTAACGTCTCATCTCCAAACACGCCAGGTCTCAGAGACCTTCAGAGTGCAGAAAAACTTAGGGAGATCTTCTCTCATATTCAAAATGAAAGAAATGAATGCCCTAAACCATTATTTCTTAAAATCTCACCAGATATGGCCGTAGAGGACCTTCCTCATACTGTAGAAGTCGTAAAAGAATATAATCTCTCCGGAATCATTGCTACCAACACAACCATCATGGCCGATCGAGGAGATGGTGGAATCAGTGGAGAGTTACTCCATCAAAAATCAACGATCATGAGAAATAAAATTCTTGAGATTTTAAAAGAGACACCTCAGATAGAACTCATTGGAGTAGGGGGGATTTCTAGACTTGATGACCTCGTGGATTTCTGGAAAAGAGGTGGAAAGGTCTGCCAAATCTATACTTCTTTCATCTACCAAGGTCCTGAAATTCTCTCAAAATTTAAATCGGGAATGGATGAGCTCATGCATAAGCATGGAGTGGATAACTTGAAAGACCTTGTTTCTGATCTTCAAAACTAAAGGCAGGATTCGACGACATCTTCCTTAATCACAAGAGAAAGAGGAATTTGTTTCGAAGTTATTTTAGCACCCATAAACCCACCAAGCTTTTCAAAACTAATGGTAAGAACTGGTTTTATGGGAATACCTTCAAGTTTAAAAGAACCAAGTTTAATAAGTCTTTGACCAAGCTCTTGACTGACTTTAAATATTTCTCTTCCCTTAGAGTTTTTAAGACTAGGAAGTGAAGAGTTCGTTTTTCCTACAAAGTTGATTTCACAATTCTTTTTATTTTTTAGAAAGGTTTTAATATTTCGTTGAAATCTCGCTATTTCAAGATTCATTTTATTCGTTCTCTCTGCTCTGATCTGTGATTTTTTTACTGATTGAAGAATCAGGAAAGTGATAGAGAGAATGGCCGCCATAACCATGACACCAATGAGTGAAAATCCATTTTGATTTTTTAAAGACATAACTTTGTATTAGTTTTAACGGTCCCCCTAGACTGAACCGAAAAAAGATTAATATCTGAACTTGATAGAACTTCAATTAAAAAATCTCCTGCACTCTGCCCTAATCTTCCAAGCGGGATGCGAATTTGTTTTTGAGAAATATTTCCAAGAATAATGTCCTTATCACGAGACCAAAACTCAATGATGGCATAACAACGATCAGGAGAACGATTTTCCCTTCCTACCCAAGTATCAATTCCTCTTTTTAGCTCCACAATGAATTCATCGCGCGACTGCGTCCAATTGAGCTCATAGGACTTGGATTTTCTTGTCTCCTTTTCTCCTCGAATACACTCAAAAATAAGTGTAGAGGGTCTATCAGGTAGAACTTGAGTTTGAGACATTTTGATATTGGTTTTAAATGCCGGTACAACTATGTTTCTTGAAGCAAATAAAGAAGAGGAAAAAAGAAGAAAAAGGATAAAGTATTTCATAAATTTTATTGTAGGAGAAAGGTCCAAAAAATAAAAGAGGAAGGATATTCCAAGATTTTGAATAAAATTTATTTAAATTAGAAAACTATTAGTCGAGTTTATGATAAAATGAGGCAAATACCAAATAGGAAATATATGAAAAAGATTATTATCGTATTGGCCTTTTTTCTCACTCAAAATCTCTACGCAAATCAGTTTTTGACCATGATTTCAGATATTGATGATACGGTTAAAATGACAGCGCTTAAGGCGAATAAAAAAGATACGCTATGGTATGCCCCAGGCTCGACTCCTTTTTATGGAATCAGTGACCTCTATGTTTATTTTCTTTGTCACAAGACTCCTCAAAAAGGAAAATGCATTCAAGATCGCGCCCAAAAAGGAACCTTTAAAAGTATAATTTATGTGACTGGAGCGCCTCCGGGTGTTCATCGACTTGGTCTGGCCTTTCTTGATAAAAATAGCTACCCACTTCCAAATAATGTAGTTCACAAGCCAAAGCTTAGAATGTCGACCTACGAATATAAGAAAAAAGTGATTAGTGATATTGTTTCTATGTACCCTAACAAGGCCCATATTCTTCTTGGGGATAACGGTGAATATGATCCAAAGGCCTATAGTGATGTTAAAAAGGCATTTCCTAAAAATGTGAAGGAGATCTTTATCCACTATGTTTATAAGACAGAGGGTGATCACCATAAAATAGAAAGTGGTCAGATCCCTTATTTAACGGCCGTAGATCTCGGAATTCATTTTCTTAACAATGGATGGATTGGAAATGATGATTTTGAAAAAATTCTTGATGGTTCCATTGAAGATCTAGGACGAAAGCTAACTCATGTCACCAGAAGATGGATGTCTTGTAAGGACTTTTTTCAAAAGAATTACTTTCCTAAAATTAACATAAGAGATAAGGCCAAAAAATTTGAACAAAAGCTTTGGGTCTTTAGAACAAGTCTGCAGGCCCATCAAAACTGTCGTTAGATATAACTCGGACGCTCTCTATAATCGAGAGGGTCGACAACACCGGCCTTCTCAAATCCTCGTAGTCTAAGAGCACAAGAATCGCATGTTCCACAGGCTTGATCACTACTTCCATAACAAGACCAACTTTTTTCCAGAGGAGCTTTTAGCTCAACGGCCTTAAGTACGATCTCTTCTTTTTTGAAATGAATAAGAGGAGTGATGACTTCGATATTTCCTTCTTTTGTTCCTTCCTTAATCAGGGCGTTTAAAGCTTTATAGTAACTTGGTCTACAATCGGGATATCCTGAAGAGTCTTCAGCAACGGCCCCAATATAAATTTTTGTAGCGCCAATAACTTCTGCCCAGCTAACGGCCATCGAAACAAGGTGAGTGTTTCTAAAAGGAACATAGCTATCAGGGATCTCAGCGGTGTCACCTTTATAGGTTTTCACATCAATGGTTTGATCTGTAAGAGAAGAGCCACCGATTTGTTTTAAAAATGAGACATCAATGATCTTTGTCTGCTCAACGTTATAGTGTTCTGCAATTTTCTTAAAGCAGTTGAGCTCTTTATCTTCGGTCTTTTGACCATAGTTTAGGTGAAGAAGGGCAAGTCTTTTATATTTTTGAGCGGCCATGGCCGTGCAAACAAGGGAATCCATTCCTCCAGAAACGAGTACTACTGCGAGTTCATTGGTTTGATCATTCATGGAGATAGGTATGCTCCATGAAGGCCGACATGTCCATGTCTTTTGAAAGACTTACAAGTTCTATCTAACGAAAAAACAACTATTTAGAGACTCTCAGCAGTCTTTTTTATGAGATCTAAAAAGAGCTGGGTCTTTTGAGTAGCTTTTTGCTTTTTCTCCGAAAGACTTCCCTCATTTTCACTAATCATAATATAGAACTTAATTTTAGGCTCAGTTCCACTTGGTCTAAGATAAAGCTTATGACCAGATTTAAAGATGAAACCTAAAACATTACTTTTCACGAAGTGAATAGGAGACTGCTCTTTGGTGGCCCAATTTTTTAGAGTGAGGGACTGATAATCTTCAAGAGCTTCAATTTCTTCAACCAGCTCATTTTGATCGTAGCTTCTAAAATATTCCATGATTCGGTTAATTTTCTGAGCACCTTCAATACCAAAATAATCAAGACTGAGGAGAGTTTCATTTGAAAAGCCATACTCTTCATAAATAGCATCGAGAGCATCCACAAGATCCATTCCCTTTAATTTGTAATGAAGAGCGACTTCGGACATGAGACCTAGAGAAGCGACTCCGTCTTTATCTCGAACATAAGGGTGAGGAAGATATCCAAAGCTTTCTTCAGTTGCAAAAACAAATTGGGCATCTGCATTTTTTTGCTCAATCTCATTCATTTTGCCACAGATCCATTTAAATCCTGTCAGCGTATTATAAGATTCAAGGCCAAATGACTTTGCAATTTTTTCTTGAAGGTTAGAAGTTACGATAGTTTTGATGAAGTATCCGTTTTGAGGAAGAGTTTCTAATTCTTTTTTCTGAGTGAGGATATAATGGAGCATAAGAACTCCAATTTGATTTCCATTGGGATAAAAAACTTCACCATCCTTTTTAATAATGGCGACACCAAGTCGATCTGTATCAGGATCCGTTCCAAAAGTGATATCGGCCTTATTTTTTCTCATAAGTTCTACGGCCATTGCCATCGCTTCTGGATTTTCAGGGTTTGGTGATTTGACTGTAGGAAAATTTTCATCTGGTTTCTCTTGCTCTTTAACCATCTCAAAATTATGAAGACCCATTTTTTGAAGAAGAGCTGAACAAGGAATACCACCAGTACCGTGAATAGGAGTGTAGACAATTTTAAGTTGATCTCCAGACTCTTTACACATTTTAGGATTAATTACGTAGGAAAGAATATCTTTGAAATAATTTTCTTCAACTTCTTCACCTACCCATTCAATCATGGATTCATTAAGACCTTTTTCAAATTCGCCCACAGGAATATCTGCAAAGTCTGATATCTGATTATATTTTTCAATAATGAGTTTATCCTCTGGAGGAGTTACCTGAGCACCGTCGTTCCAGTAAACTTTATATCCGTTGTATTCAGGAGGATTGTGACTAGCAGTGATCATAACTCCGGCTTGAGCATTATGATAGCGAACCGAATAACTTAAAAGAGGGACTGGGTTTAGTCTGTTGTAGATATAGGATTTAATTCCATTACCATAGAAAACAGAAGCCACTTCTTTTGCAAACTCAAAAGAGTATCTTCGACTATCATAACTAATCGCTACTGAGAGTGGACCGTTAAAGGTTTCTTTCATTTGAAGAGCGAGAGCATAAGTTGCTCTTCTCACCGTATATTTATTAATGCGATTGGGGCCAAAGCCAATGATGGATCGAAGTCCGCCAGTCCCAAATTCAAGATCTTTGTAAAACCGTTCTTCGATTTCTTTAAGATTTTCATTATCAAGAAGAGACTGAATTTCCTTTCTCTCAGTTTCACTAAAGTAAGGATTATTTGCCCATTTTTTGGCCGTATCGATTGCATCTGTATTCATGATTTTATTCCTTTTAGGGAGGTGAATATTCTCAAAGGTGATCATAAAAATCAAATATTGGCGATGCGTCTTTAGCTTGCGCGAAAAAAAAGGAACCAAGAAATTGATTTTTTTAATCAGCCAAGTGGTGTATAAACTGACCCTATATTTCATTATATTTCCCAAGGAGAACACAATGGCTAATCCAGCAGCAAAGCATAAGTCCAATGTAGAAGGCGCATGGTACTGTACAGATCCAGATGATGATGGGGGAGAGGGATGTATTGCCTGTAACGTTTGTTACACAGGTGCTCCTGATTTCTTTGGCGAAGATGAAGACGGAAACGCTTTCGTAAAAAAACAACCAACAAGCCCGGAAGAAATTGAACTCTGCCAAGAGCAATTAGATGCTTGTCCAGTTGCTTCTATCGGTAGCGACGGTTAATTGACTATTCTAGTGCATCAAGTTTTTGATGCACTACACTTTTTTAGACCTTATAATAAAATAAATACTTAATAATTTTCATACAAGGACGTTTATGGAACCGACAACTATTCAAATTATAGGTACAGTTATTTTTGCTATTGCTGTCATTCATACTTTTTTGGTCTCCAAATTCCAACATATGGCACATGAGTATCCAGAGGGATCCATCCGACGAGAATTCTTTCACTTTTTAGGAGAGGTTGAAGCCGTTTTTGGAATGTGGGCCTATCTATTCATGGGAATCTATGCTGCGATTGAAGGACTTGGTTTTGACGCCAATCACAAGGTCGTAGGAGGTGCTCTTGGATACATGGAAGGATTGAACTTCACGGAGCCAGCTTTCGTTTTTACGATCATGGTTATGGCCGGTACAAGACCAATCATTTATTTTGCTGAAGGTTGTATCAAGGCTTTTTCAAAATTTATTCCTCTTCCAAAGAGAATGGCGTTTTATATCTCAACTCTTATTGTTGGACCTCTTCTAGGTTCTTTCATTACTGAGCCAGCTGCGATGACCGTAACGGCCCTAATTCTTCTTGATTATTTCTACTCAGGAGAGATGTCGAAAAAATTTAAGTATGCCACCCTTGGTCTCCTTTTTGTAAATGTTTCGATCGGTGGTACTCTATCTCACTTTGCCGCTCCTCCCGTTTTAATGGTTGCTGGAAAGTGGAACTGGGGAATGGTTTTTATGATCGGTCACTTTGGATATAAAGCGGCCGTCTCCGTTGTTATTATGACGATTGCTGTTGCTTTCTATTTTAAAAGTGAACTTCAAGGAGAACTAAAAGATAAGGTAAAGCACGAAGCTTATATGGAACCAACTTGGTGGATTATTGGTATCAGTCTTGTTCTTCTTGCCTTTACCGTTTTCTTTGCTCACCATATGGTTATTTTCCTTGGAAACTTCCTTCTCTTTTTAGGGTTCGCTGCAGTTACTAAGGAATATCAAGATGAGCTGAAACTCACTAGCTCCCTTCTCGTAGGGTTCTTCCTTGCTGGTCTTGTAACCCTTGGAGGTATGCAAGGTTGGTGGATCTCTCCTCTTCTTATGAGTCTAGGGGATATGCCTCTCTTTATTGGATCAACTGCACTTACTGCGATTACTGATAACGCTGCTCTTACTTATCTTGGATCTCTAGTTGAAGGCATCAGTGACTCTAAGAAATATTACCTTGTTGCTGGTGCGGTGGCCGGTGGTGGTCTTACTGTTATCGCGAACGCTCCAAATCCAGCCGGTTTTGGTATCCTTAAGGGAACATTTGGAAAAGACGGTATTAACCCGATGGGGCTTCTTGCTGGGGCCTTGATACCGACCATTGTTTCACTGATTTTATTTAGAATACTTCCTAACTTTGGATAATAAAAAAGGGCCGAAAGGCCCTTTTTTTAGTCTATTTTTTCAACCCAGCCCTCAGGCCCTTTTTCTCGACCTTCCTGAATATCGAGTAAAAGCTTACGAAGTCTCATGGATGTCTCTCCAGGAGCACTATCAAAACTGTAATTAGTCCCATCCTCTTCTCCAAAAAGTTCAATAGGAGTGATAATGGCCGCCGTTCCACACGCAAAGGCTTCACTACATCTTTTACTCTTTATATCTTCTAGAAGTTCATTGATATTGATTGGCTCTTCTCGAACCTTTAGCCCCAATTGAGGAGCGAGATGGAGTAGAGACTTTCGAGTAATCCCATCTAGGATTGTATCACTAACGGGAGGAGTAACAATTTCATCACCGTATACCGCGATAAAATTCATCCCACTGAGTTCTTCAATATAGGTATGTTCTTTAGCATCAAGCCATAGGGAGTTCATAAAACCCTTCTTAGCTGCATCGACATTACTAAGAAGACTTCCAGCATAATTACCACCCGTCTTAGCGGCTCCTGTGCCCCCAGGGAAAGCTCTTACAAATTTTCTTTGAATGAGAACGCTCATAGCACCAGCTGAATAGTATGAACCACTCGGAGAGGCCACCACCATGAATTTAAATTTTTGACTTGGTTTAATTCCAAGATTTTCTTCTGTGGCAAAAATAAAGGGTCTAATATAGAGCGAACTCCCTGTTTCCGAAGGGATAAAGTCAGAACATAGAGAAACAATCTTTCGAACTGCTCCCATAAAGATCTCTTCAGAAATCTCAGGAATGGCCATCCTTTTTGCTGAAAAATTAAATCGGTTAAAATTCTCCATAGGTCTAAATAGAAAAGGACCCTCTCCTCCAGCTTTGTAGGCCTTCATCCCCTCAAAGATTTCCTGGGCATAATGAAAGACTTTAGCAGTTGGTGCGAGGCTAATAGGACCGTAAGGGACGATATTGAGCTCTCCCCACTTTCCATCTTTGTAATCACAAACGGCCATGACAGGAGCAATAATTTGTCCAAAACCTACATTATCAGGCAATGAAAAAGACTTGATCGCATCTTTGGCTTCTTGAGTTATATTCATGATTTTTATCCTTATGTGTTTGAACTGCAGGCAACATACCAAAAAGTGTTAAAGTTGAAAAATATTGGTCATTTTATTTCCGCGGTGCTAATTTTTCGCTCATGAAAAAGAAGATTTGTCTCACAGGAATCAAGCCCACAGGAAGCCCACATTTTGGGAATTATCTAGGGGCCATTAGACCGGCCCTTGAGAACTTAAAGGACTCAAGTGTCGAGAATTATTTCTTTATTGCAGATTATCATGCCCATACAACGATCAAAGATACAAAGATTTTTAGGCAATATATCTACGAACTGGCCGCAACCTGGCTGGCCTGTGGACTCGATCCTGAAAAGGTGACCTTCTATCGGCAACTAGATGTTCCGGAGCTATTTGAACTAAGCTGGCTTTTAGCCTGTCATACCCCAAAAGGGGACCTCAATAGGGCCCACGCTTATAAGGCCCTCGTTCAGGCCAACGAAGAGAAAGGAAACAAGGACCCTGATCAGGGGGTGAATATGGGACTTTTCACTTATCCACTTCTTATGGCCGCGGACATCCTTCTTTTTGATACGGACCTTGTTCCAGTAGGAAAAGATCAAATTCAGCATGTAGAAATCACCAGATCCATCGCTAAAAGAATCAACCAGCTCTATAATACTGAGGTGTTGGTTGAGCCTCAAGAAGTGGTGGAAGAAAACGTAGCGACGATCATCGGACTTGATGGGCGAAAAATGTCCAAGTCCTACGACAATACCATTCCTCTTTTTTGTACGGAAAAGAAGCTTAAGAAAATGATTAATAAAATTACTTCAGACTCTTCTGCCCCGGATGCCCCAAAAGACCCAGATTCTTCTTTTGTTTATGAGTTCTATGGTTATTTTGCGACTCCTGATCAGCTTCAAAGCTTTCGAAAAGAGCTTGAGAGTGGTATCAGTTGGGGAGTGGCCAAAGCTCAGCTC
>CBDUBC010000064.1:0-16198 GCA_965365285.1 uncultured bacterium
CTTTTTTCCCTGTTTTAGGGTCTGTGACATGAAGCCACTCGTCAATCGTCGCCAGTGGAGATTCTCCAGTCCCAGAGGGTTCATATTTTTCTACCTCTGGAAGACCTACGGGAAGCTCATCTTCATCAAGACATCGAATCGTACCATCTTCAAATTTAAGAATTGGGAAGGGTTCACCCCAATATCTTTGACGACTGAAAATCCAGTCTCGAAGTTTATAATTGGTTTGTTTTTTACCGAGTTTTTTTTCCTCCAACCAAGAGATCATTTTAGAAATGGCCTCTTCTTTTCCAAGTCCATTTAAAAAATCGGAATTGATATGGGCGCCGTCTCCGGTGAAAGCTTCTTGAGAGAGATCTCCTCCTTCAAGGACAGGAATAATTTCAATATCGAATTTCTTAGCGAATTCATAATCTCTTTGATCATGAGCAGGCACGGCCATAATTGCTCCTGTCCCATAAGAGATGAGAACATAGTCAGCAATCCAAATTGGTATCTTTTTTCCATTCACTGGATTAATGGCATAGGCACCACTAAAGACACCACTCTTATCTTTATTAAGATCGGTCCTTTCAAGATCACTTTTTTTAGAGGTCTTATCTAAGTAAGCCTTAACTTCTTCTTGTTTATCAGGAGAAGATATTTTAGAGACAAGCTGATGTTCAGGTGCAATGACCATGTAGGTAGCACCAAAAAGGGTATCTGGTCTGGTTGTGAAAACTTCCAGTTGATCTTCAAAACCGTCGATTTGGAAAAGAACGCTTCCCCCTTCTGATTTTCCGATCCAGTTTTTTTGCATCTCTTTAATGTTTTCTGGCCAGTCAAGGCTATCGAGATCTTCTAGAAGCTTCTCTGCATATTCGGTAATTTTAAGCATCCACTGTTTCATCTTTTTTCGAACAACAGGGTGTCCACCGACTTCACTTTTTCCATCGATGACTTCTTCATTGGCAAGAACCGTTTTAAGCTCTGGACACCAGTTCACCTGAATTTCATCTTCGTAAGCAAGGCCCTTATTATAAAGCTGAACGAAGATCCATTGAGTCCATTTGTAATAGTCCACATCAGAGGTGGCGATTTCTCGATCCCAGTCATAACTAAAACCAAGAGATTTCAGCTGTCTTTTAAAAGTAGCGATGTTTTCTTTGGTAATCGAGTCAGGATGTCTTCCTGTTTTGATGGCGTAGTTTTCTGCTGGAAGACCGAAGCTATCCCAACCCATTGGGTGAAGAACATTAAAGCCTTTATTTCTTTTATAACGAGAGATGATATCAGTCGCTGTATATCCCTCAGGGTGACCTACGTGAAGGCCTGCACCAGATGGAAAAGGGAACATGTCCAGGGCATAGAACTTCTCTTTTGAAGTGTCTTCTTGGACCTTGAAGGTCTTATTCTCATCCCAGTATTTTTGCCATTTGGCCTCTATTTCTGCAAAACGGTATTCCAACCTTTCCTCCCTTCCGGCGAAGCTTAAACTTAGGGGGTATTCTTATCAAAATAGAGGTCTTTAGTGAAAGACTTTTGCGGTTAGTTCGATGGATTGATAGTCTTTTATGATCCCTAGGGCCTTATGACTTATTAAATTTGGATCATATTGAGAAAATAGCATTTTTATGAGCTTCATCCGGGCCTTAAAGCTTACAGTTTCGAGGATATGCTGCTTGACATCAATGTCTTTTATGAGAAACATGCAAATATAATCGAGTGTCTGATTAATAGTTTGGAGATTGGATAAAAAGCTCGCCCTTTCAATCTCATCGGGGACATTTTCAATGATCCACTCTCGTAGCATAGAGGTAAGCCTCTCGGACTCTTCATCAAAATCGGAAGCTTTATTTTCATCGGCGTCGTAAAGGACTTCTGCTTCATAAACCGCATAGGGAATTTCTTGAACTGGATTATGAAGTTTTACTTTTCCAATCCCCGTTATCAAAATTCTTAAATAGCTGTTGGTTTCTTCAAGGACGATAGGGACCCCAATGGTGCATATCCTTCGAGGACTTCCAGTGTCAAAAACGGAATAAGAGTCAATAAGAGGCAGGGCAACAGGAGTGTTAAATTCAAGGCAGTCTTTTATGATCCTAATGGCCGCCACGTTCTCCAAGGTTATAGGAATGACCGTATGCGGGAAAAACACAAGATCTTGGAGAGGCAAAATGGGTAGGTGCAACTTACTTTTTATCATTCTATAGTTTAATATTTTACTCCACTTTTGGCATCTGCGTAGGATTATTTGGCTATTTAGTCCCAGTTGTAAATAAAGTCTATTTAGGAGAGAATTCTCTAATGTCCAGCTATACAAAAATTGAAGGACTTTTACCGATGACTCCTCACCAAGTTTTAAAGGTTTGGGGAGGAGAGAGACTAGGCCAAAGCATTGGAGAAACCTGGGAAATCTCAACATTACCTGAGGGACCTAGCCTTTTTGAGAGGACTCCACTCCATCAAATCTGTGAGGAACTGAGCTACCTCGTAAAATACATAGACACTAAAGATAATTTATCGGTCCAGGTTCATCCTAACGATGATTATGCCCTCCGAGTTGAAGGACAAAAAGGAAAAACGGAGTGCTGGCTCATTCTAGAGTCAGAAAAAGACGCTGGAATTTATTTAGGGCTCAAACCCGGTGTCGATGAAGAAAAGCTTCATGAATATATTGCTGATAAAAAAGACGTCTCAAAACTTCTTAATTTCATACCAGTCGAGAGGGGAGACTTTTTTGTCGTCCCTGCAGGAACTATCCACGCCATAGGAAAAGGCGTCTTCCTTGCCGAAGTTCAACAAAGCTCAGGCGTAACTTACAGAGTATGGGATTGGAATAGGGGTAACCGTGCCCTTCATATGAAAAAGGCAATGGAAGTTATCGAATTTTCCCCAGAGAAAAACGAGCTTTCCTATTTTAAACATCAAAAAAATGTTCTCGATCAATCTGCTCTTCTCTATGAACACAGAGACTTTTGTTTCTCTAATTTTGTTTGGGAGAAGGGTGAGCAAAAAAGTATTACGCCTAAAGAGCGACCTCTAGGGATTATTCTTCTCGAGGGTAACCTTACGCTATCCCAAAAAGGCTCCACACATGAACTCTCTCAAGGGGAGTCTCTTCTCGTGAATAAAAAAGAGGCCCTCATAATGAAGGCCTCTGAAGATTCTAAATTTCTTATTATTAGTTAATGGCAATTTAGTGGGTACGTGATCTCATGCCCATTGCTTGATTTGATGCTGACAAAGTCATCAACATCGCTAAAGTTATAGACGTTTTTAATAAACAGCCTGTAGTTCTTACCTTCAAAATCAAAAATCTTATTGATAGAAACTTGCTCAGGTGATTCCACACTTGAGAGGTACCGATCTTTCGCCTTAAGGTTAAACTGGCTGCCTTTTTCTTCAAGAACAATGCTGTCTTTAGTCAATGTAAAGCCCTTTAGCTCTTGAGGGGTATGGCATTGAATTTTACCTAAAACAGGTGTTGTAAGCATAAGTCCAATAATTGTAATCGTGAGTCTTTTCATAAATCCTCCAAACTCTACCTCTTTAAGTGCAATGAAAATGCCAGTTTTAAGCACATAATTTCAAATATTTAGACTATGTAGTTGTCGAAAAATCTGACGGTTTTGCTAAGGTTAAGCACTTAATTATCCGAAAGGAGAATGAGGAGAGGATATTATGCTCAGATTTCCAACCACAGGCAGACTAAGTTATACCGATTCAAGTGATTCCCAAAGTCGTCAGGTCATAAGAGAAATTAAGCAGGCGAGAGTGGATATTAAAAACTCAGCTCTTGATATTATCGATACTCTTAAAGAACAAAATGTAGAGGATTCTCCGTATGTCACGGATCGAAAACATCTCGATCTCAATCGAATTTTAGGTCATCCAGCTGAGAATTCTTGGAAAAAAGTAGACAGCTATGACCAAGACCGCACTATCGAACTTAATTTAAAAAAGCTTCGAATTATTTAATTTTCGGGTAAAGGCCTATCGTCCTTGAGAGCTTGAAGCATTTCAGGAAGCTGTTGATAGAGCTTATAAAGAAAATAAATGGAAACACCATTGAGAAGGTGCCATGTCGAGTGACCTGTCCAAATATGATTATCGGGGTCACAAACAATTTTTAGAATATCAAGCCACCATATTCCCCAAGCAAAAAGAAGTGTTCCAAGGCATAGCTTCAGATATTTATAATCGACTTGATATTCAGATCTAAGTTTATTCTTCATATAAACTTCCATACCCACGCCGAAGATAATAAAGAGTGCAAAAATAGTACTTCCCATTGGCTTATGAATGGCCAAAAGAGCGAGGCAGCCTAAGGACATCCCTACATACATCAAAGTAAATACTTTTTTACTCATCCTCGGAAAGTAGCGCTTTGAGTTGAATGCTATGGCAAGGGAAACCACAAGATACATACTTCCAAGGTCTAAAATTTCTCCCCAAAAAGTCATGGTAGCATGAAAGGCAAAAGAGAAGAGACCTACAAGGATTCCGGCAAGGCCAAAGAGCCATAACATCGGAAGACCTTTTTTCTTTGCATCATAAATGATGTAAATACCAAAAGCAGAAATAAGAAAGCTCGACCAAGCTTCAGCAGGGTGTACCACCCAAGCACAAAGATCGGCTTCACAAAAAGTTAACGTTGAGGGGGCGTGACTTGACCATGGACATGTATTCATCGAGCTAGAAAACAGTTTAGGCCCAGAAAAGTCAATGAAATTCTCTGTCACATCATATAGCATAAGGTGGTGAACATTTTCTAAGGAGAGAATATGAATACAAAATCACTTTTATTAGGTGCAGCTTTAACTGGAATGGTTGCTGGATTAACTGGCTGTGCAACAAAAACAAACAGCATGTCTCCCATGGGTCAGTGTCATGGTGTGAACGGATGTAAAGGTCAGGGACAGTGTGGTGGAAAAACTCATGGTTGCGCAGGTCAAAATAGTTGTAAAGGTCAAGGCTGGTTAAAGATGAACCAAGATGAGTGTGAGGCCAAAGGCGGAGAATTTAAAGCTTAATGGAATCTCTTTTTGGTGTTGGTCTTCGAACCGAACATTATTCATATCTTGAAAGTAGACCTCAAACTAAGGTGGACTGGTTTGAGGTTCTTTCGGAAAATCATATATATTCGAAAGGAAGGCCTTGGAAGATTTTAGAAGTCATTCGAAAAGATTATCCTTTGACCTTTCATGGTGTCTCTTTAAATATTGGTCTCGATAAACCACCTAACCAAGACTACCTTTTTCATCTTAAAGAGATGATTGATGCTTTTGATCCTTTTATTGTTTCCGATCACCTCTGTTGGACGGGACTTGCTGAGTCTAATATTCACAATCTCCTTCCTCTTCATTACACCCAAGAAGAGGTCAATCGAATTGCCTCAAAAATGGATCGGGTCCAAAGTATTTTAGGAAGATCAGTCGCACTTGAAAATTTATCTGCTTATGTTGAGAGTAAAAAAAGTGAAATGAGCGAGTGGGAGTTTATTACACTCGTCGCCCAAAAATCAGGCTGTAAAATTCTATTAGATCTCAATAACGTCTATGTGAATGCCGTCAACCATAGTTTTGACCCAATGGAATACCTCTCTTTTATACCTAAAGAACTTGTAGTGCAGTTTCATCTGGCAGGCTACTCTGAAAGAAAAGGCTTTCTTTTTGATAATCATTCAAGAGAAGTACAACCTGGTGTTTGGAAGCTCTATGAATATGCTTGTAAAAAATGGGAGCAGATTCCGGCCTTATTGGAATGGGACGAGAACGTGCCTGAATTTACAGTTTTGGAACAAGAGACTCTCAAGGCAAAAGAAATATGGAGAGGTATTCATGGATGAGACCTATCAAGAGTTTTCCAATAGTATACTCAAAAAAAAATTTATACTTGAGATGGGAGGGGACTGGAAGCCTTGTAAAAACCTTTCACTTCAAGAAGCGATGGAAGTTTATCAAATTGATTATCGCTCTAGATTGACTCAGGCCCTAGGCTTTAAGTATGAAGCCGTGTGGTCGGTACTTGGGGATGAGGACTTTTTTATTTGGAGTGAAAAATTTATAGATACATACCCTAGCCGTCATGAGGATCTTGGTCGATATGGGGACGAATTTCCTGAGTTTATTTTGAATTATCCAGACTTTAAATTTATTGGCCATCTCGCTAGGCTAGAAAGACTTTTTGATCACGTCTTTCATCTTGCTTCAGAAAAGGCCGGAGAAATTAATATTGAGAATCTAGAGAACAAGCATTGGGAGTTTGTTTCTACTCTTCGATTTTTTCAATCTCCCTTTAAGGTTTCACCTTTATGGTTTTATCGCTCAGAAGAGAATAAGCCTAAATTTTCTCTAAACCAAAAAGAATTTCTTGTGTTATATAAAACAGGGGATGAGGTAGGAGTTCAAGAACTTGAAGAAGCTCCATTTGAAGTCCTTCATCATTTATATGATGGAAAAACGCTCTCAGAAATTCTTGAAAAAATAACTATTACAGAGCTTCAAATAAGCTCTCTTTTTGAATTTATTGGCTCTTCAGGAATTGTTAAAAATTAAAGATATCGTCTTCAGTTTGAGAAGTATCTTCCTCTTTTAAATTATTAAATGGTGTTTGATCAAAGCCCCGAAGCTCCTCGAGTTCAACACTAAAAACGGCTTCTGTATTTTCAGTGACAAGTTTCCAAAAAAAGTAATGAGTCGCAGGTCTTTTTAAACCAAAATACCAAACTTCAAACCCATTGGTAACAATTGGGATGCTGATACCAACCGCCTGATTTGAAGCCTCACTGATATTAGCCTTAAGGGCACCGGCTACGAGGTTGCAATACTCATTCATGAAGTCTCTGATCAATTGGTCATTAACTTCACTTTCTTCCATGTCGATACTCTCTGCCACGGATTTAATGAAGTCGCTTGAATTAAAAAAGATTCGAAAGATCATGTTAAAGCTTTCGCCGCTAATTAGGATGAAAGACATTCTATCCTTAAAAACGGTTCCTATAATTTGATCATGTTCGACATCTTTTACTTCATTTTTTAAACCAATATAGTCATCAAACATTTTGTGACTACTGTCCTGAACAAATTGTTTAAAAATCTTGAAAGAATCTTCATTTATTAAATAAGGTGTATCCATTTTTTTATTAGATCATAGATTGAAAAATAGTAAATGTTAGGAATTTTATATCCGTAAAACTTACTCAACAATAGTGCATATCTTCCCCTATGTAATTTTCCTTTTTTACAAGTACAATAATGTTATGCAATCACTTGACTTAAACGCTACCTTTAAAATTCTTAAAAATATGGAAGGGTCCCTTCAGCACGGAGAGATCATTTTTAATAAGACTCCCGGTGTGGCATGTATTGTAGGCGCTAACGGAATGATTCTTAGAGGAAATGAGCAGCTTGCTGGAGTTCTAGAGACGAAAAGGGAACTGCTCACTGACCATAATTTCCAGGAGTTGGTTGATGAGAAAGACTGGAGTATGTTCCAAAAAAGTTTTGAAAAACTAGGAAAATATCCAGAAATTAACTTTATTACATCTATCAAAGGAAAAGAAAAAAAAGGTCTACCTGTTAAGTATAGCTGGATTATTTCTTTTCTTCAAAGTTTTACTGATAGAGGACTTGATACTTATTTAATTATTGGTACTGATGTTTCTGATATGTTTCACTATCAAATCCTTCTTGAAAAACAAGTTAAAGAAAGAACCAATGAATTGGAAAAGGCCATGGACGAGCTGAAGAATATGCAAGGTCATATGGTCTCTAATGCAAGAATGGCCTCCTTAGGTGAAATGGCAGGAAACGTCGCTCACGAAATTAATAACCCGCTTAATATCATAAATCTCTCTCTTCGATCTGTGGCCAAAAACCTAGATAAAGAAGGAGTAAAGATTGAAAAAGTAGATAAGCAACTCGAAAAAATCTCTAATATGGTGAAGAGAATGGGTGAGATCACTCAAAGCCTAAAAGGCTTTTCAAGAGATTCTTCTAACGATCCTATGCAAGCGTATAAGATAGAAGAAGTTGTTGAGGATGCTCTTTTAGTTATTCGAGAAAAAATTATCGATGCTCAAATTAAATTTGATGTGGAATATAATAGTCTCCAAGAGATCGATCTTTTTTGCAACAAGACCGCTCTTAATCAAGTTATTGTAAATATCCTCACTAATGCCTATGACTTCGCTAGGGAAGTGGACGATAAGTGGATCAAGCTTGAAATAAAGGATGAAACAGAACATTTTGTGATAATGATTTCTGATTCTGGACCTGGCATCTCTGAAGAAAATCGAGTTAAAATTTGGGAACCCTTTTTTACGACTAAAGAGCTTGGAGCAGGAACCGGTCTTGGACTTTCTATGGCAAAAGGAATTGTGGAAAAGCAACATCTTGGTGAACTTTCACTTAACGAGGGTTCTCCTACTACCTTTGTCATAAAAATCCCAAAAAACTTAGAAAGTCTTGGCGAAGGCGGGTCTCCCAACGAAATTTTTTAAAATAACCTAAATTTTGGGCACTTAACTCTCTGCGAATATCTGGTCGTTTCCTCTTTCCTTTTTTAGAATATCCTCACTTAATTAATGGAGAGGAAGTCCATGGAACAAAAGTTCGGCCCGGAAGAATATGATTTTTATAAGGCCCATTTAAAACTTGAAGGACTAGGTGTAGCCGGTCAGTGCAAGCTTAAAGAAGCAAAAGTTCTTCTCATAGGACTTGGTGGATTAGGATCCCCTTGCGCACTTTATCTTGCTTCGGCCGGAGTTGGAACATTAGGACTGATGGATCATGATGTCGTTGAAAGATCGAACCTCCAAAGGCAAATTCTTCATTCGAATCTTGAAGTGGGCTTCACTAAAGTGATTTCTGCCAAAAAAAGACTGACAGAACTTAATCCCAATATCAATTTAGAAATTATTGAAAGGAGACTTGATATTGGGAATGTAAAAGAAATTTTAGATGAATACGACATCATTGTGGATGGTAGCGATAATTTCGAAACAAAATATCTTTTAGGAGATGCCTGTTTTCTCCTAAAAAAAATTCTTATTACGGCAAGTGTCTCTCAATTTGAGGGACAAATAACGATGTTTTCTCCCTCGGAGAATTCTCCATGCTATCGGTGTCTTTATCCAGAGCCTCCTGTTATTAAAATGCAAAACTGCGCTGATGCAGGTGCTTTTAGTATCACTCCTGCACTTCTCGGTACCATGCAGGCCAATGAAGTACTTAAGGCAATTCTTGGTATAGGAGATACCCTTGAATCGAAGGTTCTCCTGATTAACCCACTTTATAATACTTTTAAAACGTTTAAACTCCCAAAAGATAGTGAATGCCCTCTTTGCGGAAACCATCCAATTATTGAGGAGGTTAAAAAGATTGAAACGCGAGAGCAGGTTTGTCGCTCGATCGACTCCATTGAACCAACCGAACTAAGTAATTGGAAGGATACAGGTAGAGAGTACGTACTTGTTGATGTTCGAGAACCATTTGAAGTGGAGATAGCTGATCTTGGAGGAGTCCATGTTCCCTTAAATGATCTAGAGCAAAAAATTAAAGAGCTTGAGCAATATAAAGACAAGGATGTTGTTGTCCATTGTCATTATGGAGTGAGAAGTCTTGATGCGTGTCGCGTTTTTCTTGAAAACGATTTTAAAAAGGTCAAAAACCTGCAAGGTGGTATTGATAAATGGAGTCAAGAAGTTGATTCTAACATTCAACGCTATTAACCCTTTTACACCATTACTAAATTCTTATAAGATCACCAAAACCATCAGGGGTGTCCTTGGACCGAGAATGCTATTATGCATAACCCTTTGAACCTGATCTAGTTGAAACTAGCGTAGGGAGAATGGAGAGTCTTTGATTGTATCAATTTATCAATTTAATCCCGAGAAATTAAGGAAAGGAGTATCCATTTATGGATGAATCAAAAAAAGCAGAATTTAATCAGTCTTACCCCAACTCAAAAAAAATCTACGTTGGAGGAAAATACTATCCTTCCGTTCAAGTAGGGATGAGAGAAATTAGTATCAATAATCAAGATAGTCATTTTAATGAAAATGGTCGAGCAATCAAAAGTGGATTAGGTGAGGGTGCTCATGTCACTTCTTATGTCGCTTATGACACCAGCGGTGCCTATACCGATGAAAACATTAATATCGATGTTAAAAAAGGACTCCCTGAAGTTCGAAAAGATTGGATACTTGGAAGACAGGATGTTGAAGAAGTTGAATCTATTAAAAAAGACTTTAAACCAGTTTCAGGGAATGATTATCTTTTTTCTAGGAAACCTCTTCGAGCAAAAAAAGATAAAAACGTAACCCAGCTTCATTACGCGAGAAAAGGAATTATTACTCCAGAAATGGAGTACGTAGCGATACGAGAAAATCAACTCAGACAACGTTATGCTGATCAGCTTCAAAATAAAGAAAGAGAGATGAGACTTAAAGGAATGAACTTTGGAGCGAATCTTCCTCCTGAAGTAACTCCTGAATTTGTTCGAGAAGAAATCGCTAAAGGTCGAGCAATTATTCCATCTAATATCAACCACCCAGAAATTGAACCGATGATCATTGGTCGAAACTTTTTGGTAAAGATTAACTCTAATATCGGAAACTCGGCGATTACAAGTTCAATTGAAGAAGAAGTGGAGAAACTTGTATGGTCCACGCACTGGGGGGCAGATACCTTAATGGATCTTTCGACTGGTCAGAATATTTATGAAACAAGAGGTTGGATTCTTAGAAATTCTCCAATTCCTATTGGGACAGTTCCTATTTATGAAGCACTTGAAAGAGTAAATGGAAAAGTCGAAGAGCTTAATATTGATATGTTCTTAGAAATTCTTATCGAACAAGCCGAGCAGGGGGTTGACTACTTCACTATCCACGCTGGTGTTTTAAAAGAATACATTCCTCATACTGCTCAAAGAATTACGGGGATCGTTTCTCGTGGTGGAGCGATCATGGCCAAATGGATTATGCATCATAACAAAGAGAACTTCCTCTATACTCACTTTGATCGAATTTGCGAAGTGATGAAAGCTTATGATGTGAGTTTTTCTCTTGGAGATGGTCTAAGACCAGGTTGTCTAGCAGATGCGAATGATATGGCCCAATTTGGTGAACTTCAAACTCTTGGAGAACTTACTAAGATTGCTTGGAGACACGATGTTCAAGTAATGATCGAAGGTCCAGGTCACGTCCCTATGCATTTAATTAAAGAAAATATGGATAAGCAACTTGAAGACTGTTACGAAGCACCTTTCTATACATTAGGACCGTTAACAACCGACATTGCCCCGGCCTATGACCATATAACTAGTGCTATTGGAGCAGGTATGATTGGTTGGTACGGTTGTGCCATGCTTTGTTATGTAACCCCTAAGGAACACCTAGGTTTACCTAATAAAAATGATGTTCGTGACGGAATTATTGCCTACAAAATTGCTGCTCACGCAGCAGATGTGGCCAAAGGAAACCCCATGGCCAGAGTACGGGATGACCTCCTTTCTCGAGCACGCTATGAATTTAGATGGGAAGATCAATTTAACCTCTCTCTTGATCCAGAAAAGGCAAGAGAGTTTCACGATGAAACTCTTCCTGCAGAAGGAGCAAAGTCAGCAGAATTCTGTTCTATGTGTGGACCGAAGTTTTGCTCTATGAGAATTAGTGAAGATGCGAAACAGCTCTATTCGGGGAAATCGGTCCAGTAATGAAAGTTGCTGTTGTTGGAGCAGGCATCTTAGGGAGGTTGATTACGATCAATCTCCTCGAAAAAGGATGCCGGCCCACTTTATTTGAAAAGGGTAACCCGCTTCCCGATAGAGAAGAGAGTGCAAGCCTCACGGCCGCAGGAATGCTTGCTCCCTTTTGTGAGCTAGAACACGGCACAAAGGAAATTGCTAAATGGGGTATGAGATCTCTTGAGCTATGGCCCAATCTCATCAAAAAGCTTGGTGGGAAAATTTACTTTCAAAATGAAGGCTCTCTTGTTTTAAGTCACGCTCAAGACCTTAATGAGTTTTTTTATCTTCAAAGAGAAGTCGATAAAAATGGCTTTTCTTCTCGTTATGAAAAAGTGGATCAAAAAAGAATAGCAGAACTAGAGCCTCATATTGCTCCACGATTTAATCAGGGGCTTTTTTTTTCTAGTGAAGCGCAAATTGCTCCGGATGATATCTTTAAAGCTTTTAATCAAAATATCCTTCCTCACATTAAAGCTCACTTTAATACCAAAGCTTTCATTGATGGATTCAAAGTGAATGGAGAAGAGTTTGATACAATTTTTGATTGTCGAGGATTTGAAGCAAAAAAAGATTTAATAAATCTTCGAGGAGTTAGAGGGGAAGTAATTAGGCTTCAATGTCAAAAACAGTTTCTCCAACGTCCTGTTCGAATTATGCATCCACGTTTTCCGATTTACCTAGTACCTAGACCAGGTCATCAAATTATCATTGGTGCAAGTTCCCTAGAGAGTGAAGAGGCAGGTCATGTTTCGGTTCGCTCTCAGCTCGAACTTCTTTCTGCCGCCTATTCGGCGATACCAGAAATTGGAGAAGCTCGGATACTTGAACAAAATGCCCAAGTTCGACCGGCCTTTGCTGATCATCATCCTCAAATCAAAATGGAAGGAAGATGTATTCGAGTGAATGGGCTTTATCGCCACGGTTATCTTCTTTCCCCGGCTTTTGCCGAACTCGCCATACAAAAAATATTTTCAAAGGAGGCAGAATGCATGTCACTTTAAATGGAATTCAAGAAGAATTCGAAAAAGAAATGCCACTAAAGGATTTTCTTGAAAGTAAAAATATTCAGGCAAGCTATCTTGCTGTTGCCGTGAATTGTGAATTCGTACCAAAATCCCAATACGCTCAGAGATTCATTAAAAAGGGCGACGATATTGAGGTCGTTACACCTCACCCAGGCGGTTAAATGTTAGAAATAGACGGACAACAATTTAAAAATAGACTTCTTTTAGGAACTTCAGGTTATCCAAGTCTTGAATCTCTAAAGACAAGTATTGAGTATTCAAAGACCGAAATAGTGACGGTTTCCCTAAGAAGAAGTGAAACTGCGCTTGGCGGTTATTCCCCCAATTCTTTTTGGGAAACCCTTAAGTCGCTTCCAGTTAAAGTACTTCCTAATACAGCAGGATGTCATACTATAAAAGAGGCCGTGACGACGGCCCAAATGGCCAGAGAGATCTTTGAAACCAATTGGATTAAACTAGAAGTGACCGGTGATGATTATAATCTTCAACCGGATCCTTTTCAGCTTGTGGATGCAGCAAGAATTTTAAATGAAGACGGTTTTAAAGTTTTTCCTTATATGACAGATGATCTTGTCCTTGCTGAGAAACTTGTAGAAATAGGCTGTGATATCTTGATGCCATGGGGGTCACCCATTGGGTCAGGACAAGGACTTCTTAATCCCTATGCTCTCAAAACTTTAAGGAATCGGTTTAAAGGTCTTACTCTTATTGTGGATGCTGGTATTGGAACACCTTCTGATGCAGTGAAGGCGATGGAACTCGGTTACGATGCATGTCTTCTTAATACGGCCGTCGCTAAAAGTGGACAACCGGCCCAAATGGCAAAGTCTTTTAGTTTAGCACTTGAGGCTGGAAGAATCGCCTATGAAGCCGGTACAATGATGAAAAGAGATATGGCAAGTGCCTCAACGCCTATTGTGGGAATACCTTTTTGGCATGGAGATTATGATGATACATCCTCAAGCAAAACACTCTAGTGAGATTCCAAGAGTCCTTTTAGTCGGGGGAAGTGATTCCAGCGCTGGAGCGGGGATCCAAACGGATCTTAAATTTATAAATGTATTAGAGTGTGAGGGACTTTTTGCTATCACTGCACTTACCGCTCAGACTCATCAAAAGGTTTTTGATAGTGGAGAGGTTTCTAATATTCACTTTCAAAACCAACTTAAAACAGCGCTTGATCTTCTTGGTGAAGAGGGAGTGATTAAAACGGGAATGTTTTGTTCGCTAGATAAGGTTAAAAGCTTTTATCAAATGATAAAAGATCATAATTACAAATTGGTTTGTGATCCGGTCTTTGAGTCTTCAAGCGGAAATGTTTTATTAAGTGATGAGGGAGTAAAGTTTTTTAAAGATTTTATTTTACCAAGAGTCTATGTACTTACTCCCAATATTCCAGAAGCAGAGGTTCTGTGCGGATTTCCTATCAATAGTGAAGAGGATATGCAAAAGGCAATTGATTATCTTAAAAATCATGGACCTAAAGTTATATACCTTAAAGGTGGACACCTCGAGGAAAAAGAAAATGATATTTACGACCTCCTTTACGTGAATGGAAAAACCTATTGGGTTGGAGCTAAGCGATATCCATTCAAATCTCCGCGAGGAACCGGTTGTGCTTTGGCCTCTTCTATTGCTGCCGGGCTTGCTCTAGGTCTTGATGCAGAAGACTCTGTGATTCTGGCAAAAATTAATCTTCAAAAATCAATTCGAAAATGTAGAAAGGAAGGAGACTATCGAATTCTCAGAACTCAGTCTTTCATTGAAGACCTCATTGAAGACGATATGGTTTGGGTTGGGAAAAAGACTTTACACTTTCCTAAACTCAAATTTGAATCTTCCGGCCCCCATCTTTATCCCATTGTGGAAAGAGCAGAGATGATCGAACGATTAGGTTCAATACCTATGGTGCAGCTCAGAATAAAAGATCTTGAAGGTAATGATTTAGAAAATGAAATTGTTAAGGCCATTGAGGTTTGCCAAAAAAATAAAATTAAACTCTATATTAATGACTTTTGGGAGCTCGCTGTTAAGCATGGTGCTTTTGGTGTTCATCTTGGACAAGAAGATCTTGAGACAGCGGACTTAAAACTTTTAAGTGAAAAGGGGATCTCTCTAGGTCTGAGTTCTCATTGCTATTTTGAAGCTGCTAAAATTTCCTGGATCAATCCAAGCTATGTAGCTCTTGGGCCAATTTTTCATACGGCATTAAAGGCGATGAACTTTACTCCCCAAGGAGTGAAGACTCTTAGAGTTTGGAAAAAGTTATTTGACTGTCCGATTGTGGCAATCGGTGGTATAAATTTAGACAGAATTGAACAAGTTCTGGAAGGTAGTGCGGATATTATTTCTGTTGTCAGAGATATCACACTCAACCAAGACCCCAAGAAGAGGGTTCTCCAGCTAACCAAGGCCATCAAAGGAAGACCGCATGAAGGATTATCCATGGTTTAAACAGTACCCTGAGGGAGTACCGACCAAAATAGATCCCAATGAGTTCGGATCTCTCGTTGAGATCTTAGAAAGAAGTTTTAAAGAGTATGGATCAAAGCCTGCTTTTTATAACCTCAAAACGACGCTGACCTTTTCCCAAATCGATCATCAAAGTAGAAAATTCGCAAGTTTTCTTCAAAATAATCTAGGAATGAAAAAAGGGGATCGTCTTGCACTCATGATGCCTAATATTCTTCAATATCCGATTGCTCTTTTTGGAGCTCTGAGAGCAGGAATTGTCGTCGTTAACGTAAACCCGCTTTATACCACTAGAGAGCTTGAGCATCAGCTTAATGACTCTGGGGCAAAAGCAATCGTCATCTTTGCCAACAGTGCACATACGCTTGAAAAATGTATTCAAAAAACTTCAGTGAAGCATGTCGTGGTTACTGAAATTGCTGAACTCGCGAAATTCCCGCTTAATCATATTCTTAATTTCACGATTAAACATGTGAAGAAAATGGTTCCTGCGTGGAATATCCCACTTGCTCTTTCTTTTAAGCAAGCACTTGATATGGGAGATGAAACAAAATACGAAAGGACTCATATTGGTCATGATGATATTGCCTTTCTTCAATACACTGGAGGAACTACCGGAGTTTCTAAGGGTGCCATTCTTACTCATGGAAATATTGTCTGTAATATGCTGCAGGCTAAAGCATGGCTAAGTCCACTTTTAGAAGCAAATGGAGAGGAAGAGTTTAGTGATGAAATTATTATTACTCCTCTGCCGCTCTATCACATCTTCTCTCTAACAGCGAATTGCTTCATCTTTTTTGCTATTGGAGCTTTAAATGTCCTCATCACAAATCCTAGAGACACCAAACGCTTTATTGGTGAGATGAAAAAATTTAAGTTCACGGCCTTTACAGGGGTGAATACTCTTTTTAATTCACTGGTTAACGATGAAGAATTTAAAGAATGCGATTTTTCCAGACTTCGAT
>CBDUBC010000065.1:0-16124 GCA_965365285.1 uncultured bacterium
TGCCCAGCTTTCATCCAAGCTAGCTAAGCTGTCGTTTTTCCTTTATATCTTTTTTTGCCATGATCTTGTAGAGGCCATCAGCAGATTCTGTTGTTTCGATGAGGCCTTGCCCGCCAGTCATTTCAGTTTTAACAAAGCCAGGATGAAGAATTAAAACAGTTATTCCTTTATCTCTGAGGTCTTCTGCGAGACATTTTGCCATCATGTTGACCGCACACTTACTTATGCGATAACCATAATAGCCGCCAGAAGTGTTATCACTAATAGAACCCATTTTTGAGCTAACAACTCCAATTTTTGAGCCTGCTTTGAGCTTAGGTAATAAGGATGTAATGAATTTTAGAGGCCCTATGGTGTTAACGAGAAATTGTTCTCTAATTCCATCAAAATTTAAATGATCAAGAGTTTCATTTCTTAAAATTCCAGCATTGTTTATAAGAATATCGATTTCAGGGAGAAGATTAAGGATGGCCTTAATGGAAAAGGATTCAGTAACATCAATTTCTTCAAAAACCTGAGCACCAGTTTTTTTGAGCTCTTCCGACGCCTTTCTGCATATGGCGAAAACATTATGACCTTCAGAAAGGAATTTTTTAACGAGTGCCAACCCAATTCCGCGATTCGTTCCATTGATAAGTATATTTGCCATAAGTTATAATCCTTTACGATATTATTTGATTCCTATCTTAATACGCTAAATATCATTTTAAAATTTTTAAAGCTTCCCCTATCTTTAGATTAACCGTTTAAATCCGTTAATAAATTTGTCTTTTGGAAATTGATTTAGGGTAGGGGTAGGTATACCTCAAATCAATATCAAAATAATGCAGACATAAAAACTTGGTCAAAGGTCTGTGCAAAACTGATTCAATGTAGGCCTAGGTATGTCTTTTTTCAACAAGAGCGTTTCTTGGTCACTATATTTCGTATAATTTATATTATAGGAAATAAAAGTAGGTTAAGTTACCGAAATTAATGATAAAGCCTCAGTTTGCCCCAGATTGATCCAAGGGTAGGTGGACCAAGGGGTAAATCAAGTTTTGATTGAAGAATTATCGGCTTAAATTTTGTGAGCCTGAATTTTAATAAATGATTAAATCAGTTTTAGGGTTTTTATTTTGGATTAGGTTTTTATATCATTAAAACAAAAAGGAATTTTATGAAAAAAATAATCACAACCATTACTATTCTCATAAGCTCAGTTACTCATGCACAGTACAGCGGAGAATCAGAAGTGAACGTTCTCCTCACCGGAGGGAACTCAGAAGTTAAAACGTATACAGGAAAGTCGACGAATAAATATGGTTTTACAGAAAAAGATCTTGTTGAATTTGGAGGACATTATACATACGGCACATCGGCCGGAGTTGAAAGTGCTAGACACTGGGACGTGAATGCGAAATATGAAAGAACAATCATCGGAAATCTTGCTGGTTTTCTAGGGGAGCAGGTTCTTGGGAATAAATTTGCGGGAATTACAGATCAGTACAACACCGATCTTGGTTTTTCCTATCATATATATAAATCTGAAAAAAATGAAACCAAATCAGAGCTTGGCTATCGATATACGGTCAATCGAAGAAAAAATCATGAGACAGGTGAAAAACTCTCCACAGAGCACTCCAATAAAGCAAGAATTCACCTAGAGACTGAAACTAAACACTCTGAGGATCTTTCAAGTAAATTATGGGCCGAGTATATTCCTAATTTTAGTGAAGGCTCTGATTGGAACGTAAATATTGAGGGATCTGTTTCTATGGCCTTATCAAAGATGTTTAGTATGAAAGCGGCCCATCTATGGAAATATGATAATTTTCCTGTTGTCGGTAATGCCCGATATGACTATCAGACTTCCTTTTCTCTCTTAGCGAAATTTTAGTCATTTACCTAGTACTGAAACTTTATCTTCATAAGTTAATTGATAACCTTGATCAATGAGGTAGCTTTGAATTTCGGGAAGATGTAAAGCTCCCCAGGGAACCAGTATGAGATTATTCTCTTTATATTGATTAAGGTTTTGAATGAGGACTCTATTTCGTTTGATTAGAATATCTTCAAAAAAAGCTGCTGTGGATTCACGGTTGGCCATCAAGACTTGAAGCTTTAGAAAATCCGAGAGGGCATCTTCACTCTTGCCTTTAAGATCACTTGTGAACTTAAAGATGAGATTAAGTTTATTGATGGTTTCTTGGTCAAATACTGTCGTGTCCACATCAGCTGTGACGAGTTTTAATTTTGAGGACTCGGGCAGCTTGAATTGATCTTTCTGGGTAGAGAGTCCCAGGGCCTGGGCCACTCCTTTATAATCAGCGCCATGAACCAGTCGCTTGGTTTCATCGTTGACACCTTCCTGAAGAACAATTCCTTCCTTTTGATAATATTCTTTAAGCACATTTTTATAGAACTCCTCACCCCCAATATGAACCATAGGGATGAGAACTATACTTTGATTATTTTTTTGAAAGGTTTTACGAACGCTATAGGGTTTAAATCTATCGAATTGAATCATTCCATGCGTGAGATGAGTGAGCATTTGAGTGAAATTAAAGTATTGATAGGTTGGAAAAATAATTCCAATGATGAGAAAGAGATGAAGGATAAAGTGTAATACTGATTTTTGCCAACTGAGCTCTGGGCCCTTTTTGGCCGTTTTTAAAGAGTAAAAGATTAGGGCAATTTGTCCAAGATTTATCCCAATTGTCCAGGATATGAGAGGAGGATAATGTCTAAAAGGAAAAGCGGCATTGCCCATATTGAGGATGTAATCAATAAAATTTATTTGAGAAAGATGGTTGTGGGAGACGATGGTTTGAATCATGAGTCCACAAATAAAATAGAGCAAATTGAGCAAAGTTGCCCTTTTGAAGGCATTTTGCACAAAAAGAGAATAAAAATAGGCCACTAGACCGATAAGAAGGTTAAGTGGAATGAGGATTTGAGAGAGGGTCATGAGGAAAGATGTATTGTGCATTGCGCTGCTTAAGATGCAGGAGAGTGCAGTCGTTAGACAAAAATAAATAAATATCTGATTAATCCATCTCATTTAACTAAAATTAAAACATTTCTAGCACTTAGTGACTAGTGATGGGTGCGTATAAACATAAATTATGATATCAGTGCATAATATATGACCTAATGTATAATAATGGCTTGGAGGCAATATGGCAGAACAAAAATCATCCCCCACTAAGTTTGGGCTTGAGCATAGAAATTTTAGGGACGATGAGTTTTGGAAAAAGATTCCTGGCTGGGCACACGTGTCTAGAGATGAGTTTGCGGATCATAAATGGCAACTCAAAAACTCCATAACCAAAGTCGAGCAAGTCGCTAAGATCCTAGGAAGCCGAGTTTCTAAGGATTTTATCGCTGATATTATTCAGGGTCAGCATTATACTCCTATGAATATCCGGATCACTCCTTATGTTTTTTCTCTTATTGATTGGGATAATCCAGCTGATGATCCTTTAAGAAAACAATTTCTTCCCATCGGAAGTCAATATCTTGAAGATCATCCCTATTATAAAGCAGACTCGCTAGCAGAGGATGAAGATTCGCCAGTGCCCCTGCTTACTCACCGTTACCGAGATAAAGTTCTTTTTCTTCCGACGACGATTTGCCCGGTTTATTGTAACTACTGTACTCGTAGTCGAATCATCGGTGGATCAACGGAAACCATTCAGAAAAGTACCTATGGGGCGAATCAAAAAAAATGGGATGATGTTTTTGAATATCTTATGGGTAAACCTGAAGTAGAGGATGTTGTTATCTCTGGAGGAGATGCTTTTATGCTGACTCCGGATCAGGTTCGCTATATTGGTCAAAATCTTTTAAAGATTCCTCATATTAGAAGAATTCGATATGCTACTAAAGGGATTGCTATCTTTCCTCAAAAAATCCTCACCGACGATGCCTGGTTTAATGCTTTAAAAGAAGTTCATTTTCTTGGTCGCTCTTTCGGAAAGCAGGTCGTGGTACACACCCACTTTTCAAGCCCTCAGGAGATCACGAAGTGGTCTCAAAGAGCGATGGATCGACTTTTTCAAGAAAATATCATTGTCCGAAATCAGGCCGTTCTCCAAGAAGGAGTTAACAATAACGTCGAGACTATGGTGAAACTCACCAGACAGCTTGAGTGGATTAACATTACACCCTATTATGTTTATTTGCACGATATGGTTCCTGGTTGTGAGCATTTTAGAACGACTCTTAAAGAGGCAGAGGAGCTTGAAAAAGCAGTTCGTGGAACGACTGCTGGATTTAATACTCCTACCTTTGTTTGTGATCTTCCCGGCGGAGGTGGAAAAAGACATGTGGCCTCCTATGAATATTATGACGAAGAGATGGGCGTTTCTGTTTGGAAGGCCCCAAATGTAAAACCAGGTCACGTTTTCTTTTATTGTGATCCTCTCCATAAGCTTTCAAAAGAGGCCCAAGTAAGATGGTCGAATAAGAGTGAATGGGATGTTATCCTTGAAGAGGTAAAAAAGAAGGCCGGTGTTTAATTTGAAAAAATGGTTTACTCTCCTCTCTCTTAGTTTAAGTTTGAACTTAATGGGTGCACCTGAGGTGATCTATACCGAAGAATTCCCACCTTTTAACCTTATGAGCGCCGATAAAAAAATCAGTGGGTACAGTACTGAAATTCTTCATCGAATGCTGGATAATGCTGGTGAAAAAGATGAGAAGAGAAATATTCAACTCGTTCCATGGGCAAGGGCCTATCGAAACGCTCAAAAAGAAGGCTCACGATCTCTCTTGTATAGCACTACCCGAACCAAAGAAAGAGAAACCCTCTTTAGATGGGTAGGTCCAATTTATGATATAAAAGACGCCATCTTTTATTACGGTGATCAACCTAAATTAGTAGAAAAAGTGAGTGATCTTTCTGATGAAAGAGTACTTGTTGTGCGAGAAGATGCTTGTGATTTTAAATTAAGAGAGGCGGGACACCCTATAGATCATATTATTCAAAAAGTGGATCCGGATGAATTGATTGAAAAAATGCAAAAAGGGTCAATCCCCTATGTTTCTTTTAATAGGGACTATTTTTTAAGGCATGCTAAGAGAAAGGGAGTAGATATGAGTAAACTCAGGATAGTTTACACCTACCCTCCAAGTAGCCTTTACTTTGCTTTCAATAAAGTTTTTTCAGACCTTGAAATAAAAAGGTATCAGGAGTCCCTAGATCAGGTACTTTCAGATAAAAAATTTATATTTAAGCTTCAAGAAAAATACTTTAGTAAATGATTATTTAAAATTTTCCCCTAATTTTCATTAGGCGTTATAATGATTATCAAAGGGGTTATTATGAAAAAATTAATCATTTTGGTATTTTTAATGCCATCTTTGGCCTATTCAAACAGGTTATTTGAAAAGAGGGTTAAGGAAGGTTGCAAGGGTTATGTAAATTTGTCTCGAAAAGGTTGGCTGCATCAAAGACCTGTACCAACTCTAAATCAAGGACCAGTGGGATTATGCTATGCTTTTGCTGGCGCTACTTTACTAGATCTCTATCGCGATATGTATGGTTTAAAACTTGGAGGAATCAAACAGGCCCCCTCAAGTCCCCATTACCTTGCTCTCATGTACCATTTAGGAATAGGAAACAAAAACGCAAAAAGTTTAGATGGCGGAGATGCTGGTGTCGCAATTGAAATGATTCGAGAAAATGGAATGTGCCGACACGATATTATAGAAAAGGCTATGGCAGACTATTCGAAACAACAAAATATCTCGGCCGTTCATTGGTATGCGATCACGGAGTGGTTTTTTGAGTTTTATAATCCAACTATAGGTCGTGAAATTGAATCGGCACCAGATAGGGCCAAAAAACTTAAAGAGATTTTCTCTCGTTATACTCGTAGAGATCGAGTTAAAGAGGTATTTGAAAATGCAGACTTTGAAAAAATATACGAAAGCCTTAGGCCTTTTCTCAACAAAAGAGATTATGCATCCTATGTCTATAGTGTTTTTGATCAATGTTTTTATCCCTCTGGAGTGATGGTGACATCTAAAAATCTTCCACCGCTTATCAGAAAAAATGGTTATTTTGCAGTAGTAAATAATGTTTTCACTCAGCTAAACCAAAAGAATCCAGTGATTGTAACTTATAAGGCCTCTGTTCTAAGAGATAAAAATAATTTTTTAAAAAGGGCAAAAAACTTTCTCTCTCGAAAAGACCATCAATCGGTTCTTATCGGAAAGAGAATTCGAAATGGGAAGTGTCAGCTTCTCCTCAAAAACACCTGGGGAAATTATTGTAACTACACGAAGGCATGGGAGTGTTACAAGAATAAAAAAGGTCAGGAGATTGGAGTCTGGATGAATGCCAATGACCTCTTAAAGGCGTCTGATGAGCTTATTTACTTTGATCAGAGTAAAAAAATGAAGCGCTTAAAATAGAATCGTGAAGAGGCTGAACTGGGGAGCGATCAAGACGCTCCCTTATTTCACGATTAATTTCTCCTGTCTTTTTCGCTCTTGTCGCTAATCTTTTATTTCCAAAACCCTTTCGGTCTTCAATGATCCAACCGGCCTCGACGAGACTTTTTCTTATGGATACGGAAGAACTATAGGTGGAGAGGATTGTTTCATTGTGGGAGAGTTCAAAAAGATCCAAAAACCACTGGGTGGTCCAGAGCTCAGGATTCTTTTTTGGTGAAAAGGGATCTTGAAAAATAGCATCGAAAGGACGTGAAAATCTTTTTACTTCTTTTCTTGCGTCTCCAATATAGATCTGAAGAAGGAGTCGATCCGTTTGTAGCTCATATCCAAATTCCGTTTTTTGAAGATTCTGATAGAGAGGATAGAGCTTTTGAGCGAGCTTTACCATTTCTTCATATTTTTCAAAAGAAACAAAATGGATTTTTTTATTTGTATTTTCTAAGGTGCAAACGGCCCCTACTCCTGTCCCAAATCCAATTTCTAAAATAGAGATTTCTTCTTTTGAAATGACCTCCAATTCACATCCTTGCACAAAATTGTGGAGTGTCTCTGAATAGGCCCCAGAAAGGTTATGACAGGCCTCTTGATAGGGGCCTGAATAGATTGAGAGGGATCCGTCCTCGGTATTGATAATTTCAAACTTATCCATAAAATCTATTTATTAAAAATAGAGTAAAACAGTCAAGAAAAATACCGATAGGCCAGGGATGAGAGAGCTCTTTCATACTCTATTCTTTCTCCTTTTTCTCTTTTCCTGTATGGAAAAAGGGCCGGGTGAAGACCCTAAGGATTTCCTAGGAAAGGTGATGCCCAGTTCTAGTCAATTGGATGAAAAGGAGGAATCTTCAGCACTTAGAGTTTGCTTTGCTCTTCAAAATTTTAGATTAAATAATAAGCTGGAGAGAGAGCCTGTTAAAATTAGGGCCCATGTGGTTCAAAAGGGCTGTACTGACTCTCAGATTAGCTACGCCAAAGATTTGTATTTAGAAACTAAAGAAGTGCCTCAAATGAAAAGCCTTGGCAGGGGAATTGCTTCTATTCAAGAAGCGCTTCCCAGTGATCAGGATGAGTTTGTCGGGGTCATCTGTGATCGACTTTTAAGAGGGGATCGATCCGAGAGAAGATTTCAGGTTAAGGGACAGCTTCATCAGTTTTATTTTAGAAGTACGGCAAGCGGAGATGAGGTGGTTGAGCTGATTGGATCTGAAAAAGTCGAAAAAACCCATCGCTATAAGGTTCAAACTAATTCTATTGAGAAAAACTTTGGATTCATCAAAGAAAAACAAAAAGGAGAGCTTTGCTCTGGCCAGGAACTCTCCTATAGCAATGAAATCTATTTAGCACCTTAATTTAAAGTAAATTAAGTCAAATCCCGATCAGAGAGCTATGATAAATGATTCTCAAATGTATCTTATCGGAGCACTCCTTGCTATTAGCATGGGTATTTTAGCTATTGGTCATTATCTTTGGCTTAAAGGTCAAACAAAGATTGATCCAAAAGCTCTTGAAAGAGATCTTTCTTTAAAAGAGCGAAAAGAGTCAGAAGACACAAAAAAGGCGGCCTAGTTTTGAAAAAACTTGTAGATCAGCTTAAAAAGATCATTCAAGACGAAAGTTATGATACTCGGCTGCAGGGTGATGATGAACTTATTCAAGAAATCAATAAGCTTCTAAATCATATTGAGAGTCAAAAAAAGATTTATATTGCCTTAGAGAAAAATTTTCAAAATGAGCTTTATCGAGCAAGACAACTCAATCATGTTCTTTGCCATGATCTCCTTACTCCGCTTGCGGCCGCGAAAACAACCTATCAGATGATATGCATCTCGCCAGAGGAAAAACATCCTAAGCTTCTTCAAATTGTAGAGCGATCGATTGATAAAAGTATAATATTAATTGATGATGTTCGAAATTATCTTAAGGTTGATGAAGGAAAGATGGATCTTACGCTCCTCTTTGAGGAAGTAAAATCTATGATTGATGAATCGGTAGAGCTTTTGGACCATCGACTTCAAGAAAAAGATATTAAACTCAATATTCATGTTGAGCCAGGTATCGAGGTCCTTGTCTATCGAAATTCTTTTATTCATTCTGTGATATCGAATATTTTAAGTAACGCGATTAAATTTTCAGAACGTAGTTCCGAGATTAGAGTCATTGCAGAAAGCGATGACGAAATGGCGGTCATTAAAATTCGAGATTTTGGTATAGGAATGAGTAAAGAACTACGCTCAAAACTCTTTTCGATTTCAGATGCGACCAGTAGAAAAGGAACAGAGGGAGAATTGGGCACCGGTTTTGGGATGCCCATTGTAAAAAAGTTTGTTGAAGCTTTTGAAGGGTCCATAGATGTCGAGAGTTGGGAGAGAAATGATCACCCTGACGATCATGGCACCCTCGTTACGCTAAGGTTATGGAAAAATCTCAAGATAAAAAAAGCTATCTAATCACCCAATCTCGATAAATAGCCTCTAGCCTTGGATCCACGAGTTTCGCATAACGGTGATAGAGATCGGCCCTCTCTGCATCCATATTGGCATGACCAGCGAGAACTCGGAGAACCTCAAAATAAGCCGATGCCTGACAAAGAGTCTCTGCGTTTTCCATTAAGTGACTAATTCTTTCTTCGTTAACCCAGCCTTCAAAGTCAAAAACTTTAAAACTCTTTGGGGGATCAAGTTTTCTATAAAGCATTTTAAGAAGATTGGTCTTAAATTTATAATGTCTGGCCGCAAAGTCTTTTTCCCAGTCATTATTTCCGCTCAAGATATCTTTACCAGGGTGCTTAAAGAAGATATTGGCCATAAATTTTTTAGGATCATTCATTGCGTACTTTAAAAGATCTTTAAGTGTCATGAGTGCTTGAATCTGAGAAGTCCCTTCATAAAGAAGAGGAGCAAAACTATCTCTATGCAGTCTCTCCATTGGATATTCTCGTATGAATCCATAACCTCCTAGCGCCTGAATCGCCTTTTTTGAGAGATCCGTAAAAGCTTCTGTAGAGTAGTACTTCAAAAGAGGAGTTCTTTTCCTGGTCCAAACTTTGGCCTCTTCATGGGCCTTTTTTTCTTCGGCGGTGAGCTCTCCCTGAATTCTTAATTTGAGATCATAGAACTGGTGAACATCAAACTGATTGAAGGTATCAACTACGAATGCTCTAAGAGCATCTCGTTCTGTTTCCCAGTCTTCAAGGTTTCTTTTATAGAGAGGAAGATCGATGAGCTTTTTACCAAATTGCTCTCTCTCATTGGCGTACTGACGAACGTAAGAAAGGCAGTTTTCAATTCCTCCTAGGGCCTGAACTCCACAGGCGAGTCTAGCGGCATTCATGAGGTGAAGCATATAGGTAAAACCTTCGTTAGGTTCACCCATGAGCTTTCCAATTGTTCCATCATAAACAATTTCACAGGTAAAAGAGCCATGAAGACCCATTTTGTCTTCATTTTTGGCGACTTGGTAGTTATTACCTTCTTTAAGAGGATGCTCTTGTTCAACGAGGAACATGGATATTTCTTTAAGACCGAGGAGGCGCTGCTTAGGATCGGTCATATCCTTATCTTTAATTTGATCTTTGATTTTGGCCAGAACGAGTTGAACACCTCCACCACCATTAGTGATAAAGATTTTAGATCCATTAAGTTCGTAGAGTCCATCTTCTCTTTTGGTCGCTGTTGTGGTGATTGATCCAACATCGGATCCATATCCTGGTTCTGTAATACACATGGCGCCACTGAGTTCCCCATTCATAATCATAGGAATGAGTCGCTCTTTATCGGCCTGATCACCAAACCGATTGATCATTTCAGCGATGGAGCCGTAGAATGAGAGCTGAACCATGGAGGCACCACAGGCTCTTGCTAGACCGGTTAGCCCGATACCACCGACAGCAGGAGGAAGTCCCATTCCGCCCCATTCTTTTGGAAGCCCTAGACTGTGAAAGCCGAGTTCAATCGCCTCATGATAAGTTTTAAGAAGAGGCTCACTCGGAATGGTTTTTCCATCTTTCACTTCTCCAGCGCCGACTCTATCGAGCTCTTCCGCACGGTGAAAAAGAGTATTTCCGGTCCAATCCCCGATTTGATCTAAAAGCTCTTCAAAAAAAGAAATCAGCTCTTCTTTGTTTTGAACACCGTCTTCTGTAGGAAAGTTTGGGTAATACATGGGAATAATGGTGTCCCAGTCAATTCCGTTTTTGAACATCCATTTCCATTCCGCTTCATCCGAATAAAAGTTCACGTCTCATCCTTTGATTTGTGGTTTGCCTGAATATTCTATCCAAAATCAAAGGAATCTGACAATGAGAGACAAAGCGGAGTGTTCCGATCCGTTATAAGTCAATGTCTTTAATCTTAACTTTGAAGTTCTCATTAAAGGGAGATCTTGAGGTGTCAAAGCGTCCCACTTTCTTTTGAAAGTTTTCAAAGCTTCTAATGAGAGTGAGATCGAATTTAATTGTTCGTCGCTTTTTAAAGTATTTCATTTTAACGGGCAGTTTACCAAGATGAATCTCATAGGTATGAGGGTCGATTTTTGCAATCACTTCTGGCGGGATAAAATCTTTAAAACGCTTAAGAAGTCCATCTCCTTGACCATCGGTTCGACTCCATTTGGTATCGAGATAAAATCGATCATTCACCGCATCGAGAAGTCCAAATTCATCTTTTAGGGTTAGCACAATTTTTTCTTCGTATCCTTCTAGAGAAACGGGAATAATTTTTGAGACCATCTCCTCTGTAAAGGCATCTTGAATAATAATGGTGTCATGGTTTCGAGATCGCTTCACCATCGTTTTCAACCAAAGAGAGGGATCTGCTATAAAATGAAGGGAGTCTGAGAGTTCTACTTTGACAGGAGTTTTAGAAAAGTCTGAAAGGGGAAAACGATGGGATTTCCACTTAAGGGAGACTGTTTTTTTCTCGGTCTCGATCCAGTTTAGGTATTGATCTGGTATTTTAGAAGCATTATGAAAGAGAAGTCTTGCTCCTGATTTTTGTTCCCAGACATGTCTTGAGAGGTGTTGTTTATTTTGTAACTCTCCAAGAGTTGTCGTGAGAATGGGATAGACCTCTTCGAGGGGTTTATCTTTTTGGATCAGTGATATTTTTCCTACGGATCCGTCACTTCCTTCGCTTCCCCAATATCCATCTCTTCCGTCATTTCCATCAAAGCAGCGAAAACTTAGTCTCCTTGTCGATCCGTCCGGATTTTGTATGACTTTACTCCATGAGTAAAACCGGCAATGGCAGCCTCGTCCACCAAAGGATCCGCGTGCTCCTCGTCCACCTCGACCTGGAGTCATATCGACATAGGTATTCTTAATATGAAGAAGGTCCTTATAGTAGAGATCGAGTGTCCCAGAGTCTCCTCCGCGTCCACCATCTCCGCCATTTCCTCCATGTCCTCCATCGGCCCCGTAGAGATTATGATTAGGTCTTCCATGGAAACATCCGCTGGCATCTCCTCCTGGTCTTCCAGGATTTCCTTCTTCGCCGTCGGTGCCGGAGAGATCAATGGAAGCGCCTTCATGATTAATAAACAGGGTTGTCTTCTTTCCAGAGATACCATCTCGGCCATCATAACCATTTTGTCCGTGGTAACCCGAGATTCCAAATCCATAGACACTGCTACTTAAAAGAAAGAAAAGAAGAGCTTTCATAAAAAATCCTTTTTTTAGGTTAGAGTACAGAGGCCTAAAAGAAGGGGCAATGAAAAGGTCCTCGGAAGAGGACCTTATGC
The DNA here is from genome assembly GCA_965365285.1 of uncultured bacterium. GTDB lineage: Bacteria > Bdellovibrionota > Bacteriovoracia > Bacteriovoracales > Bacteriovoracaceae > JAURDE01. The sequence goes on from CBDUBC010000065.1 coordinate 12,181, forward strand.
TTTGCAAGGTGCAGTTTGAAACTACTGTCGAATTGACCAATCGGTGTAGATGGCCTCAAGTCTTGGAGCAACCAATGTGTGATAGCGATGGAAAAGATCTACTCGGGAGTGATCTTTATTGGCATGATCACAGAGGATTCTGAGAGTTTCAGTGTAGGCGAGGGCCTGGCACAGAGTCTCAGCGTGAGTCATGAGCTTATTGATATTATCCATCTCGGTCCAAGCTTTGAGATTAAAGATGTTTTTTCCATTTTTAGGCTTAAGGGTTTTTACCATAAGGCCCATCATCTTTTTCTTAAACCGGTAGTGAACTTTCTTATAAGATCTGGTCCAATCGTTTCCACCAAGCTCGGTTGTTGGGTGTTTATCCATGATATTTGTAAAGAAAGTTTTAGGATCTTTCATGGCGTATTTCACGAGATCTTTTAGGGCCATGAGCGCCTGGATCTGGGAGGTTCCTTCATACAGAAGTGGAGCAAAAGAATCTCTATGATACATTTCCACTGGGTATTCTTTCATGAAGCCGTATCCACCAAGAACTTGGATTGCTCTTTGGGAGAGTTCTGTTGCTTTTTCGCATGCGTAGTACTTCACAAGAGGAGTTCTTTTTCTTAACCATTTCGTGGCCTCTTCAAGCATTGCGGTTTCTTCTTTGGTGAGATCCTCGGTGTTGTGTTTTTTAAGATCAAGTTTAGTCATGATATCAAAATGCGAAGTTGTGTCGGCAAGGAGAGCTCTGATCGCATTCATCTCTGTCTCATAGTCTTCAAGATTTCTTTTCATGAGTGGAAGTTCAGCGATAGGAGAACCAAAGGCTGTTCTTTGAAGAGCGTATTCGTTAGCGTAGGCGAGGGAGGCCTCAATAATCCCTAGGGCCTGATAGCCTGTAGCGAGTCTTGCTTCATTCATTAAATGAAGCATCATTTTAAAGCCTTCATTTTCATCACCAATGAGCTTACCTACAGAGTTTTCGTAAACAACTTCACAGGTAAAAGAGGCGTGAAGACCCATTTTCTCTTCATTTTTAGCGACGTAGTAATTGAGTCCTTCTTTACCATCAATTTTTTGCTCAACGAGGAACATCGAGATTCCTTTAAGACCTTCAGGAGCATTTGGTGTTTTGGCGAGGACGAGTCCAATACCACCGCCGCCATTGGAGATAAAGATTTTGGTTCCGTTGATGAGATAGGTCCCATCTCCTTGAGGAGTTGCTGTTGTTTTTATATTTCCAAGGTCTGAACCACAACCTGGCTCTGTTAAACACATGGAGCCTGAGATGGTTCCTTCAATAATTTGAGGAATTAGTCTCTCCTTATCTTCTTTTTCACCATACCGATTGATCATATCGGCAATGGAAGTAAAAAAGGCGAGTTGGGTACTAACACCTAGAGAGCTTCTCGCTCCTTGGCACAGAACCGCCATATGAACAGAGGCGGGAACACCCATACCACCGTACTCAGGAGGCATCGAGAGCCCAAAAACTCCAAGCTCAGCGGCTTGTTTATAGATTCGACTTAAATATTCATTTGGAAGAGTGAGACCGTCTTTAACTTCCCCTGGTCCTTTTTCATCGAGTGCTCTGGCGTCTTCAAGGGCCTGATCGCTACCTGCCCATGCACCGGTTTGATCGACGAGTTCTTCAAGGAAGGGGAGGATTTCTTCCTTACTTTCAAAACCATCGGCCGTGGGGAAGGAGTTGTAGTAGAGGGGAATGATTTTTTCCCAATCGATAGCGTTTTTGAACATCCATTTCCATTCTGGCACGTCGCTGTAAAAATTCACGGTATTCTCCTTTTTAGAACGCCGTATGCTAGCACTCGGATAAAGAAGGAGAAAAGATACGAAGGGTCAATTGAGTTCCTGATCCTCTGAGTCATTAACGGTAGAACTATAGGTGAGGACCTGAGCGTTTAAAAGCTCAACGGGAAGGGATTCAATGAGCGAAGGTGTGGTATCGCTATACATCCCATTTTCGATAAGCCTGGTATGGAGAATTTTAATATCTTCAATTCCAATGGAGTATTCTTTTTTCTCATTGGAACTTTCGAGTCGGTCATTGATTTCTTTAAAAATAATAGCAAGGTTCTTATCATCAATAGGCTTACCTTCTTCATCTTTTAATCCCATATGACCTTCAATGATATTGGTATAATGAATCAGCTGTTCATACTTCTCAGACCTGGATTCAATTTCCTTTTGAATGGTTTTAATACGATTCTGGACTTCTTGCGAGTCAAATTCGGGTAGAGCACCATCTTTTTCTCCAGGAAGGCTTCTTTCATTGATTCTCGAGCTTAGAGCATCAATAAAGTACTTCCTTTCGGTCTCATAATTTTGAATAATTCGGTTAAAGGCATTGGTATCTTTTAAAATATCCTCAATTTCCTCTTCGGTGTAACCTTCCTCTGTAAGATAGATCTCAAGCTTATCCTTATCATCTCGGTATTTTTCAAGCTTTCGAACCATGGCCTGGGTTTTAAGGGCCACTTCAGTTGCCGCCTTTTCAGCTTCGGTTCGATTTAGGAAGTGTTTTTGGCATTTATCCAGATTACTTCCTGCTTTCACGCATTCGGCCTCAAAAGATCTAATCAAAGAGTCGTTTGCTGTTTTAAAGCTCTTCTTATCTCCACCATACAAAAATTCTTTAGAGGAGGTTTGAAGAATTCGATCTAGAGTGTCCTCTTCGGTAAAGTTAAGATTGATAACGGCCGGGTTTTCGAGGTCTATACTGGTCTTGGGATCGGCCAAATTGGCCAAAAGGTTTTTAATTTTAGCGACCTTAATGAGGGTTTGCCTTGAATCCTTAATAAATCGAATCAAAGTGCAGGCCCTTTGCCGTGAATATTCCACGTCATTGATGCTAAAGATGAGAGGTGAGGGGTCATCACCCTTTTTCACCTTTGGAGGTGACTCTTCGAGCCCTTTAAAATCGAAAAGAATCTTATTCTCTTCATTTTTTAACTCTCCAGCATGGCAGATTTGCTGTAGAGAGTTCATGCAAAGATTCCAGTTCTGATAGGCCTGATTGATGTTATCTTGATACTCTTTAAGGAGAGTTAAATTATCCTTACGAGTCTCTTGGTTTTTTTCGAGATTCTCATAAAGAATAAAGGCCCTTGTTGGGGTCGCTTCGATACAATAGGAACTTATACCTGAGATAATATTTTTTCCAACCTGCTTTTCGTAGAGATCATGAAAAACACTGTGGTCGATAACACCATAAACACCATTTTGGACATCTCCATATAATCCCTTTCTAAGCTTTTCGGTAAAAAAGGCCTCGAGGTTTTTAAGTGCGGGATCACTTTCTCCACCTTTGACTTCTGTAATTTGAAGTCCCTCAAACTCAGGTCCTTTTGGATCTTCAATATCCATACCTTTCATGATGGTTTTGAGAAGGTTTTCGCTAATGGGTTCAATTTCATAACCCTGAGCTTTTTTTTCTCCTTCAACAAGGCATCTAAAAATATTGGAAGGCTCATTATCTGTACTTCTTTCTTTGTGGTATTCACGACATTGTTTAAGGCGTGATTGAACTTCGGGTATGGCATAGACTTCGGCCATGGCATCTTGATTTCGTGTGAGATATTCAACGGTGTTGGCATAAAGGAGAGGTGATAGGATGGATAGAATAAGAAAGTACTTCATCAGTTTTCCTCTCAATAGTGCGAAAAAGTCTACCCCATATAATCTTGGTTATAGGGGGTAAAGCGGCTTATTTCCCTATGACAGTTATTATAGAAAATCATAAACTCTCCGCCCGATCTTCACAGATGGAGGTTTTATTGCGCTATGCGATACAGAAGAAACCGTCATCGTGACTCTAGAACTTATTATAGCAGGGCCAAAAAAATCTTAAAGCTCTTTTGAAAACAAATGCTTAGCAGTAATGTAAGAAATTTTTAGAATTCTTGCTGTGTATAATTTCTGGACACGTTACTTAG
>CBDUBC010000066.1:0-16041 GCA_965365285.1 uncultured bacterium
TCAGATCTTCTTCGAACGACGCGTTTTCGATGAAGTTCGATTGATATTCAAGCTTTTGAATAAGTTCGCTAAATTTGATTCCTACTCTAATTTCTCTTTCTCCCTCTGATTCAGGTTCATAGAGGTTAAAATAAACACTTTCTGCAAAGAAATTTTCTGGCAGTTTTTGATCGGTTATACTTTTTACCTTAAGAATTTTTCCTGCGATATCTGTTGGCTCACATTCATCCACATTGATCTCACCAAAATAGGAGAAAAAGCTTGCCTCGTGCATAACAATTCCTGCTCCCTCTTCCGAGATATTGATGAGCTTCGCAAAATAGTTTTTATTTTTGTGATCCGGATCTTTTTCATCTTTTACAAAAACAAATTCTTTATGATCATTGTAGAGATAGATATAGCGAGGTCTTTTTCTTCTCTCAACAAGTCGAATCGAAGTTGGGGTTTTAAATTGGATCCTCCCCTTTTTATCCATAAGAATATTTGTTTTTTTAAAGATCATATTTTGAAAATCGATTCTAAAGAATACTTCTGTGTCTCGAGAAATTTCGACTAGATTTTTTTCATCCAGATTAATTTGAACGGTTGTCTTATCTTCTGTGATTTCGACGAGTTTTCCAATATGAACTTTTCTGTGATCTCCAATGAAGTACCACATGTTAATATGAGCTTCATTTTCTCTTGCTTTTTCAAAGAGCTCAGATATTTCTTTAAGATCAGTACTGTTTCGAACTTCTGCGTTTTTTAAATCAATTGTCATTCTTTAAATATTACTTGAAGCCGTTAATTATTCCAACTTAAAGAGCTTCCTCTTCTGACATTCTCTTCAAAAAAGTCGAGATCAATAGTGAAGGCCGTACCTAAAATAAGAGCTTTTTCATTGGCTGAACAACCTGGAGGAAAATCAATTTTAAAAGTATCGGCATCGGTAAAAACCTCTTTCAAAACACCGCCCCATTTTTTTGAAATAAGCCCCCAGGGCTTCCCAGAGGGGTCTTGAATGGGAAATTGCCATAGCCTCCAAAAAGGACTTTTTATTGTCGCAATGAGTCTGCCTCGTTCATCCACCAGATCATATTTTTTATTAATGAAGCTAAATCTGCGATGTGCGATCCCATGAATCTTTCCCGAAGGATCGGAGATGGTGAGATCTGAAAAAAGCCAAAAGAAAGGTCTTTTAATTTGATAGAGAAGTTCTTTGTTAGAATCAAAGATCTGAATTTCAAGAGGCCTATGAGATCTCAATAGGTTGCGTACAATAAATCTCCAAAAACCATTACCTACCTCTGCGGCGTAACCTATGACTTTTTTTTGCATGTCATAAATCTCATATTTATTTCGAGTTTCTATACCAACGATGATCTCTCCCCACTCCTTGACTTGCTTAATTACACAGCTCTCAATTCCCTCTATAAAACCCGCCATAATTAGTCCCCTTTTTCCTTTGCAAGCCCATATTTTATCACTATAATGTGCAATCCGTTAAGAGAGGTATCCCATGGAAAAACCACATATTATCGTTTGCGATGGTTTTGATAAGAACCTATTCGAACAACTCAAAAACATTAGTGAATTCAATGTTCACCCAAAGGCTAAAAACACACAAGAAGAAATTCAGGAGCTTTTGCCTACAATGACCGCAGCTGTCATTAGAAGTGCTACCTCTGTTGATGCAGACTTTCTCGAAAAAGCGCCAAATTTAAAATACGTTATACGAGCTGGTGAAGGCACCGATAATATCGATAAAGCTTCATGCCAAGCTAAAGGTGTCAAAGTTTCGAACACTCCTGGTGCCAATAACAATTCAGCCGCAGAGCATGCCATTGCTCTTATGTACACAGTCCTTAGGAATACGGCCTATGCCCATCAGTCGATGATGAGTGGTAAATGGGAAAAGGCTAAATATACCGGACTTGAACTCAGTAATAAAAAAATTGGTGTTGTAGGATTTGGCCGAATTGGATCGATCGTGGCAAAAAGACTAGCTGGCTTTGAACCTGAAGTTCTTTTCTTTGATCCGTTCCTTGAAACGAGTGATATTCCCTACGCAACTAAAGCTAAAGATCTTGAAGAAATCTTCTCAACCTGTGATATCGTCACTATTCACGTTCCATTGATGGATGCGACTAAAAACCTTATCACCAAAGACCTTCTAGAAAAAATGCCCTCTCACGCCATTCTTGTTAATGCCTCTCGAGGTGGAATCCTCAATGAAGCTGATCTTTATGATCTTCTTAAAAATAACAAGATTCGTGGAGCGGCCCTGGACGTTTTCGCTAATGAGCCACTCGAAGATAACTCTCCACTAAGAGAGCTTGATAATATTGTTCTTACTCCTCACCTAGGTGCTTCAACAGAAGAAGCTCAAGTAAGAGTGGGAGAGATGGTTGTTCATCAACTCAAAGAATTTTTTGTAAATAATAATCTATTGAATGAAGTAAAGGTGTAATCCAAATGCAAGTAATGGCGATCGTGGGCTCCCAATGGGGAGATGAGGGAAAAGGTAAAATTACAGACCTTCTAGGTCAAAAGTGTGATCTCGTTGTTCGTTTCCAAGGGGGAAACAATGCTGGACATACGATTATTGTTGGTGAAAAGAAAATCGTTCTCCATCTGATACCATCTGGAATACTTCATCCAAACTGCCTTTCCGTCGTTGGACATGGTGTTGTTTTCGATCCTGAGAGCTTTAAAAAAGAACTCGAAGAAGTTCAAAGTTCAGGAGTTAGCATCACTCCTAAAAACCTTCTGATCTCTAATAACTGTACGGTCATTACGAGCTACAATAAAATTATCGATGGAATGCGAGAGTCGAGTACCAATACTAAAATTGGAACAACTGGAAGAGGGATTGGTCCTGCTTACGAAGATAAGATCGGAAGAAGAGCGATTAAGCTTGCCGACCTGCTTGATAAAGATGTTCTCATAGCAAAACTAAAACAAAACCTTAGTGAAAAAGAGATCCTCTTTAAGCATCTCTACAACACTGAATTTCCAAGTGTGGAAGAAGAAGCTGAAAAGCTGTTTGAACTTGGAAAACTTGTCGGTCCTTTTCTCGGAGATACTTTTAATGTTCTCGATAAGGCGACTAAAGAAAATAAAAAGATTCTTTTTGAAGGAGCTCAAGGAGTTCTTCTCGATATTGATTATGGAACCTATCCATTCGTCACTTCGTCTAATACGAGCACTGGCGGAATCTACACAGGCGCTGGTCTTCCAGGTAAAAATGTAGAGGAAGTTTTAGGAATTACGAAGGCCTATACAACTCGAGTTGGTGAAGGTCCATTTCCTACTGAGCTTTCAGAGGGAATTGGAGAAACGATTCAAGTTAAAGGGCACGAGTTTGGAGCGACAACAGGTCGAAAAAGAAGATGTGGATGGATCGATCTTCCACTTCTAAGATACTCCGTAAAGTGTTCAAACCTCACTTCAATCGCCCTCACCAAGCTTGATGTTCTTAGTGGACTTGATGAGCTTAAAGTTTGTGTTGCTTACGAATATGAAGGAAAGCAAATTGACTGTGCTTACCCTGGAATCGATCTTTATAAGGTAAGGCCTATTTACAAAGATCTTAAGCCATTTAACGATGAGTTTAAGACGAGTGAAAACAGTGAAGAGCTTAATACTTTCATTGAGACCATTGAAGAATTCATTGGAATTCCTGTAGGGATCACGGCCTACGGCCCTGAAAGAAGCCAAATCCATTTCAGAAAAGAATATCTTTAATTATTGAAGAAGTTTTGCGAGGAGTTTACCGTTTTTGATTTCATCAAGGTAAACTTCTCGAATTTGATTAGAAAGATCCAAGTCCGTCTCTACCTGAACCCTTACAAAATTTGTGGTATATCCCTCGAAGAGTCCATCTTTATTTCGTCTCTCAAAAAGAACTTTATTTTGGCTTCCAATAAGTCCTGCAGAAAAATCTCTAAGTTTCATCTCTCCGAAAGAATTGAGAACCCCTACTCTTTGCTTTTTAGTCGCATGAGGTATGTGATCCGGTTCTTTCGCGGCCGTTGTTCCCTTTCTTTTTGAGTAAGGAAAGACATGAAAATGAGTGATAGGAAGCTCTTTTAAGAGATCATAGGTTTCAATAAATTGATCTTCCGTTTCTCCTGGATAACCTACAATAACATCAGCCCCAATTGCACAATTCGGAAACTCTTCTCTTAGAGAATAAATAACGTCTTTATAAAAAGAGACATCATACTTTCTTCTCATCTTTTTAAGAAGATCATCACACCCGCTTTGCATAGGAATGTGAAAATGATCCATGAGATTAGGGCATTCTTTTAAGGCCTTAATCAAATCTTTATTCATAGTATTGGGCTCAACGCTTGAGAGCCTTAATCTCTCTAGACCTGGCACTCTACCAAGTTCCTCAATCAGGCGATAAAGAGGAGTGCCACTGGCCTTTTCATATTCACCAATATTAACTCCGGTTAGGATAATTTCTTTAAAGCCCTTAGAGACCAGATTATGGGCCTGTGTGAGCGCCTCTTGCATAGGGATCGCTCGACTTCTCCCTCTTGCCTGAGGAATAATACAGAAGGAACAAATATAGTTACAGCCATCCTGAATCTTTAAAAAGGCCCTGGTATGACCATCGGCCATAGCGGTCTGAGCACCCCAGAAATCATTCGTCATATCAACATTAACCACTTGCCCCTCTTCAGAGTCTAAGTAGTCAAAAATTTTGTATTTTTCAGCAGTCCCTAGAACAAGATCCACTCCTTGCATGTGAGCAATCTTTTCAGGCTCCATTTGAGAATAGCAGCCTACGACCGCGATCTTCCCCTCAGGAGAGCTCTTATGGGCCTTTCTGATCAAATTACGGCATGTTGAATCTGCTGCGTCTGTCACTGTGCAAGTGTTAATCATTACAACATCTGCTTTCTCTCCAAAGGGCACAACTTGGTATCCTCTGTCAGTAAAGCCCTGAACAATACTCCCCGTCTCTGAAAAGTTCAGACGGCAACCAAGGGTGTGAAAAGAGACTGTTTTTGAATCACTCATAATCGGAGGCAGATTAATGAAATAAACGCACTCTATCAAGAAATAATGCCTGTCGGTTAAAGATTTTTATCTATTTTTGATTGACATAACTACAGCGGTAACTTATTTTGTGGCTTCTAAAGTTAAGGCAATGGTCCCCTAGCTCAGTTGGTTAGAGCATCTCCCTTTTAAGGAGAGGGTCCTGCGTTCGAGTCGCAGGGGGATCACCACCTTACTTTATTAAGACGAATACCACGCTCCCATCGTCTAGTCTGGTCCAGGACACCGCCTTTTCACGGCGGTAACAGGGGTTCGAATCCCCTTGGGAGTGCCAAGTTTATAGAAAACCTCTGTTATCAGAGGTTTTTTTTTAATCCTTTATGTAATCATTTCACAAACTGACCTAAATTTTTGCTTTATCTCTTACATCAATCTAATGACTTATCTATAAATCAATCGAGGAAAAGCTTATGAAAATCATTCAATTTCTCCTATTAGCTCTACTTGTTTCTTGTAATGGTGTGGACCTCAGCTTGCAGGCCATCAATACCGTTAATCTCAAAAGAAACAGAGTCATTAAAAAGGATATGACAGTGTATCCAGGATCTTACAGTGCCAGACTCGAGTTCTCACCAAGATTCGTTAACTTAACCATCGATGGTGTTCGAGGAACTGCCTATTTTAAAATTCCTGGTGGAGTTAAATCTCTTCCTATGAACGGCTCAAGAACTCTTTACCCATCTCAAACTGGACAACCAGTTGTTGTGACCTTTGATTCAACTTACGATGAATATCCTAGGGCCGAAGTTCGAGAAACTGAAAGCTGTACTTATATAGACAGAGTACCTTGTTTTGGACCTCGTCGTTTTGGTCATGATAGATCAGAGTGTTTCGGTGGCTTTAGAACCGTCACCCGATTCGGATCACGAAGAGTGGAATACACTCCAATTGATACTGTTCGAAACATCTCTGTAAGTGCGGAAGGGCTGGAAGCTAGTGGTGTCGATAATGGTCAAAGGAAGGAATATACTTTCATCGGTGAGTGTAGATAAACGATTAAAAAAAAGATCAACTAAAACATTAGGCCTAGAATTTTCTAGGCCTTTTTTTTCTATATAAAGGTGGTCTCGTAAGTTAACAGTGTCAAAATGATCTCATTTTTTTGGTGCCAAATCGCTCCGTAAAAACCTTTCAATCTTTGTTGTTTTTTTTTCAGATTACCTTAATAGAGGTTTCAGAGATGAACTTTTTCTGAGGAGAAAAAAAAATGAAACTACTTAAAAAACTTGCCCCTCTTTCACTACTCGTACTCTTTGTTTCTTGTGACGGTATAAACCTTAACCTTGAAGCAAACAATACAGTCACTCTAAAAAAGAATAGAGTATTCAAAAGAGACATGACTATTTATCCAGGATCTTACAATGCTACTCTAAGCTTTTCACCAAATTACGCAAACCTAAAAATTGCTGGCGTAAGAGGGACTGCTTATTTTAAAATTCCTGGTGGAATTGATTCACTTCCAAAAAATGGAACAAGAGTTCTTCACCCATCTCAAACAGGTCAACCTTTAACAACCACTTTTACTTCTACCTATAATGAGTATAGAGGAAATGAAGTACGAACGACTGAGTCTTGTACTTTCACTAGAAGAGTTCCTTGTTACAGCTATGCTTGGCGAGTAAGAAACCACATGCCAAATTTCAATGAGCATAATTGTTTAAATGGTTATGAAGTAATAAACGTTCCAGGTACAAGAAGAGTAATTTATACTCCAGTAAGTACTGTTCGAACCATTTCAGTTGAAGCTGAAGGTCTTGAAGCAGAAGGAACTCAAAAAGGTTCTTTTAGAGACTATGCTATTAAAGGTGAGTGTAGAGTAAGACTTTAATTCTCTCCAATACGTGCATAAGGGCCTAGGATTCTAGGCCTTTTTTTGAATCTTTTTATATAATCACAATGCTGACAGAGCTTTTCAACAAGTATTCCATTAAAAAATCCCTCTTTCATCTTAGTTGCACGCTCACTCTCTAAGATTTCCATAAGACTTTTTTCAAGACAATTTCCTAAAGGTATTTGTGCCTCTTTATCAAGGCAACACGGAACAACTGTTCCATCAGCATGAATTCCAATATGGCCGGTGAGAGCATGACATTTCCCTTGCTTTCCTTGAAAAGGAAGGTTGAGTGATGGCCAATTAAAATGAGAATCAAAATGAAGATAAGTTCTGTTAAGAAGTTTTTTACTTTTAATGCTTCCTAAGTCCACCTCCCTTTTAATGGAGAGATCAAAACTTTTTTCGAGGTAATGTATAACCTCTTCATTTGGGGAGAAGGGTTCAGTTCGTCCAATATTCCATAGCCTAAAATTAATATAGACCTCAGGCCTCTGGTTCATACAAAGTCTAGAAAAATCTACGAGCTCTTTAAGGTAAGGAGTAAGGTCTTTATTTGGAAAATTGTCCTTATAACTTTGAACAGAATAATTAATTTGGCGAATGCAAGAACTTTCAAGGATGACAGAAGTTAGCTTTTTGAGAAGTATTCCATTGGTCGTAATTTGAACTGGAACCTGATACTGATTACAAATCTGAAGAATGGTAGGGAATTCAGGGTGCGCTAGTGGCTCTCCCATTAAATGCAGACAAACCTCTTCGGTAAGTGGCTTCACTTGTTTTAACACCCTTTCAAAGTTCTGAGGGTTCATGATCTGTTTATCTCTTTCTACGACTGGGCAAAAGGAGCATTGGAGATTACAGATATTGGATATTTCGATATAAATTCGCTTAAGCATTTGACTAGGTGAATTATCCTAGGATGAGGGCTTTGTCATCCTCTAAATCTAGATGATGTCATTTTGATCAAGAAAAATCTGTAACATATCAAGATCTTCAGAAGATATATGCTCGAACTCAAAAGAACTTCTCTTTCCCCCATAGGGGTAGTTTTCAAATTGATAAGGTACGAGAGGAAGAGTTCTTACATGTCGAATTTTCACTTTTAAAGTGACCTGCCTAGAAAGAGTGATCTGACATTCTTCACTTGATTCAGAGCTCATGACAGGAGGATTTTCTGATTTAGAAAAAATAATTGAAAATCCTCCCTCTCCGAGATCATAGCAGTTTTTTGTATAGGTTCGGTTTCCTAGTTTTAAAATAATAATTACAGGATCTTTTAAAACAGCTCTTCTACTTTTCCTTCGATTATGAAAGTTAAGCATCTCAGGAAGACCTACCCGAACGATCATTCCATCATCATAATACTCACGATCCACTGGTGTAATGATGGAAAAGCATCTTCTTTTACAAAAAAGAGTGATCTTATCATTAATTTTTAAAATATGTTTAAAGGTTACAAGATCATCCTGACTTAGAAGACGAAGGGATATAAATTTCTCTATATTTTCTGCCTTAATAAACTTTGCTTTGGCCTAGGCTTTACTTAGTTCATCCACATAATCAAGAATCACGATCTCGTCTTCTTTATTAACAACTTCTTTTAATATTCTTAAATCTTTAGGTGATAAATTCATTTATTTCTCAAATAGTTGTTGGTAAGCCGACTTTAAACTCTCTTCAATATTTGTATCCTTTTTAACAATCATATCAATCCCCTGAGTTTGATAAACCTCTTCGTAGGAGGTGACTAAAATGATTTTAAGGTTCTGATAGATCTCTTCATTTATTCGAATCATCTTGGCAAGAGTTGGGCCCTTAATAATATCAGATTCAAAAGAAGTGATTAGAAGATCAAAGTCTTCATGAATAAGTCTTCCTAAGGCTTCATATCCATTTCGAGCATAGCTCAATCGTGAATGAAGTTGATTAAAAACATTTTGAATTTTCTTATTGAGAAGTGGAAACTCTCCACAAATTAAAACACGAAGACCATCAAATTCCTCACCTAAAATCTCTCGCATTATATTGATATACTGCTCTTCTTGAGTGGAATCTTCAGGATTAAACTCCTTAGTATACTTACTCATTAGATCGATCATATTGAGAATAGTCTGACAAGTTTTTGGCGAATTGACTGTTTCAGGTTGAGAAAGAAAATCTTCCAACTTATGGCAAATCGTCGACAGGACATCGAGATCAAATGTTCCAGCAGAGCCTTTCAGAGAATGAACTTTTCCATTAAACTCACGAAAAGACTCATCCACATTTTCGCCCTTTTCAATTTGAAGAATAAGTCCCTCGAGCTCATCAAAAATCTCGGGTAATCTTTGAAGGTATTTTTCTTGAATACTTTTAAAGGAAGAATCAATTGTCATGGCAACTCCTCTATTTATTATAGAGGGTGTTAGCTTAAAAAAAAGAAAAAATCTTAGGAATAAAGAGAAGCTATTTCTGGACCATTAGGATCAAGCAATTGCTCTGCATAGCAGTTTTCAGTTTCCCAAAAAGTGATCTTATAAACCATGACTCCACTATCTTTAAGGACTTTAGGACAAATCTCGGTCAATAAGTATTTTGCAAGATTCTCAGCTGTTGGATTTGTTGGAAGAATAAAGGTGTCTTTAAAAGAGGGAGCTTGATCAACAAGCTTAATCGTCTCTTCATCATCCTTAAAAAGGATCATAGTATGATCCCAGTACTGATCAACCCATCCGCCGACTTTTTCTTTAAGAACGGAAAAGTCGATTACTCGGCCAAGATCATCAAGGTCTTTTTTAGGAATAGCATGTACCCAAATGATTCCATTATGACCGTGAAGAGTAGCGCACTTACTTTCGTGGTTTTTTACTCGGTGACCATAACAGAAGTGAATTTTTCGAACACAAGTTTGAAGCTGGCTCATACAATATCCTCATCGATAAGGCTTAGAAACTCTTCTCTGAGTTTATTATCTTCTTTAAACTGGCCACTGAGGGCAGAAGTAATCATCGCAGCACGTTCTTTTTTGGCCCCCCGACAATTGAGACAGCCATGCTTTCCTTTGACGACAACCATGACTCCTGCCGGCTTAAGCTCTTTTTCAATGGCATCCATAATATTATAAGAAAGTCTTTCTTGAAGCTGAGGTCTTTGAGCATGAACATCAACAATTCGTGCAAGCTTACTTAAACCTACAACCTTTCCACCGTGATCTGGATGAATATCGGGCAGATAGCCAATGCTCACAGATCCTTTAAAAGGAATGAAGTGATGGCTACAAAGTGAGGTATAGTCAATATCTTTTAGAATTACCACTTGATTATAGTTTTCTGCTGGAAAGGAAGTGCTAAATACTTCAGCATCACTTCCACCAAGTCCAGCACAAAGTTCAAGAAGTGCTCGTGCCATTCGGTTTGGTGAATCCTTAATATTTGGGTCGGTGAGATCTAGATGAGGAAAGGCCATTTGAAGTCCTTTTAAAACTTCAGAATATCCTTTAGACATCACATCTCTGGCCTTATCGAGTTCTAACGAGCGCTCTTCGATTGCTTTTAGCTCTTGTTTAAGAGTCTCATGGGGTTTATCGCTCTCTGCCATTTTTCTCGCTATTTCGGTATTAAAAACTGTTTCGTAGGCCATAACGTTTCCTTAGTTAAGAGCTTTCTTATGCGCTTGTTCAGAGGATGGCAAGTTCTTAGTCTTAGACAAGCCTTTACCAGGCATTCCATAATAGATAAAGATCACCGCTCCTATAATATACGTCAAAATCCCCAAAACGGTAAGAAGATTGAGGTTTTCAGGCCCAAAGGACTTAAATCCAAGGCCTTCAAGCACTAGGACAAAAAGGACGGTGATTAAAGGGTTTACTGTAATGATCACCCCCACCATATTCGCCTCGACTCTTTTAAGGGCCTCTCCAACAAAGCTATAGGCTAGAAGAGTATTGAGACCCAGTAGAATCACCAAAAAGGTAGGCCAGGTAGAGAGGCCAGTCATCGTCTTAAAATCAACAATGGGTAAAAAGAGAAAGGAGCAAAAAAGAAAAATAAAAAGATTAATATTTTCTGGATTATGATTTCTTACGAGAAGCTTTTGAAAAATAGCATAGACGGACCAACTGAGTGCTCCAAATAATATGAGAAGACTTCCCTTGTTGTAGATATCAAAAGAGGGAGAGGCCGCAATTTTTTGACTGTAAAAAAGGATGAATCCTGGAATTAGAAAAAAAAGTCCAATGAGCTGCTTTTTTCTAATTTGTTCTTTAAAGATGACGACGCCTGAGATCGCTAGAAGCATGGGGCCGAATTGAATTATAATTTGAGCTGTCACAGGGCCTGAGAATTCAATTCCTTGGATGAAGCCAAGATAATTAAGTCCTAATCCAAGAGCACAGGGAATCATGTAATTAAAAGGTCTAATCCGAAGGTTCAAGGATTTTTTTTTCCACTTCATCCACGCTAAAAGCATGAGAAGAGCGAAGAAGAATCTCGCCCATATTAGGGAATAAGAATCAATGTATTGAAGTGCGAGTTTTAATTTAAGGGCGAGAACTCCCCAAATCAGGGCAGTCAAAAGGGCAAAAAGAATTCCTTTGGACCTCTCGGAGGTATTAAAGATACTTAACAAATTTATTATTTTGATCAACGTAGATGCACTTAGGCTCTACGGGTTTTTCCGATATTTGAAATGAAATAATAATTACTTCCTCACCTTTTTTAATAAGATGAGCAGCAGCACCATTGATGGCAATGATACCTGTTCCTCTTTGACCCTTAATTACATAAGTTTCAAGGCGACTCCCTGAAGTGTTACTCACGATGAGAACTTTTTGTCCTTCCCATAGATCAACCTTATCGAGAAGATCTTCATCGATGGTGACACTACCAATATAATCTAGGTTGGCTTCGGTCACGGTTGCTTTATGAATTTTACTTTGTAAAAGTTCTCTCATTTTATGCCTTACGTCATAACACTACTTATAAAGTCAGAAACTGTTTAACATGATAGCCTTGGCACGGCAACAATATCAAAAGGATATACATATGAGTATAGAAAATGACTTCCAAAAGAGCTCCGAAGAGGTCAAAAATCTAAAAAAAAGACCAACCAATGATGAACTCCTCGAACTCTACGCCCTCTTTAAGCAGGCAAAAGATGGAGATGTTTCAGGAAAAAGACCTGGAATGCTCGACCTAAAGGGAAGAGCCAAATTTGACACATGGACTAAATTTAAGGGAATGAATTCTCAAGAGGCCATGGAAAAGTATATTTCACTCGTTGATAGGCTCAAACAGCAATACAGTTAATCCAAATCGACAATATGAAGATTATCCTTCTTCAAAGATCTAATCTCTTCTGGAAGATTCTTAATAATTTGCTCTTCCAGAAGATCAATCAATTTTTCTTTTAAAAAGATCCTACCGTGAATTAAAGAAACTTCTCGAGTGGGCACTCGCTTGGAGTGAAATGGTCTAATCAGCTTTTTTTCTTTTTCACTTAAACTCGAAACCATCATTTGTGGAAGAAGAGTGTAGCCAGAGCCTCTGGTGACCATATTCTTGAGTGTTTCAAGACTTCCACTTTCAAATTTAAGGTTAGAATTTTTCTTACTTTCTATTTTTTGAGGCCCACAGATGTTGAGCACCTGAGATCGAAAGCAGTGCCCTTCTTTTAATAACCAGAGTTCTCTCAACTTGATATCCCCCTCATTGATATGATCTTTAGAAAGAAGGGGATGGTCAGGACTGAAAAAAAGCACAAAAGGCTCATAATACAGCGCTCTTTCAATAAAGCTTGCGCCCTCTAAAGGCGTAACAAGAAGTCCTACGTCGAGTTCATCTCTTTCCAATTTTTCAAGGATCTCATCTGTTTTGAGTTCATCAATACTAAGCTCGATCTCCGGATACTCATTGGAGAAACTCTCCGCAAAAATCGGAAGTAAATAAGGAGAGAGGGTGGGAATAATTCCTAATTTAATTTGACCGGTAAGATTCCCTTTGGAAAATGCTACCGTCTCATATAACTTTTTATATTCTCTGAGGATCGCTCTTGCCTGACCGACAATGAGTTTCCCTTCTTCCGTAGTCAGGATAGGAGACTTCGATCGATCAAAAAGAATGGTTCCAATATCATTTTCAAGCTTACTGATTTGCATACTTAAGGTCGGCTGAGTAACATTGCACTCTTTTGCGGCCTTTTTAAAGTGCTTATGCTTATCCACAGCAAGGACATACTCCAATTGAGTAATGCTTATGTTGCTTTTATTCATGACCTTCCCTTAAAGACGCGTTAAGCTAACCTAATCGATTCAAATAGTTTATTATTTATAGTGTAAATCTATTCAATAGTTAAGGAAGACTTCATGGAAAAAGAACTGACTGAAAAAGACAAACAAGCACTCAACTACCACTCAGAGGGTCGTAAGGGAAAAATAGAGGTTGTTGCAACTAAGCCCTGTCTGACTTCGCGAGACCTCTCTCTCGCTTATACTCCTGGTGTTGCTGTCCCTTGTTTAGAAATACATAAAGATCCTGCCAATGCTTACCAATATACGGCAAAGGGAAACCTCGTCGCCGTTATTTCCAATGGATCTGCCGTCTTGGGACTTGGAAATATTGGTGCGCAGGCCTCTAAACCCGTTATGGAAGGAAAGGGTGTTCTCTTTAAGCGATTCGCTGATATTGATGTCTTTGATATTGAAGTTGATGAGCCAACAGTTGAAGGAATGATCAATGTTGTAAAAGCACTCGAACCAACCTTTGGGGGAGTGAATCTCGAAGATATTAAAGCTCCTGAATGTTTTGAAATTGAAAAAAGGCTAATCGAAATCATGGATATCCCAGTTTTTCATGATGATCAGCATGGAACTGCAATCATTGCCAGTGCCGGTTTTATCAATGCTATTGAAATTCAAGGTAAAAAAATTGATCAAGTGAAAGTGGTTTACAGTGGTGCCGGTGCTGCCGCTATGGCTTGTGCGAATCTCTTTTTTGAATTAGGTGTAAAGAGAGAAAATCTTCTGATGTGTGACTCAAAAGGTGTAATTTACAAAGGAAGAAGCGAAGGAATGAATAAATACAAAGAGGATTTTGCAGTCGATACAGATGCAAGAACTCTAGAAGATGCGATGAAGGGAGCCGATGCTTTCATTGGAGTTTCTTCTGCCGGTGTTCTAACAAAAGAGATGGTTAAAACTATGGCCCCTAAGGCAATTATCTTTGCCATGGCCAATCCAACTCCAGAAATTTTTCCAGATGAAGTCAAAGAAGTTCGTGATGATATCGTAATGGCGACAGGGAGGACGGATTTTCCAAATCAAGTTAATAATGTCCTTGGTTTTCCTTTTATCTTCCGAGGCGCCCTTGATGTTAGAGCTCGAAAAATTAATATGGAAATGAAGCTTGCTGCGGTTAATGCTCTCGCTGAACTTGCAAGAGAAGAAGTTCCTGAAGACGTTCGACTTGCTTATGGAAACCATAACTTCTCGTTTGGCCCTGACTATATTATTCCAAAACCATTTGATCGAAGAGTTCTCACCAGAGTTTCTCCGGCCGTTGCTAAAGCAGCGATGGACAGCGGCGTGGCCCAAACTCCTATATCTGATCTGAGAGAGTACGCCTATAATCTTGAGCAGCGGTTTGGTGGATCTGTCACCTTTATGAAGTCGGTTAAAGATGGTCTTCAACATATAGTTCAAAACTCTGGAAATAAACTTAAGGTTGTATTTTCGGCCGGTTTAAACACACGAATTCTTAATGCGGCTAAAAGTCTTCGAGAAGAAGAGATCATTGAACCTATTCTTCTTGGAGATAAAGAAAAGATTTTAAAGAAAATGCAGGATCTTAATATTCATGGGCTTGATGATGTTGAAATCATTCATCCTGAAAGGCATGAACGCTTTTCCGAATTTACTCAGCAGTATTTTAAAAGTAAGCAAAGACGAGGAGTCACAAAATATATGGCCGTAGAGCAAATGGAAAATGAAAACTATTTTGGTTCTATGATGGTTCAGCATGGAATGGCAGATACCCTCATCTGCGGTCCAACGCATACTTATCCCGAGGCCATGGGTCCTCTTCTAAATATTATTGGAACTAAGAATAAAAACCGAGCATCTGGTATTTTTATTCTTCTGTTTAAAAATAAAACACTTTTCTTTACAGATTGTACGGTAAATATCAATCCGAGCTCGGAAGAGCTTTCTCAAATCGCTATCGATGCCAGAGACTTATATGTTCATCTCATGAAAAGAGAACCCAACGTAGCCTTTTTAAGTTTTTCTAACTTTGGTTCAACGATTGATGCTAATTCTGGAAAAGTAAAAAAAGCTGTAGAGCTTACTAAGAAAAACTGTCCTGATATGATCGTCGATGGAGAGATCCAAGCCGATGTTGCAGTTAATAAAGAACTTTTAAAAAAGCTCTTTCCTTTTTCTGATCTTCAGGAAAGTGCTGATATTCTCGTTTTTCCAGATCTTAACTCAGCAAATATTAGTTACAAGTTGTTGTCGCAGCTTGCTGAATGTGACCCTATTGGTCCAATTCTTGTTCCTTTGAATAAAGCTTCAAATATTGTACAAAGAACCAGTACAGTGAATCAAATCGTCAATATGAGTTATTTGACGACTCTAATAAGTAAATGGAGCTAGTATGAAAACAATTGTGGAGACAAATCTCGCTCCCAAGGCCATTGGGACTTATAGCCAAGGTGTTGTTCTTGGAGATCTTTTTCTTTTTTCAGGTCAAATAGGTTTACACCCTGAAACCATGACAATGGAAAGTGATTTCCTTGGCCAAGCTAAACAAATCCTAAAAAATATTGATGGTCTTTTGGAGTCTCAAGGTCTCACTCGAGAAAATATTATTAAGACCACGATCTTTCTGAAAGATCTTGGTGATTTTGATCAACTCAATAAACTCTACGAGGAATACTTTAAAGCACCTTACCCTGCGAGAAGTTGCGTCGAGGTCAGTAGGCTTCCAAAAGATTCTCTTGTTGAAATTGAGGTTATGGCCCAAAAGAATGTTTAGTAGAAAATACGTCTTCGAAACAAAAAAAACAAAAAGTTTACGCTATTTTAAAAACGTATCTGCTATTCTCGGTCTCTTCTTTTTCTTTTATAGTCTTTTCTGTGGAATTTTTGCGATGCTCGCAAAACCTGTAATGGTTATACTTCC
>CBDUBC010000067.1:0-15576 GCA_965365285.1 uncultured bacterium
ACACATCAACTACCGGGTTCATCCTGATAGGCGCTCAAACCAATTTCTCTCATGGCCATGGCAAATCGAGTGATAGAGTCCATTAAAAAAAGAACGTCCTTACCTTGATTTCTAAAATATTCAGCAATTGTGGTGGCGACATAAGCGGAACGTATTCGAACAAGTGGTGAAGTATCTGATGTTGCCACAATAATAATTGATTTTTTTAGACCTTCTGGTCCTAAATCATTTTCAATAAATTCAAGAACCTCTCGACCCCGCTCTCCAACTAGAGAAATCACGTTGACATCGGCGGAGGTGTTTTGTGCCATCATTCCCATCAAAACGGACTTACCAACACCAGAACCTGACATGATGGCCATTCTTTGCCCTTTACCAATAGTCATAAAACAATTCACGGCGTGAATACCAGTATCAAGTGGTTCTTTAATAGCAGGTCGCTCCAAGGGGTTAATTGGAGAACCAAAAATATTCATCGCTGTAAAAGGACCTTTTACGCGATCCTTTCCATCGATAGGATGACATTGAAAATCAAGAACTCGACCTAGAAATTCATCGCTAACTTTTATTTCGGTGGTCATATCTTTTAGTACAACTTGAGTTTCTGTATTGATGCCATCTAGATCATGGTAAGGCATGGCCATACAAGTGTTCTTATTAATACTAACAATTTCACCCTCAGATCGATTTCCAAATTCTGTAATGAACTCTACATTGGCCCCAATAACGGCACGAGAAAGAGAAATCTCATAAACAAGACCGTGATTGGCGATAACTTTACCGATTTTTTTATAGGGCAGGGTGTGCTCATAGGAGCTTCTAACTGAAGAAAAATCAAGATTGTTGATCGCTTCCATCATCTTCCTCACTTTCCGTTATAACTCCCACACCTTCAAAAAGTTTATCAAAAACTTTAAATTGTTCTTTTAGATCAGCGAGAATAATACCGTTTTCACTCTCAACACGAATTCCATTAACACCAAGGTCATAGTTAATGACAGTTCTTACATTATTCAGCTCACCAATTTTTTCTTGAACTTTTTCAAGAACCTCTGGCATATCTTCGAATTGTTCCTGATTGATATGAATAATAAGATTACTCTTCTCTCCTAATTCATAAACGAGCTTTTCAAGTAATCGTTCAAGATAAGTAGAGTCTTCTTTAAGTTCTCGTATAATAAACCATTTCGTTAAGTCTCGTACTAATCGGTAAACTTCTTTCTTTTGATTATCTAATAAAACTTGTTGGTGACTAATCGCTGTTGAAATCGATTCCACTAGTCGAGCAATTTTTTCTTCTGAGGTTTCTTTAAGTTTTTCGATGGAATCTACTCTTCCTTGCTGAAAACCATCCTCATACCCTCTCTTATAGGCTTGATCCTTGAGTTGATTAACTCGAACATCCACCTTAGCTTCAAAGCTAGCTTTACTTTTGCTAATTTCAAACTCTTTATGACCTCTATGCTCTCTTACAATAGGAGAAATTTTAAATCCCGTACTCTCAGAACGTTTTAACTCCTCTTCGAGTTTAATAATTTTTTCCGGTCTTTTTAATATACTGGATTGAGACAATTCTTTAATTTCGAATTCTCTTTGCTCTTCATTAGGATCGTCGGAACCTGCAAAGGTTTCAAAATGATAACTTTGTATATCTAAATCATCAAAATGTTCAAAGTTTTTATCTTTATATATCATTCTATTTCACCTTAAGCGATGGCCTTATCCGATCCTTGAGAATGGATCATCTCACTAATAACTTGGGCCGCTTTCCCTGGGTTCGCTTCTACAAGAGAAACAATTTTTTCTCGAAGCATATTCCCCTCAATTTTTTCTGGGTTAAGTTTTTCTTCAATTTGTGGAAGGGCATCTTCAAGGCCTGGTAGCTTTTGTTGCGCCTGGACTTTTTCCAGTTCTTCAAGAGTTTTTGGAAGGAAATCCTCAACAGATTCAACTGTGTTATCAGTAACCCATTGAATAAATGGCTTCACAACGAGGAAGAAGAAAAGAGTGATGGTAAGACCTACAGCAAGGTACATAATGATATTTTCAATGAGCTCTCGATTCGCTTTTTCTCTTAAGAGGGCCTCGACGTGCTCCATATCTTCTTGTACAAACTCCATATTACGGATTGTAATCTTATCTCCTCTTACTTCGCTAATTCCGATGGCAGACGCTACAATTGCCTTAAAGTTTTCAAGATCGGCTTCTGCCCATTTTTCATATCGATACTGAGTTACACCATCTTTAAGGACAGGATTACCTGCATCATCAAGAACTGGCACTCTCCTTCCATCAAGCATGACTGCTGCGGAGATCTTTTTAAGTCCTGCTGTCGGTCTTTTCTCTTTTGTAACGACACTTGGAACATTAAAGTTTCTTGTCGAAAGCTCTTTATTCACTTGATTGGTCGTTTCAGGAATTCCAGGTTGTGGTGTCTCTCCAGGTAAATTACTTCTTGCTCCCGGAATACCTTGTGGAGAGGGTCGTCTTCCATCTAGTTTTTGAACATTTTTTACTTCAGATAAAACCGCGACATTTTCTTGATCGTATTGCGTTCTTGTTGAAACGGACTGAGTAAAATCCATATTAACAGATACTTTAGCAACAACTTTACCATCGCCCACAACTTTACCAAGGATCTCCTCAATTTGGGCCTCAAATTGTCGATTCATCCTTGCTTCAAGCGCCATTCGATTTGAAGTATATTCGGTAAGTGGATCACCTACGTTTTCTGATAGTTTTTTACCTCGATTATTTACGATAACAACATGTTCAGGTCTCATGCCATCTACAGAAGCTGAGACAAGAGAAGCGATCCCTTTAATTTCTGGGTTCGTTAATGTAACACCATCATTAAGTTCTAAAACAACCGATGCTGAAGGTGGTTTTTTTTCTTCAACAAAAGGACTTTGTTCTGGAATCGAAAGGTGAACACGAGCTCTCTTTACTCCACTAATATGGCGAATAGTCTTAACGAGCTCGCCTTCTAGGGCCCTTTGCTTATTCACTTTCTGAACAAAGGAAGTTGTTCCAAAACTTTGGTTATCAAAAATCTCATAACCAACTGTTCCAGAGAACTCTACTCCTTTCATAGCAAGTTTGATTCTCCAAGCATCAACCATATCACTTGGAATCTTAATCGTTTTACCGTCATCATCAAACTGATAACTCACCTTCCCCTCTTCAAGGAGAATTGCGATCTTTTTTGCGTCTTCAGGATTTAAATCCGTATAAATTGATTGGTATCTAGTTTTAGAGGCCCAAACACCAATCCCAATTGCTCCTGCGAGGATGGCCAGGGTAACAAATATGAGGGCTATTCTTTTAGCCACATCTAACTCTTTGAAAAACTCAGTAAAGTTTCTAAGAGTTTTTTCCAAAAAATCTTGCAAAGTAGCCTCCTCGTCAGGTCAGGTTGATATTAAACTTGCATTCTCATGATTTCAGTATAGGCATCGATAACTTTCTTTCGAATTTGGTTCATTGCCTTAAAAGCAATATCTGCTTTCTCTACTGCAATCATTGTCTCTTCAATGTTTTTACTTTCACCAGAAACAAGCTTTTCAATAGCTGTATTGGCTTGAACTTGAAGTCCGTTTACCTCAGCTAAACTTTTGGATAATAAATCTCCAAAGCTTATTTTTGATTCGTCATTTGTAATTCCAGGCATCGGAGCATCTGTAAATTTAAGTTCATTTTGTGCTTCGACGCGCATCCCCTCAGTCCATTCTTTAGCATTGTAATTATTAAGAATGTTTCCAAGAGATCCTGTTGTTTGAATTGCCATCTAGTCCTCCAGATTAGTTTCTACCAATCTCTAATGCCTTTACGGCCATACCTTTGGCAGTGTTAAAGGCAGATATATTGGCTTCATAGTTTCGTGATGCTGAAATCATATTGGCCATTTCTTCCATCACATTAATATCTGGATAGGCCACATATCCTCTTTCATCTGCATCTGGGTGTCCTGGTTCATACTTAAGAACTGGTGGTTTATTAGTACTTATCACCTCTGTTGCATGAACTTTTTGGGCCTTTTCGCCCAGTTCCCCTTCTAATATTTCAGAGAAAGTTTCTCTTGCTGGCTCAGAACCAAAAACAACTTCTTTTTTTCTATAGGGTCCACCCTCTGCTGTTCTAGTCGTTTGAGCATTAGCGATATTGGAGGAGATTGCTGCCATTCTTTTTTTATGGGCAGCAAGTCCTGAGGAACTAATTTTTAAACTGGTTAAGAAATCCATTCTTTACCTACCTTTCTGATCCTATGACGTACTTCATGAGTCCAAGCTTTTTATTAAGAAGTTGAACGGAAGCATCATAAAGAATTTTATTCTCGGCCATTCTGGCCATCTCATCATCTTTGTCGACGGTGTTACCATTTTCAGAAACGACACCATTCGGATCGTTATAAATGGTGGGCTCGAGATTACTAAATCCCCCACTCCCTACATCGTAATGTTTGGAGTCGTTTGTACCCATCCCCATTTGACCATCTACATCTAGTGCCCTGGCTAGTGCCTCTTCGAAATCAATTCGTTTTGCCTTATAACCAGGGGTTTCAGCATTAGCGATATTAGATGAGATAAGCTCTTGTCTCATTTGTCGAAACTTTAATGAGGTGGCCAAGGCCTTTAATGTCTTATCCTCTATATCCATCTTAATTACCTCAAGTTAACAAAAAATGAGCTTCCGGAGTTTCTGTACTCATTAATTTTGTTTCTTAGTGTTCTAATAGAAACACCTAGAATTTTTGCTGCTTGAGTTCTATTCTCACTGGTGTGAACAAGAGCTTTCTTGATAAGAAGTTTTTCTGCTTCTTTTAGGCTCATAAGTCTGATACCTTCACTATCATCGTCGCTGTGAAGTCCAACAGACTTTTTCTCACCAATTTGAATATCCTCATCAGTAATCACGTCGTTCTCAGTTGTATTGATACAAGACTCAATAACAGTTTTGAGTTCGTGAACATTGTATGTCCAATAGTGGTTTAGAATCTTATTTCTAGCTGTATCAGAAAGAGTAAAATTCTTACCAGTCTCTTGTGAGTATTGAGTAAGGTAGTGATTAGCAATTTGATTTAGATCCTGAACTCTTTCTCTTAGAGGAGTTAGAGCAATTGAGTTATTACTAATGAGAGTATAGAGTCCTCTATAAAATCTTCCTGCTCCCACAAGCTTAGAAAGATTTTTTGTTGTTGTAGCAATAACTCTTACATCAATATCATAATCTTCAAGTTCTTGAAGAATTTTATGAAGCCTCTTTTGAAATTCTTCATCAAGAGCATCTACGTTTGCAAGAATGATAGTTCCACCATTAGCTTCTTCAAGCATCCCCTTGATGAATCTTTGAGTCTCATCATCTCGGTATCCTAAAATATTGTTTTCAACAGTTTTAGGATCTTCACTACAGTCCACAGTCTTGAGGGGATTGTTAGCTCTGCTCGAATTTTCATGGATGAAACGACCTAAACATTTCTTACCTGTTCCGGCCTCTCCTACGATAAGAACTGGTGCTTTTGTTACTGCAACATTCTTACTTACGGAAATGGCCTTTTGAATTTTAGGATCACTTCCAAAAAGTTCTAACCTGACGTTATCCATTTGACCTCCTGTCATTTGGCATCCCCTCCTGGGATACATCTTTAAAGTGTTTGTTCTTTAATTTTAATAAGAGTTAACTCCGACTTTACTAAATCCTTTAGATGTGTCGGAGCCTTCTCCATACTTAAAATTTTATTAAATATTTCTTTACCCTTATCCATTTGCTTCGTCTCTACATAGGCGAGTCCTTTCAAGTACTCCAATCTTTGTAGATATTGTGAATCAGGATATTTCTCAGCGAACTCTTTGACTTTAGGTAAAATCATTAAAAAGCTTGCTTGTTTCTTTTCACCTGCAAGTATTTCAATCATGGTATAAGAAATCTTTTCTTTAACTTCTCTTAAGTAGAAATTATTTTTACCTACTTTATTGAGGTCATCTAAGATTGCTTCTCCAACTTTTTTATAGCGATCTAACTCCCCTTTATAATAAAGAGAGTCTGTATACTTTCTTAAGATGTCAGCTAATTCATGTCCATCTTCGATATTGGTCTGATCTTTTTTAGAAAGATACTCTTCAAAAAGAGCTATACTTTTCGCATAATTTTTATTGGAGTAGGCTAATAGCGCATCATAGTAATTGACTCGATTACTTTTTGAATCGATACTTTTTAGCTTTTTAATATTGCTTTTAAGAGATACAAAATCACCTTGTTTAATATCTTTATTAAGATTGAGCTCCACTAAGAGATTTTCATAGTTAATATGCTTTGGTCGGTTGACCCATAATGGATAGGTTCTTTCAGGAGCACCTTTAAGTCGTTTAAACTTCTCAAAAGACCTTGCAAAACCATCAAAAAGTCCCATTTCAACAAAAGACTTTCCAACAATAAAGTTAATGAAGGGGTCTCCAGCAACCTTATCAATATAAATATCTTTGTAAATTTCCCAAACCTTAATGATTCTGGTGAAGTCTCTTTTATTGAAGTTTTCTAGTAAAACACCATAAATGACTTCCGCTCCATCTGCCTCAAATACTCTTTTTTCTCTAGCAGTCATAAGTTCGAGAGGAATGGCATTTAAATAGGCCAGAGCCTCTTCAAATTTTTCATCAACAATAAGAAGTCTTAACTTCGTGATCCAAAGTAGTTTCTTTAGCTCTTTATTAAGTTTAATGTTTTTTTCATTCGATAAGAAAGAACGAATAAGTTTATCATCTTCATTAAACTTTAACTTTCTTAAATTTCTAAAAGCGACATATCGAATTCTGGCTTCATAAGAAACCTCAAATTGATTACTTCGATCAATTGCCTCTTTATAAAGTGCCTGAACTTGATCTTCCGGGCTGTTGATAAGATCAAATGCTAAGGCCAATCTAAGTCGAGCTTGTTGACTATTGATATGATAAGAAAATTTGGCAATGAATTCATCAAATAGTTTGATTGCTTTTTTATAATTCCCAGTCTGAAAATAAGCCTCTGCTGTATTATAAAGAACCGAAGGAAGAATATCGCCTGAAAATCCTTCTTTAATTTCTTCATATCTTTTAACCGCCTCTTCTGCATTATTAAGCACGAGATAAGAATACATCTCATAAGCCATTATTTTTTGAGTAGGAACAAGCTTTTTAATGGTCTTATCTCTTTTAAGCTCATCAATTCTTTCAATCTGTCCGACATAGGAAAGGCAGTGGAAAATAATTTCACCAACGTATCCACTCGTTTCGTAATCAAAGTTCTTTTTACTCGTCACGTACAGTTTTTTAGCATTTTTAAGAACATCGACCCACTCCCCTTTTTCTATACTGATAGACATGAGGTATTTCAGGATTCCTTTAGAGAGTTCATAATTAGTCGTCCTACCCGCCAGCTTATCAAGCATAGCAATTGCCATCTTTAAAGGTTCTTTTCCTGCCGGTGAGAGCTGTGTTCTTAAAATCGCATTGGCCTTAAGATATTCATTGACTTCAAAGTCAGCGCTCTCACCATATTTTTGATAATAAAGATTAATGGATTTATACATAAGTCCATATTTCTTATTTCTATAAAGGTTTATAGAAAGCTGAAGGTGGGCCTCTCTTGCATCTTTTTGCTTATCCCCAGTATTTATATTTCTATTTTCGATAGGATAAAAAAACTCCGGTGTTTTACTTTGTACATCGATAATCTTATCGAGAGCAGGCATAAGTGGTGGATAATCCCAAACAAAAGAAGCTCCATACCTAAAGTCTCTATAATCTTTTTCCTTAAGTTTAGCCTTGACGACCTTTGGTTCTTCTTTTTTAACTACTTTTTTCTTATTTATCTTCTTTACAGGTTTTGGGGTACTAACAATCTTAGCTTTTGGCTCAGGTGCTTGGATAGAGGCTGGCACCTTCATTATATTTAGAGATTTTTTAGCCTCTAATGTTGCCTCATCAATCCAGAAATCGAGAATATATTTCTTTTCACGATCTCTATAAAAGGAAAAGGTTTCAACCTCTGGTCCTGCTAACTTAATTTCAATAGAGGTAATAAGACCATAATCCTTATTCTTATGAACAAGAACATCCTTTATATATTTATTTTTCTTATTTATAGTTTTGATGCCTTCTACGAAGTCAGAAAAGATGTCTGAGTTTAGGCTCTTTATGAGGAGGGAGTCTCCTTTATTCTCAAATAAAAGATTGTCTTTTGGCGCATAGAAATTCCATCTCAAATTGAGATCCATTTTTTCTTGATAAAATCCGGATGCACCCTCAGCAAAAATTGCCACCGAGTAAAAAGCGGTAAGCGCTGTTAGTGTCAAAATTTTTAGAACTTCTTTCATTTGACTAATAGAAACTTCCTGTTTCAAAATTAAAGTCATTAACACTAGGCAAGAATGAAACATTTTCTTGCCATGCACCTAAAATTCTACCTTCTTTTAGGAAATTTTGAAGGAATATTTTTCTAGAGGAATTTTTTTTCCGGTGATTTTTTGACACCTCAATGGGCACCTAGATTATTCAAATACTTAAGGATTTAATTGACCAAATCTCTTCATTTTCTCTATGAGAGTGGTTCGATTTAGCCCCAAAAGCTTAGAGGCCTGATTTTTATTACCTTTCGTTCTCTCCATTGCCTGAAGGATAAGAGAAGACTCCAGTTCCCCTACAGTCTTTCTTAAATCAAGCCCCTCCTCAGGTAGCTCTAAAAGGGAGGTGGGGTGGATACGACTTTTCTCCGTGAAGAATTTAGAGGGTAAATCACTCGCCTTAATATTTTGACCACCCTTCAAAATCACAAGCCTTTCGATAAGATTTTCTAGCTCTCGCACATTGCCAGGCCATTGGTAATTAACCATCAGCTCGAGCGCCTCATCTCCAAAACTAAGAGTATTTCGACCATCTCCACTAGAGAACTTCTTTAGAAAATAATCCATTAAAAGAGGGATATCCTCTTTTCTCTCGCTTAGAGATGGGATTCTAATAGGAATTACATTAAGCCTATAAAAGAGATCCTCTCGAAACTCTCCTAGGCGAACCTGTTCTTCGAGGTCTTTATGAGTTGCCGTAATAATACGAACATCGACTGGCTTATTTTTCTGCCCTCCAACCTTCTCGATTTCTCTATTTTGAAGAACTCTAAGTATCTTCACTTGAAGAAGAAGAGGCATATCCCCTATTTCATCAAGAAAAATAGAGCCTTTATCGGCTATTTCAAATCGTCCCATTTTATCGGAAATAGCACCCGTGAAGGATCCTCTAAGATGCCCAAAAAGTTCACTCTCTAAAAGCTCTTGAGGAATGGCGCCACAGTTTACACATACCAGTTCATTATTTCGTCTTGGAGAAAGGTTATGAATGGCCTTTGCGACAAGCTCTTTTCCCGTTCCACTTGGACCACTAATGAGTACAGTAGAATCCGATTCAGCTACTTTTCTTACCCTTTCAAAGATCTTTTTCATGCCAGGAGATCTTCCTACCATGCCCTGAAAAATATCCTCTGGGCCTGGTCCCTCAAGCTTTAGATTAAGCTTTCTAAAACTGGGCCTAGGTGTATCGTTTTCCTTAATCACCTTTTGAACAGGAATTTCAAATTCTCCTTCGAGAGATCCTCCAACTAAATCAAGAAGAGACTTCATATCAAAGGGTTTTGTAAGGTAATGAAAAACACCTTTTTTGGTGGCCTTAATGGCCCCCTCTATTGAGGCAAAACCAGTCATAACAATAGAGGCAAATTTATACTTTCGATCTTTTAGAATATCGATCAAATAGAGACCATCCATAGTGGACTCTTCAAAGCTAATATCAGTCACAAGGCAAAATAGAGAAGGAGGATTATTTTCTAATCCCTCAATACACTCCTGAGGTGTTTTATAAAGTCTAATAGAGCAATGAGTTTTTCTTTTCAGGTACTCTGAGAGAGCACCTCCGAGAGTTGGATCATCCTCTACAAGTATAATTTCGGGGCCATCTTCACAATCGAATCCATTCAATAAAAACGAGTAATCCTTCACTGGTCACCACCTTCTATAGAAATTCTATCGGGCCCTTAGGAGGGTGTCAATTTTCCAACAGGGGAACACTTTTTCCGAGTAAAGACTAGTACCCCACTAAGGTTCTGAAATGTTTGGGCGCCAGGATAGGGCCACCTTGAATAAAATAATAAAGCAAAAAAACGATACTAATAACCACAAGAATGGAAAAGAGGATACTGGCGTCCCTATAGGACTTAAGCCAGAAGATATATGCATAGTAAAAAGAAATAATAAGAAGGGGCACGGCCCAAAAAGGGGTATGAGTTATGAGAAATACAATTCCTTCCAAAGCATAATGCATACCCCTCTATTATAACACAAACTAGAATCGAGCTTTAAGCTGATCAAGTAGATCTAATCTTTCCCAGGTAAAGCCATTATCAGACGTTCTTCCGAAATGTCCGTAGGCTGAAGTTTCTGAGTAGATTGGTTGCAGAAGTTGAAGTCTTTCAATAAGAGCAGCTGGTCTCATATCAAAGATATCATTAATAGCTGCATTGATCTTAGTCACATCAACTTTTTCAGTTCCAAATGTATCCACAAGGAAAGACATTGGTTGAGCGACCCCAATCGCGTAAGCAACTTGAACAAGAACTTTGTCCGCTAGTCCAGCGGCCACGATATGCTTAGCTACATGTCTTGAAGCATAAGCAGCCGATCTATCCACTTTCGAAGGATCTTTACCAGAGAAAGCACCACCACCGTGGGCTCCGTGACCACCGTAAGTATCAACGATGATTTTTCTACCCGTTAGACCACAGTCTCCCATGGGTCCACCGATAACGAATCTTCCTGTTGGGTTGATAAAGATTTTAGTATTATTATCCATAAGATCAGCAGGAACAACTTTCTTAATAACTTCTTCTCTGATCCCTTCTTCAATTTGGGCATTGGTCATGCTTTCAGCGTGTTGAGTAGAAACAACGATAGCGTCTAGTCTGCTAATTTTTCCATCTACATACTGAGCCGTTACCTGTGTTTTACCATCAGCTCTAAGCTCTGGGAGAGGACCATTCTTTCTTACGTCAGAAAGTCTCTTAGCAAGCTTATGAGAAAGATCAATAGTCATTGGCATAAAAGAGTCTGTTTCGTTACAAGCGTAACCAAACATAAGACCCTGGTCTCCGGCACCTTGTTCTTTAAAAGTCCCTTCACCTTCATTTACACCTTGAGCGATATCTGGAGATTGCTTATCAAGTCCCACGAGAACACTACAAGTATTGCAATCAAACCCTTTATCAGAGTGATCGTAGCCAATATCCTTAATTTTATTTCTAACAACTTCTTGGAAATCGACCTGAGCATTGGAAGTAATCTCTCCAGCAAGGACAACCATTCCTGTAGAGATCATGGTTTCACAAGCAACTCGAGACTTTGGATCTTGTGCTAGCATTGCATCAAGAATGGCATCACTAATCCCGTCTGCCATCTTATCTGGGTGACCTTCCGTGACAGATTCAGAGGTAAACATATAGTCTTTTAACATTACGCGCTCCTAAGCTAATACATTGTAAAAATAAGACCTCACGACTATAACTCTTTCGCCTTTTGTGGACAAGGCGATTCTAGGGCTACAGGGAGTAAAAATACTTAAAATGATGTGGATTTCTGTAAAAATAGAAGGTCTTTGAGTCTGGTTCGTAAGCGAGCTTTTTATTTTTGATCTCTATGACATCAATTTTTCGTCCCTCTGGGTCAACAAAGCTGTAGAGGTATTGATAGTGCCCGTTCTTATAATAGGACTTATACCTCTTTGCCATAGTGACCTTGGCGCCTACTCTCTCGGGAAGAGGTCTATAGTCTGTCCATACCTTCGCCATATTGATTCGGCCTTTCATGGAGTTTCTTGAAAAATAGCGAGTGGCCTTAAAGTCTCCCACCCCTTGAGAAAGGGTCTCTAAAGCAATTTGGATATTCTCTCTTCTCATATACCTCCCCTTTCTGGTCATTTCTGGACAAAAAAGTCTAAGGGTGGAGGGTATAAAAAAGTAGGTAAAAGAGAATTCACCTTTTTTGAACAACAGATTTAGCCAGGGATAGTCCCTGTTGAGGGTATCAATTGAATATTTTCCAAGATGGGGAAGAAAGAGGTCATTTTTATCGAGATGAGTGTATTGAGGTTTTTGAAGGCGATTAAGTATAATCTTCATCACATCCCTTCTCTCAGGCGAGCCCACTCCATCAAAGGGGCCAACTTCATTGTAAAGAATTGTTTCTGCAACAAAAAGCGCCCGATAAAGAGGGTCTTGCTCTTTCCAAAAATTATAAGTATCGGCTTGCCTTGAGTAAACAAAGTCTTTTAGTTTGGCCGTGGCCTTTCTTTTAAAGCCTGAAATTTCATTTTGGGCCGTCTTGTCTTTAAGAAGCTTTGTGTAGAACTTAATTTGCTGAGACGTCCGCTTTTCCCACTCTCCTAAGCGATTCAAATGATAGGTTTTGGATTTTGAAAAGTTATTTTTGAGGTAGTTCAGAATGAATTCATAATCGCTTCGCATATCTTCCGTAAGAAAAGGGTCATTTTCTTGAAGATTTATAACAAGAGTATCAATGGCCATTCTTAGAAAATCATCTTTTTTAGTATGATTGGGATTTTGAGATCCATCTTGAACAATTTTTCTATAGAAATAGATTCTATTTTTTTTATGAATAGAGGCTTCATCTTCTTTATCTTTAAAGTAATCGTAACGATTTCTTAAATTGAGATGATCCAAAGGATGACGAAAGGAGAGAAAAAAGGGAATTTCATCTAAAAGCCTATAAGTTTTTTTTTGAAGAAGCCTCATCATTTTTTGGGAGCGCTTACTTACTTTCAAATCTTTAGAATCTTTAATTCGCAGAAGGTCGGGTTCTTGAAACATTCGCTTATAATCAAGTAGTTTTTTAATGATCCATTCAATTTCATTAATTTTCTTTTTGTAAGTCCTAAGATTTTTCACTCGTACGAGTTTTTTATTAACCGAACGAATCCATTTATGCTTTTCTCTCAAAATGGGAAGGTAGTCTCGTATGACTTTTATATCGATACTTGAGTCTTTCTCTAGTGGAACGTAGAAGCCTTTGCCTTGGAATTGACGATAAATTTTATCAAAGCGGTAATCATCACCTGGTCGACAGAGTTTCTTACTAAACTGCTTGTGCAGCATTTGGTAGTTTTTAGAGATGGTCTTAAAGTTACTTCCGGGAGGAAGAATACTAGCAAATGACCTCTGAGTGAAGATCAGTAAGCTTAGAAATAAAAGAAGATTTCCATAGACCAAGACAAGTCCCATTACTTAAAACCAAGAGAAGTCTATTCTCATTAGTTAAATTATCTATGATTGAGAGAAGTTCTTCAAGCTCACTCACCATATAAGCAAAGTTTCCGGCCCTATTAAGATCCTCAACCATTTGAAAGCAATTAAGATCCTGATGATTTTTAACAGTGGTTGAGCGCTGTGGTTTGGCAACAATGATCATCTCACTCTCTTTAAGGGCCTTGGTAAACTCTGTTTGAAACAGATCACTTCTCGCCGTCGAGGAGTTTGGCTCTATAAGAGTAATGATTTCTTTATCAGGATAAAGAGTTTTGATTGTTTTAATAGTTTCCGAAACGGCCCTTGGATGATGAGCAAAATCATCAATCACAAGACTTCCGTTATAGATTCCTTTAAATTCCTGTCTTCTTTTAACCATCTTTAAGGAAGAAATGGCTTCATTAATACTTTCGGCCGAAAAGCCTTCTTCTAAAGCAAATAGAATGACGGAACAAAGGTTATAAATATTGTGATTTCCCACAATATTAGTTTCAAAAGTATGACCAGCACAAACAAACACAGTTTTTTGAGGTGACTGTTTTTTAATTTTGATATTGGATCCATAAGGAATACTACTGAGATGAAATTCATCCTTAAGCTCTGTGGAGGCAGGATACTCATCACAATAAATATAATGGCCTTTAAAGTCTTTTAACAGAGCTCTAAACTGATCCTTAATGTCCTCAAGAGAATTAAAAATATCGGCATGATCAAACTCTAAAGAAGTGAGAACCAAATGATCCGGTTTATAGAGTCTAAATTTAGAGATTTTTTCAAAATAGCTACTATCATATTCATCGGCTTCGATGAAAAAGTATTTTCCTTGTGGGGCAGAAGAACTTTTTCTTCCCTCAAGAACCCCACCAATGAGATATCCACATTTCTCACCAAGGTTTTCAAACATCTGAAGAGCAAAATAAGTCGTTGTGGTTTTTCCATGAGTTCCAGAAAGCCCTAATACGGTATAGTCCTCTAGGATAAATCCGCCTAGAGCGGAAGGAAAAGAGCAAAAGGGAGTCCCACATTTTTCAATTCTTTCTGCTTCCTCACTATTTCTGGCAAGTACGTTTCCGACAACAATAAGATCATACTCACTCAGTTTTTCAGCACTTGGAACTTCGGAGTAGAGAGGTATTTTTAAACTTTTAAGATAATCTCCCATGGGAGGGTAGAATTCGAGATCAAAACCTTCAACCACAATACCTTTTTCGAGTAAAAGTGCAGCACAGGCCCCCATACCGGTTCCACAGATTCGGTAAAAAAAGACTTTTTTAAATTGGTCCTTATGAACACGTAATTTTTCCGTGTCATAGTAATGAGTTAAATCGATCGACCTCATTTAAGCACTCCATACTCTTGAGGATAATTCTCTTCTTAAAGAATTAAGGTTTTCTCTATTATACCAATATTTTTGAGTAGCGTTGGTTAATAGTACCACGCCTTTTAAACTTTCGGGATCTATCCAAAAACTAGTTCCCGTAAAACCAAGGTGTCCAAAGGTTAAAGGACTGTGCCCTCTGCCTGCAAGACCTTCATCGTCTCTAGCGGTATCAAAACCAAGAACAAATCGATCTTTTGACTTTTCTACCAAAGGCCTCATCAAAGAAATGAGGTTAAGCTTTTTTTCAAAATTCAAAAGGGTTCTAGCGATTCCATCGATAGTAGAAAATAACCCTGCATGAGAACAAAACTGATCCAGGACAAAAGCGTTGTCATCGTGGACGACTCCACTGATGATCGCGTTTTGTCTATAGCCGGTAAAGGGGCTCATAGCATCTTCGGGAAGTTCCTTCCAAAAACACAGATCGGAGTCAAAATAGGGAGAACAAATTTGAAAAAGAGGCTTTTTCTCTTTTTTCTCAATTTCTAGCATTAATCTTAGGGCACTAAGATCTGAGTATTCAGTTTTTGATTCCTTTATGGGGTAACTTAGAACAAGTTCTTTCCAATCTTTTTGAGAGAGTCTCGCCCATGAAGGAAGACCAGCTCTATGATTTAAAAGAAGACTAAGCTCTTTATCTAAGCGTTTGGAATCTTCTAAAAAATAAGGGGAAAGAGTAAGTGGTTTAGTCAGAGACGCCAAATCGTAAAAGAGTTTTTGCCCAAAAGCAGAACACTCAAAGGATTCATAGCTTCCCTTTTTAAAATCAATGCTTGCAAAGGCCAGGGAGTCAAAATCTTCGTGATGAAGAAGAACTCCCCAAGCATATTTCTTTTAAGGGAGTTGTTATTGGAGAAAATATT
>CBDUBC010000068.1:0-15538 GCA_965365285.1 uncultured bacterium
AAAGAGGGCCTTTTTTTTAGAGCATCTTCTTTAATTTATCAAACGACTTACTACTTACCTTACTTCCTATACCACTTGAACTATTGGCCATGGCATTCATTTGATTAACTCGCTCTTTGCTTGGTGGGTGTGTACTCATGGCATCTGCAAGTGGAGCGAGGAGAGAGTTTTGGTTCTTTTTGTATTGTTGCTCCATCGCCAGAAGCTTAGAATAAAATCTTCCGATATGATCCTTGTGATAGCCTGCTTTTAATGATGTTTTAAATCCTATTCGATCGGCTTCCATTTCATCTTCTCGAGAGTTTGCCATAAAGCCATACTTTTGAATAAGTAGTCCCCCTCCCACTCCGGCCATAGATCCATACATCATCGCTCTTTTCATACATTCTCGGTCCTGCTGACTACATAGAAGTTTACCGAGACCAAAACCTGCGGCCCCACCTAAAAGAGCTCCTCCAAGACCATACATCCAAGACTTCTTTTGCTCTCTCTTAGCGATTTCCATTCTTTCAGCGGTATGCCGTGCTTGAATATGACCTATTTCATGACCAACGACACCGGCCAGTTCAGCTTCTGAGTCTGCCATTTTAATAAGAGGAGCGGTTACAAATACTGTTCCCGCTGGAAGTGCAAAGGCATTTACATTTTTTACATCGACGACGGTGAAATTATAGTTATAAGGATTTCCCGTTAGGTTATTAGAAGAGACAATTTTTTGACCGAGATCTCTTATATAAGACTGAGCATAGGAACTTTTATGGGCCGGATAATCTTGTCTCATTTTAGGAAGAACTTCTTGAGTCATCCTTTGTTCATCGGCAACGGAAAGAGAGGTGTACTGACCAGAATTATCCCCTTCTCGATGTCGATCACTTGTTACGGTTGCACATCCAGCTAGCAGAACGGGAAGTGCACCTAGAAACGCCCGTCTCCCAGTTTTGGTAGAACAAAGTTGTTGAAGATTTTGGTCAAGCTTAATTAAGGCATCGTCTTTATGCATTGATTTTTCCCCCATTGGTAATCTATTCCTTAACGATAGTTCATCTGAAAAATTTGGTCAAAGAAGTTAGAATGAGACAGTGTATCGAATAATAATCCTCTATATTCTTTTTGTTTCAAACGTCTTTGGTGCCTATGATCCATGCAAATTTGTTAAGGTAGGCTGTAAGTCTGGTGGTGCAAGTCCAAAGCGCTCTTCTGGTAGTCGCTCTCTACCAAGTAAAGGTGATGCCTACTCTTTAAATCCGGCCAACATTCCAGTGACTCCAGGCCTGGGGATTGGAGTTCACTATTATGATGACCATTATGATTATAGCCTAGTGAAAGGTTTCAAACGATTTGGTGCCGCTATTTCACCTAATGCTCAAGATGGTCATTTTTTTGGTCTTCCTGCTTATGAAAGTGGCAGCAATTATGAATACCGAGTTCGCAATGAAGAGGTCTATGATTCCCAAAAATTTGCTTTTATGACAGCGCTCAACCTCTATGAAAGTAAAAAAAAGACCTTTCAAATAAATTTAGGACTTGTTGGAAAATATCATGAAAAAGTAAAAAAGCTCCGTCCTGGAGCTGGCCTTCTTTTCCAGTTAGGTCCCCTTAATTTTGGATATACATACTATGAAGATGATCTTTATATTGAGGGGAGTGCGCTCAATCGAAAAAAAATTGGTCATAATTTCAATGCAGGAATTTTACTTTTCTTTCTTGCCCTAGATTATTCCTATGCCAAAGATAATATCGATAACAATGTTCAGCTCTACACGGGCTCCCTACTCCTTGGAAGATTCATATTGAGTTATTCCCACCGCTACGAAAGAAGCACCCGAACCCTTTACAATGCATGGACAGACACTTTTGAAGACCAAAGGGTCAAAAAGGAAGATTTTTATGGAGTTCAAGTTGCTCTTTTTGATCATGTCAGTATTGGTGTTTTTAAAAATTATTATCTATTTGACGAGTATAGTTATCTTCTAACACTTCATTTTTAATTTTTCTATTTTCAGAAGAGGGACCATTCGCTAGAAAGAAGGTATGGAAATACCCAATGATATATTTGAAGGAAAAATTCAAAAAAGATACAAACGCTTTTTTGCTGACGTTACTCTAGACAACGGAGAAGAAGTGACCGCTCATACTCCTAATACGGGCTCAATGAAGACCTGTTGGGAGCCTGGATGGAAAGCGATTGTAAGCTTTAAGGACGACCCAAAAAGAAAGCTGAAATACACCCTTGAAATGACTCATAATGGTGAGAGCTGGATTGGTGTGCATACCGGTCATCCTAATAAACTTGCTAAAGAGGCCATAGAAAACGGTGTAGTCAAAGAACTTCAAGGCTATGAGAGTATAAAACCAGAATATAAAGTTGGTAAAAGTCGAATTGATCTCCTCCTCTACGATGGAGACCTTAAAGAACCTACCAGAAAATGTTTTGTGGAAATTAAAAATGTTACTCTTTTAGGAGAGAAGCAAGTCGCTCTTTTTCCGGATGCTGTAAGTGAAAGGGGACAAAAACATTTGAGAGAGCTGACGGAGCTGGTCCAGGAAGGTCATGAAGCTGCTATGCTGTATGTCATACAAAGAGAAGATGTGAAGAGCTTCTCCCCCGCTGAAAATATTGATCCTGAATACGCAAGACTTCTCAGAGAATCTGCGAAAGCTGGAGTACAGGTTCTAGCCTATCAATGTCATCTAACTCCAAAAGAGATTGTTCTAAGGAAGCCCTTGCCTGTTAAGCTTTAGTGTTGTCTCCTACCTTGTCAAAATCCCTAGTTTTGGACAAAATAGCTCAAAATTAGGAGTCATCATGGCACATATAGTCTTTGTACTAAGCTTTCTCTTTTCTCTAACCCTTAACGCTCAAACATTTGTTTACTGCTCAGAAGGATCCCCATCAGCTTTTAACCCTCAGGTTACGACCGATGGAACTTCTAATAATGCTTCCGCACATACGATCTATGAAAGAATGGTTGATTTTAAATACGGAACAACCGAGATCATCCCTTCTCTTGCAACAAGCTGGACTGTTTCTAAGGACCAAAAGGTCTATACCTTTAAGCTAAGAAAAGGCGTGAAATTTCACACTACGAAATACTTCACTCCTTCAAGAGACTTTAATGCCGATGATGTACTCTTTTCTTTTCAACGACAGATGGATCCTAAACATCCTTTTCATAAAGTGGGTGGAGGACTCTATGAATACTTTCAGGCCATGGAAATGGACAAGCTGATTAAAGAGATCAAAAAACTCGATGACTACTCTATTCAAATCACCCTTAATAAAGTGGAAGCTCCTTTTCTCTCTAACCTCGCTATGAGCTTTATGTCGATCCTTTCAAAAGAGTACGCTGATACCCTTGCGGCCAAAAAGAAAATGGCCGATATTGATCAACTCCCGGTGGGAACAGGTCCATTTGTCTTCTCTAAATACATTAAGGATACCCTTATTCGATACAAAAGAAATAAAACCTACTGGGCCGATAAGCCTAAAATTAAAAACCTAGTTTTTAGCATCACTCCGGACGCCAGTGTTCGTTATCAAAAACTTAAAACAAATGAATGTCATTTGGTTATTGAGCCGGCGCCTTCTGATATTGCTAGCATGAAAGAGGATGAGAACCTAAAAGTTCTTAAGTCACCTGGTCTCAATGTCGGCTACCTCGCTTTTAATACACAAAAAAAACCTTTTGATGATGTTAAAGTAAGACAGGCCATTAATTATGCTCTCGATAAAGACGCCTATATCAATGCCATTTACTTAGGGAATGCGATCAAGGCGAAGAACCCTCTTCCTCCCACTATTTGGTCTTATAATCAAAAATCAAAAGAGTATGAGCATAATATTAAACGGGCCAAAGAACTTCTCACTAAAGCAGGTTATCCGAATGGTTTTGAAACGGAAATTTGGACACTCCCGGTAACCCGACCTTATAATCCTAACGGAAAAAAGATGGGAGAGATGATTCAGGCCGATCTACTTAAAATTGGAATTAAAGCAAAGCTTGTTACCTTTGATTGGCCAACTTATCTTTCTAAAAGTCGACAGGGTGAGCACCAAATGATTCAAATGGGTTGGACAGGAGATAATGGAGACCCTGATAACTTTTTAAACGTTCTTCTGGGCTGTACCAGCGTTGAAACTGGGAGTAACCTCGCCAGGTGGTGTAATGAAAAATTCAATACACTAATCGATCAAGCTAAACGTGTCACTGATATTGGTAAAAGATCCGAACTCTATGAAGAAGCTCAAACGATCTTTACGAAAGAAGTTCCTTGGGCGCCCATCGCCCATTCCATTATTTACCGAGGCATGAGAAAGAATGTGAAGGGGTACAAGATTGATCCTCTCGGTGGAGATATCTTTAAATGGGTGGAAATTTCTAAAAAATGATTTCACGAATAACCCAAAGACTTCTAAAAGCACTTCCCACATTATTTGGAATATCCTTTCTAAGTTTTGTTCTCATCAGACTTATTCCAGGGGATCCAGTGATGCTCCTTTTAGGAGAACGAGGTGCCGATCCAGAGACCTATAAGCATATGCAAGAGGCCCTGGGACTTCATCTTCCTTGGTATGAGCAGTACTTTACTTTTCTTAAAGGTATATTTTCAGGAGAAATGGGTACTTCAATTATCTCAAAGCAGAGTGTGAGTTCTGAGTTCTGGGCAAGATTTCCGGCCACTTTAGAGCTTGGAGTCTTCTCTATGATCTTTGCTGTGGTTTTAGGAATCCCTCTTGGAATTATAGCGGCTGCTAAAAGAAACTCCATTGTTGATTATCTTTTGATGGGGGGATCCCTATTAGGATACTCCATGCCTATTTTTTGGTGGGGGCTCATCCTCATTTTAATTCTCTCTGTTCAGCTTGGTCTGACTCCTGTCGCTGGTCGAATTTCTGTGATGTACGATATTGATGTTTGGACAGGCTTTCTTCTCATCGACACTCTCACCGAAACCGTCCGCTCAGAAGAAGGGTTCGCTCCTTTTCTCTCAGCTCTTAGACATATTGTCCTTCCTGGCGTGGTTATGGGAACCATTCCTCTTGCTGTTACGGCAAGGATGACACGATCTTCCATGCTTGAAGTCTTAAGTGAAGACTATATTCGAACCGCCAAGGCCAAGGGTCTCTCTACTATGGCGGTGGTTGCGAGACATGCTTTTAGAAATGCCCTCATTCCAATTGTCACTGTAGTTGGTCTCATGTTTGGGAGTATTATAACAGGGGCCATTCTCACCGAGACAATCTTTAGTTGGCCAGGAATTGGAAAGTGGATTGTTCAAAGTGTAAATCAAAGAGACTACCCCGTGATTCAAGGGGGAATACTTTATATTGGTGTCCTTGTCATTCTTGTTAACCAAGGCGTTGATATCCTCTATTCCCTTCTAAACCCAAGGCTTAGAAAATGATCGATGTCCTAAAAAAGAATAAAAGTGCTCTGATTGGCTTGATCGTCATCTTCTTTTTTCTCTTTATGGCCTTTATTCTTCCTTTTTTTATAACCAATGACCCTAAGGCCATTTTTTCAGATGCTTTGAGACTTCCACCAGTTTGGATGGAGGCAGGAAATCAGAAATTTCTTTTAGGAACCGATGATGTGGGACGAGATCTTCTTTCTAGACTTGTTCATGGCTCTAGAATTTCTCTGATGATTGGGTTCTTCGTTGTTTTGGTTTCCATGACCATTGGGACCTTTCTGGGTCTTCTTGCGGGCTATTTTGAAGGACGTACTGATAAAATCATTATGGGAATTGTAGATATCATCATGTCTTTTCCTAGCATCCTTTTGGCCATTATTGTAGTTGCTGTCCTTGGTCCAGGAATCAGTAATGCCATTATTGCTGTAAGTGTGGTTAGTATTCCAAGTTTTACGAGAATCGTACGATCAAGCGTTCTGGTTGAAAAAAATAAAGATTACGTTCAAGCGGCCATCTCTTTTGGCGCTAAAGATTCTCGAATCATCTTTAAAGAAATCTTACCAAATTGTATGGCACCTCTTATTGTTCAGGCCACTCTGTCTTTTAGTGATGGGATTCTTAACACCGCTGCTCTTGGATTTTTAGGTCTAGGAGCTCAGCCACCATTACCTGAGTGGGGTATTATGCTTTCAGATGCCAGACCCTATATTGAAAGTGCTCCTTGGATGGTGACTCTACCAGGTCTCTGTATTCTTCTTCTTGTTCTTGGTTTCAATCTCTTTGGGGATGGTCTTCGAGATATTCTGGACCCCAAGCTTCGAGGGCGATAGGTAAGTTTTACCCGATTAAGCTACTCTAATTAAACCTAAGTGTTTAATCACTCGAGAAGTGAGTCAATGAGTGCAGCAGATTTATTAACAAAAAACTATCTTCATTTTAAGATGTCTAAACTTCAGGTGAGAGAACTTTTTTATCTTGAACAAGTTCCCTATCCTCTTTACACCATTAAAGATGGTTTATTTGAAATCGTTCTTCATCCGCATACTCCTGTGACAAAAGAACTCCTAAGAGGTCTCCTCGAAAAACAAGATCTCATTCTTTTTATTCATCGAGATCAGCATGCGAAACTCAAAGAAATGCAGCAAAGTAATCTAAGAAATATTTCAAGATCTTTAAGTATTGGAGAGCCACTTCCTAAGGGGAGAAAACTTCTTAATTTAATGACTCTTAATATGATTTATTTGTACCAAGATCCTAATAATGATGAGGTCCTAGGGCTTCAGTATCAGGCCTCTAAAAATCTTTCATTTTTTCTTTTGGAAAACCAAGAGCTTTTACCAAAACTATTTAATGATTATCTCAAGGCAGGTCATCACTATATCTATGCCCAGCCAATTATTAGTTCCCTCTTTCTCATTGGAGTCCTCAAATACAGCCATCGCTTTAGTAATAAAGAAATCGAAACTCTTTTTATTACTTCTCTTTTTAAAGACATTGGAATGAGTGCTCTTAATGAAGAGAAATATAATAAAAAAGATCTGGAGGAAAAGGATCGAGAACTCCTTTCCATTCACCCTCAGCTCTCTGCCAATATCCTTGCTGGTCGAATTCCTCTTGGACCTTCCTATCTAAAAATCATTGAACGCCACCATGATATTAATAAAAAAGCACCAGAGACTGATACTACTGAAGATAAGGGAACGACTCTCCTAGGAGTAGAAACTCATCTTATCAACATTATGGACATCATTGCGGCCATGATTACAGGAAGACCTTATAGTAATGCCTGTAATATTTTTGAGGCGCTCGATCTTACCAAAAATTTAATTTCAGAGAATTACCCTCAAGAGTTTAAAACTATCGTTAATTATTTTAAGCACTTTTTTAAGGGATAAATCTTCATTTTATTCTTTGCCAAATCATAAACTGTGTCGCACAATTTATTTAAACATACATTGAATTCGCAAAGGAATGCGAAGTTTGTTGGCCAAATACTAATCTAAGGAGGGATAAATGTCTGGCGAGATCAGTCCATTAACCGGAATCATCGAAGAAGATAAAGTTTACATTGATTTTGGCGATCATGAAGGAAAATCAATCCTTGAGATCTCAGACACTCTACCCGACTTTTACGAATATCTTATTGAAAAAAAGAATACAGGCAGATGCATGATTAGGAGAGGTAAAGACAAGTGCTTTAGACTCTACATGGCCCATTTCGATCGTCAGTGACAATTACTCTCGAGAGAGTGTTCTTTATTTAAGTAGAGCTTCCCTTTTTCTTGTAGCGATTCGAGATACTTTTTATTAAAGCTTTTAGGATAGCTTCGATAAAGCTTCATTCGCTCTTGATGAATGGGACTTTCTAGCCTAGAGCAATTCTTCACAAGATCTTTTCTAATATATTTTTTCCATCTGGATGGTTTATGAAAAGAAGGGTTGAAGACTTCATCCATATGGGGAGTGATGTAATCGGTAATATCAATGGTTCTCACCATTTCCCAGTCTCCTTTTTCGTTTTTAGCGATAAAAGGATTTGAAGATTCACAGAAATCTTTATACATCATCATCCCTTGGAAATTGGCCTCAAGATCTCCAAAAGAAAGAACTCCACTTCCTTTGAGTCCTAAGATGGTCTTTTCCATAAAGATCCCCCAATCAATACTCTTTTGCATGGCCTCTTCCTCCGTCTTACCGCGCTTGAGGGCCTTAAGGTATTTTTTAAAGTAGACGTAACCACTTCCTTGAAAGTGAACAAACTTATCAAAACTGATATATATTCCACCCATGTTAAGTGCCGGATCTAGAGGAACGGCCTTAAAATAAAGTGATTTTTTAGACATGGACTCATAAATAGTCCCATCATAGGTTTCTCGCTTACTTCGCTCCTTGAGGTCGTTTGGATAAACTTCAAGGCTCGGTTCTTCTATCAGCATATTCTTTAGGGGGTTATAGTTAAGACCCAAAAAGCTTTTGCCAAGCTTTAGAGTGACATCTTCGCAAGTATGGCGAGCTTTAAGCTTTTTATTAATATCCCTTAGATGTTCGACATAAAGCTTATTAATGATGGCGTTCACTTCAACCTTCATATCCCTGAGGTTTCGATCCATAGACAAAAATTGGTCGGTCTCAGCGGCATGAAGGGAAAATACAAATAAAAGGAGTAAAAATAGTGTTTTCATGGCGTCGTTATACCCCGCCCACTAATAAAATCAAGAGGATGTGTTTGTGCATATAGTCATTAACGTAAACTAAATACATCTTAACCCAATCCTAACACAAATTAAGTGAGAGTTTCTGTATAAAGGTTTCAAACATGCATTGGAGGATATCTTGAAACTTTTAATCACTCTTCTCTCAGTACTTTCTCTACAAGTCGCTGCCGGAGCTATCAAAATTAACGGTGCTGGTGCATCTTTCCCTTACCCTGTGTATTCCAAGTGGATTTCAGAATACGGGGCAAAAAATAAAGACGTACAAATTAATTACCAATCTATTGGATCTGGTGGTGGAATCAGACAACTTATTTCTCAAACAGTTGATTTTGGTGCCTCTGACGCTCCAATGAAAGATAAAGAAATGAAAAAAGCAG
This sequence comes from uncultured bacterium, assembly GCA_965365285.1. GTDB lineage: Bacteria > Bdellovibrionota > Bacteriovoracia > Bacteriovoracales > Bacteriovoracaceae > JAURDE01. The sequence goes on from CBDUBC010000068.1 coordinate 9,008, forward strand.
CTTGGCCAGTTGAGCATATTCCAACTGTTCTTGGTGCTGTTTCAGTTGCTCATAACGTACAAGGTGTGAGCGCTGCTCTTAAGCTTGATGGATCAACTCTTGCCAATATTTTTCTAGGAAAAATTACAAAGTGGAATGATCCTGCGATTGCTGCTCTTAACGAAGGTGTAACTCTTCCAAGTACAGATATCCTTGTCGTTCACAGAGCTGATGGATCTGGAACAACTTCCGTATTTTCCGAATACCTTTCAAAAGTAAGTTCTGACTGGGATGACGAAGTTGGTGTTGGTAAATCCCTTCAATGGCCAACAGGTATTGGAGCTAAAGGTAACGAAGGTGTTACAGCAATGATTAAGCAAACGACTGGGACTATTGGTTATGTAAGTCTCGAATTTGCTCTAAGCAACAACATTGATACCATCATGCTAAAAAACAAAGCTGGAAAATTTATTTCTCCAACAGTTGAAAGTGTTTCTGCTGCTGCTTCTCATATTACAGACTTCTCTGGTGACATGAGAGTTTCCATCACAGATGCTCCAGGTAAAGATGCCTACCCAATTTCAGCTTTTACCTTCATTCTTCTTCCAAAGACTAAAGAAAATCCAAAGCTTACTCATGTTAAAAAATTCTTAAACTGGGCGCTTACAGATGGACAAAAAGGTGTAACTGCTCTTAACTATGCTCCGTTACCAACTGGTCTTGCTCAAGCAATGCTTGATAAACTTAAGGAATAGTAAATTCCAATGGCAGTAAAAGCTATGAAGAATAAAACAAGTACTTTCAAGGGGATTAATCTTAATCCCCTTTTCTCGTTTCTAGGACTCGATAAACATGGACCAAAGGACTTTTGGTTCGTTTTATTTATGAAGTCCGTTGCCATTTTTACAATAGCGTCTCTGACGCTTTTTATCGTTTTGATGGTTCTTCACTCTTTTCCCGCTATTGAGGAATTCGGACTTAATTTTATTACTAGTAAAAAATGGAATCCTGTTCAAGATCGCTTTGGTGCTCTTGCATTTATTTACGGAACCTCTCTGACCTCCTTTCTTGCTGTTTTAATAGCAGCTCCTTTAAGTGTGGGAGTTGCTCTTTTTATCAATGAGATCTGTTCCGATAAATGGGGTAAATTTCTATCGATTTTTGTTGAGATGATTGCTGCTATTCCAAGTATTGTTTTTGGATTATGGGCACTTTTTTACTTAGCTCCATTTGTGAAAGATAGTCTTGCTCCGTTTTTGAAAACCTATCTAGGCTTTCTTCCTATTTTTAAGGGACCTAGCTTTGGTATTGGTATTTTAACCGCTTCCCTTATTCTAGCCGTTATGATCATTCCAACTATTGCCTCCATTTCTCGAGAAGTCTTTCGAAGTGTGCCTACCATTCAAAAAGAAGCCGCTCTTGCTCTAGGTGCAACTAGAGCAGAGATGATGTACATGGCGATTTTTAAACCTAGCTTTTCTGGGGTTATGGGAGCGATTGTTCTTGGACTTGGACGGGCGCTTGGAGAGACGATGGCAGTGGCAATGGTTATTGGAAATTCGGCAAAAATTAGTGCCTCCCTCTTTTCTCCTGGAGCAACGATGGCCTCAATTATTGCTAATGAATATGCCGAAGCCGATTCTGATCTTCATCTTGCATCTATGATCTATATTGGTTTGATCCTCTTTATGATCACGCTCATCGTAAACGCACTTTCTCGAATCATTGTTTGGAATTTTAACCGAAAAAAAGGAATGAAAAAGTAATGTATTACCTTTACAGAAAATTTAAAAACATTCTTTTTCTTGCCTTCTTAATCTCCTGTGCATTCATTGTACTCTCCCCTCTTTTTATGGTGAGTCAGTATGTATTTATGAAAGGAGCATCCTCACTTAATTGGGATTTTTTTACCGCTCTTCCTAAGCCTGTTGGAGAAGTCGGTGGTGGGATGGTTCACGCTATTTTAGGGACTCTTTATATGGTCTCAATTGGTGGAATTCTTGCTATTCCTCTAGGAATCATAAGTGGTATTTACCTCTCGGAATTCTCTCGCGGGGCGCTTGCGAATGTTCTTCGCTACTCAATCGATATGATGACAGGTGTCCCTTCTATTGTTGTGGGTATTTTCGCTTATCTTGTTATTGTTGTGCCTTTTAAAAGCTTCTCGGCTGTAGCCGGAGGCGTTGCTCTTGCCATTATTATTCTTCCTATTGTCGCTCGAAGTACGGAAGAAATTTTAAAGCTTGTTCCTAATCATATTCGAGAAGCTGGACTTGCACTGGGTTTACCTCGATGGAAAGTGATTATTTACATCCTTTTAAAAGGAAGCCGATCGGGAATTATTACTGGGGTTATTCTCGCTATTTCAAGAGCGGCCGGCGAAACAGCTCCTCTTCTCTTTACGGCCTTTGGAAGTATGTACATCTCTTTTAAACCAAACGAGCCTATGGCATCTCTTCCCGTTCAAATCTATAACTACGCCATTAGCCCTTATACCGACTGGCAGAGACAGGCCTGGGCCGGAAGTTTTCTTCTCATTGTTATGGTACTCGGAGTAAATCTCGGGGTTCGATTTTATTTAAACCGCCAAGAATTTTATAAGTTTTTCAAAAGGAAAAAGAATTAATCATGACTGTATTAAGTGTTAAAAATCTCAATGCCTGGTTTGGAGACTTTCATGCGGTTAAAGGAATATCCGTAGATTATCCAGAAAAATCAGTAACTGCCATTATTGGACCTTCTGGATGTGGGAAATCCACCTATATTCGGTGTCTCAATCGAATTCACGAAGAAGTGCCAAGTGCTAGAGTCGAAGGTGAAGTCAATCTTCTAGGAACAAATATCTACGATAAATCTAAAGACGTGGTAGATCTAAGAAGAAAGATTGGTATGGTATTTCAAAAGCCCAATCCTTTTCCAAATATGAGTATCTTTGAAAACACCGTTATTGGACTGAAACTTCAAGGTGTTCGTAATAAAAGTAAACTCATGGAAGTGGCCCAAAACTGTCTTGAAAAAGCGGCTTTGTGGAAAGAGGTAAAAGATAAGCTTCATCAAGATGCCTCTGGTCTCTCCGGTGGGCAGCAGCAAAGGCTCTGTATTGCGAGAGCACTTGCCGTCAACCCTCCCGTTCTCCTTATGGATGAACCAACATCAGCTCTTGACCCTATTGCAACAGCAAAGATTGAAGAGCTGATTGATTCTCTTAAAAAAGAATATACTGTTATTATCGTTACCCATAATATGCAACAAGCAGCTCGTATTGCCGATTATACGAGTTTCTTTGTTCTAGGAAACCTTATAGAACATGGAGTAAGTGAAGAAATTTTCACCAACCCAAAAGAAAAACAGACCGAAGACTACGTTCGAGGAAAATTTGGTTAGGAGATTTTGTGAATATTAAAATTGAACATATTCGAGAAAATTTATTAACAATGGCGTCATTAACTGAAAAGGCCATCAGCTGCTGTACCAACAGTGAAGTGGATATATCAGAGCAAAGAGAGCTTGAAAATGAAATCAACGCTTTTCATAAGCTTATTGATGATGAGTGCTTCAAGTACATCGCACTTATGCAGCCAATGGCAAGAGACCTCAGAGAGGTCATTAGTATGATGAAAATCAACTCGGATCTGGAACGAGTTGGGGATCAGGCGGTCAATATTAAAAGAACTGTTCGCTACCTTAAAAACCTTCATCCCCTATTAACCACTCTCCAAGAAGAGGTTCATCATATGCTTCATAACGCTATTGATGCCCTCATTCAGACTAATACTATGCTCTCCATCGATGTTATTAAAACCGATGAAACCATTAATGGACTCCATAGAAGTATTATCAAGAACTACATTAAGCTCATGAAAGAAAATAATATTGAATTTGATGAGGCGTATAACGTCATTCAAATCTCTAAAAATTTCGAAAGAGTTGGAGATCACGCTAAAAATATTGCAGAGGATATTATATTTATAGACAAAGGTAAGGATATCCGTCACGGTGGAGACAAGGAAGGACTCTTAGCGAAAAAAGAGGTCTAAAATGCAAAATAAAAATGTTCTCATCGTTGAAGATGAAAAAGACATTGCTGAAATTGTATCTCTATCAATCCAGGGATTAGGTCTTCGAACGAATGTTATCGAGGATGGAAATCTAGCCTTAGACCATATCCAAGACTCCGATGGTAAAATTGATCTCTTTATTCTAGATCGTATGCTTCCAGGGCAAAGTGGTGTAGAAATTTGCCGTTTTCTTAGAAAATTTAAACCGACTCGAAATGTTCCAATTCTCATGCTTACGGCCATGACTAAACCAGAGGATATTGTGGAAGGTCTGGATGCTGGAGCGGATGATTATGTTACAAAGCCTTTTGATGTTAACGTTTTAACAGCTAGAGTAAAGGCCCTTTTAAGAAGAGCTGTTTCTACTGAAGCGTCGACAGAATCAACGACTCGCCCCACTCATTATCAAATTAAAGGGATCAAAATCGACGTCGATCAACATAAGGCGTGGTGTGATGATCAGGAAATTGAGCTTACTGTCAGTGAGTTCAAGCTTCTCCTCGCCTTTATGCAAAATCCGGGTAAGGTCCTTACTCGAAATCAGCTTGTTGAATTTATACAGGATGGTCCTATCGCTGTGACCGATCGAACAATTGATACTCATGTTTTTGGCCTTCGTAAAAAGCTCGGTCAGTATAGTAGCGTGGTCGAAACCATCCGAGGGATTGGTTACCGTGTCAGCGCAAAAGAATAGTCTTGAATATAGAATCTCCTCTATTCCTCTTCGTTACTTTAAAAAGGTCGCTATAGGTCAGATTGTTCTTACCTTGATCTTTATTTTGGCAATTTCTCTTTTCGCCCGAGTTGAGCTTAAAAAGAATATTATTCTAGATACCGAAAAGCACTTAAGCCTTATCCAAGAGTATTTGGTGAGCTCCTTTAAGGGTCCCGATACCGTATGTAAATCTCATTTTTATCGTGATTCCAAGTACCGAATTACTCTCATAAAAACCAATGGAAAGGTTTTCTGTGATAATCATAAGCCGGCGGCCCAAATGGACATCCATGATCAAAGGCCAGAGTTCTTAGATGCCCTTAAAGATGGAGTTGGTAAATCGATTCGATTCAGCGCCACTCTCGATGAGGAGTTGGTTTATCTGGCCAAAAAAGTCCATTATGGGGCCGAAGAGTTTATTGTCAGAGTCAGTATACCTCTTCAGGGTCTTAAAACCGCCTTAGGCAATATTGATATGGTCATGCTTATGATCTTTCTTCCTCTTTTTGTCCTTCTCTCTCTTTTAACACTATATTATTCCACCAAAATGGCATTTCCTTTAAGATCACTCATGGAAAAGCTCAATCGAATTAGAGACTTTACTCCTCAGCAAAAACTTGAAGAGATCATTGGCCCTGATGACGATTGGTCACTTATCGAAAGTACCCTTATTCATACTGAAGAAAGTATTCGGAATTATACTGAAAGCCTTTATTTAGAAAACGAAAAATTGGGAAAGATACTACGATCCATTTCAGATGGCATTATTGCCGTCAATAAAGATCAGAAAGTAATTCTTGCAAATGATCCCTTTATGAATGCCTTTGTTAGTCTTCAAACGAACAAAGAGGAGATCAAAAAATATAAACTTATTGAAATTTTGAGGGCCGCAGATGGACAGGAACTGTTTGAAAAGGCACTGCTTAATGGAAAAACTATTCGCAGCAAACAGGTGATCACGAAAAGTTTTCGAGAAAGTGAGAAGCTTTATTTTGATCTGACTGTCACCCCCCTAAAAGATGCCAAAGGGACCGTTGTTGGAGCAGTTGGCGTCTTTCATGATATTACCGATAGCCGAAGAAACGCCCAAATCAGAGAGGACTTCGTCACTAATGTGGGACATGAGGTGAAGACACCTCTCACTGCCTTAAAGGGTTATTTCCAAATTCTTCAAGCTCAGGTTGGTAAAAATGAGCTCTTTGGAAAAATCGATCGTAATATCGAGCGTCTTTCTGCTCTTTTTAGCGATATCCTCAATCTCTCTGTCATTGAATCCAAAACAGTCATTGAAAAGAGTTGGATGGATACCGAACCATTGACCTCCATGGTTATATCAAATGTTCAGCAAAACTATCCTAACAAGAAGATGAATATCTCATCTTCTTATGAGGAAAAGGCCGTCTATGCTCATCCTCTTTGGATCGATCAAATTCTCACCAATCTCATTGATAACGCTTATAAATATGGAAGGCCTGATGGAAAAATCTCTATTGAATGGAAAGGAAATGAGATTGAGACTCAAATCATTATCACCGATAATGGGATGGGAATTGCAAAAGAACATCTTCCAAGACTCTTTGAGCGCTTTTACCGCGTAGATGCTAGTCGAAGTCGAGAGTTAGGAGGGACAGGTTTAGGGCTGGCCATTGTTAAGCATATCGTTCAAAAACATCGTGGTACGATTCAAGTGAATAGTGAGATTGATAAGGGAACAAGCTTTAGAATCTGCCTGCCTAAAGAAGACGGCCCTCAATAAGAGGGCCGATTAAGCAATTAATA
>CBDUBC010000069.1:0-15505 GCA_965365285.1 uncultured bacterium
AAGACCGTAATCGGCCGCTAAATCCATGAGATGCTCCTGCTCTGTTGCCCCTACTCCTGCAGTCAAAGGAACAGAAGGACCTGCTGTAAAATCATTATTGGCCACATCTCTAAAAAGATTACTTACACTATTTCCAAGATCGGTTATCCCATTACTCAATCCTCCAAGGCTTACACCTCCTCCTGCAAAAAAATTGTCATATTTCCTAACGGGATCGATAATTTCATTACCGTTTGAATCTGTGAAACTATCTACAAGGTCAAAGGCGATACCTTTGGACGCAACAAGATTTCCATAGAATTTGAGGTTCTCTAAAAGGTTTTTATCCGTGATACCGTCTGGATTTGCATCGGTTCTATTTAAATCAGCATGAACACTATTATTATGAACATCCGTGTTAGGGTTTTTCTTTAACCGAATATGGTCAACTCCATTATAGAGTAAAATATTATGTGCAATTCTATTTTTAGGATCTGTGTTATCCGTTTGGTCGATAAGAATGGCCTTCCCTTCATCAATCGTTAAATTGGCATACGCTTTAATAAATACTCGAGAATAAATTCGTTGTTCTACAGAAAGAAGAAGGTTTCCATAGAAGTCCCACCGATAAGGATAGTCACTATTGTAAACATCAAGATCATTGAAGTCTCTATCCCATTTTCTCATGATTCCATGTCCACCACTCAGTGATGTGTGACCGATATTATGAATGACATTTCCATGTACATTCACATATCGACCTTCATAGATATTGACTGCTTTTTGATAAGCATCATGGATAAAGTTATTTCGAATCGTGATATATTGACCGTCAATATTAAAGCCTTGGGCACCTCCCTCTGGAACTCCATTAGGATCCCACCAAAGCTTTGCGATTACATCCCAGTGATTTTGAGTTGCATTTCCATCGAGTTCAAGCCCATCAAAAACTAAATAAGATGAATCACTCGCTACATAAAAAGCGTCTGTTGTGAAACCTATCTTGACTCGTTCTCCTGGTAGACGGGTTATGGTAATTTGATTACCATTAGCACCATTGACTCCGTTAATATCTGTGTTTTGAAAATATCGTCCCCCTCTAATATAAACGGTGTCACCTGGTTGGGCCTTAGCAAGTGCCGATGCCGTACTCGAACATGGGGAAAGCTTAGTACCACAATTTGAATCCCTAATAAGGTAATTAGGTACAACATATAAGACGTTCGAGGTAGGATTACTCTGACTTAAATTAACTTGAATAGAAGTAGAAGTAATAAATTTTCCACCTGTTTCACTACTTGCCATGACCTGAATATCATAGGTACCAACCTCAGAGCTATCTGGTTGCCAAGTTAAGACCCCAGTATTCTCATTGATACTCATACCTATTGGTGGTTTGATGATATCAAAGGACAATTTACCGCCCTCAAAATCGACTCCAGAAAACTGATAACTATAAGCTGAACCACTATCCGCAGCTGGTAAACTCAACGGAACAGTATTAATTTTGATCGAGTGATTTTCAAACTCTATGTCATCTGGGTTTAGTCCATTAAAATTGACATCTAAACTATGCATAGGATGGATTAATAGCTTGTTTACTTTATTACCACCTAAAAGAGAGTCCGATTTTCCAACAACAGTAACTGTTTGAGGTATGTTGTAGTTTTGAGGAGTGAAAGTAAGGATTTCCTCTCCAAATATGAACCCTAAGCTAGCATCTTGAAGCCCCAAAGGAATATGGACTTCAGAGCTTGGAGCACTTGTTAACATAACCCTATATTGTAAGGCATCTCCATCCTCTGAGGAAAAAGTTCCTGCAACATGCGTGATTGTTATAGGCATACTCTCTTTTTCAGTGAACTCAAAATCTATGAACGTCTGGGCATTAGATTTAATTATTTTTTCTCTTCCAGAATCTCCAAGTTCATCTATGAAGAGTGTAAGCTTCCCTGGTTTTATGGCCTCCGTAAGAGTGATCACTGAAGATTCACCAGGAGTGAGGTCTCCTGTTCCCATAATAGGTTCTGGAACTGGGGCCCTAGACCAATCAGCACCAAATTCTATGAATGGGACGACATTATTCCAAGTTGCTGCATTTGCTTCAGGAACCGTCTTTGTCGTTCCAAATATCCGAATGCTGTCTCCTTCCTCTTCAGAGGAGACTGTCAGTGTACTGCTTAAAATAGAATCTATATTTCTACCATCAATAGCTGTCGGGATATCAAAGTATAGAATTCCTAAGGTAGGAAAATTTCCAGAAAAACTTCTTAAATGAACAAAGCCTTTGGAACTGTAATTATTCCCAGGGTTATCCTCCCGAATATAAGTCTGATTGTAGGAGTTCAGTCGATATGTGAATGTTGGTTTTACACTGATTGAATTATCAAGAGGCCTATAGTCATCGTTATCGTTAACTCCATCATTGTCATCATCTGGATCGGTAAAATCCCCTATGCCATCCCCATCATTATCCCAGGCATCTATTGCTGATTGGAGGGAAGCCTCTTGTTGATTATCTGCATTATCCCCTATTCCATCTCCATCCGAATCCGCCCATTCGGTTGGGTCTAGCGGAAAAACATCTGATATATCCGCATAACCGTCATTATCATCATCGGTATCGGCATTATTGCCAACGCCGTCATTGTCTGTATCTAAAGTCTCAGAGGCATCTAATGGAAATACATCTTCAGTATCGGCGACACCGTCACCATCATCATCTGTGTCCGTATTATTTCCTGTTCCATCATTATCTGTATCATATTGTTCATTGGGATCTAGAGGAAAGGCATCTGCACTATCTTGTACACCATCATTGTCATCATCAAGATCAGCGTTATTACCTAATCCGTCTTGATCGCTATCGATTGTTTCACTTGGGTCATCTGGGAAGGCATCTTGTGCATTGGAAACTCCGTCGTTGTCATTATCGGTTTCAGAGTTATCGCCTATCCCATCTCCATCGCTATCTAGCCATTCTGTAGGATCTAATGGGAAAGCATCCGCATTATCAAGATATCCATCACCATCATCGTCGGTATCAGCATTATTTCCTATTCCGTCTCCATCCGTATCTACAGTCTCACTCGCATTATTAGGAAAGGCATCCAAATTGTCTGCAACTCCGTCGTTGTCATCATCTATATCTTGATTATCTCCTAAACCATCACCGTCAAAATCTTTCGACTCACTTGAATCAAGTGGAAAAGCATCATTGACGTCGGCTACACCGTCTCCATCATCATCGAGATCGGTGTTATTTCCAATCCCATCTCCATCCGTATCCACAGAATCACTTGGATCTAAGGGCAAGTCATCTGAACTATCTGGTACGCCATCATTATCATCATCAAGATCTGCATTATTTCCGATCCCATCATTGTCTGTATCAAGAGATTCTTGAGGATTAAGTGGAAACTTATCCGTTGAATCAGGAACACCATCTCCGTCATCATCAGTATCAGCATTATCACCTATACCATCATTATCAGTATCTTTATTTTCAGTTGGATCAAAAGGGAGGTCATCCTCACTGTCTGGAGTTCCATCATTGTCGTCATCCGTATCTGCATTATCTCCTATTCCGTCGCCGTCGGTATCTTTACTTTCAAGCGGGTTAAAGGGAAAGGCATCAATAAAATCTACAACGTTATCGTTATCATCATCTGTATCAGTATTATCCCCTATTTCATCCCCATCAAAATCACTTATTTCAGCTGGATTAAGTGGAAAGGTGTCTAGAGAGTCAATGGTTCCATCTCCATCATCATCTAGATCAGCATTGTTTCCAATTCCATCGTTGTCCGTATCAATTGATTCTGCTGGGTCTAGAGGAAAAGCATCAATATTATCTGGAACTCCATCACTGTCGCTATCAACCTGAGAAATATTTGAAGGTTGTTGGACAGAACTTGCAGAGTTGTCGAGAATTACTTTTTTCTCTGAGTTATCTTTTTTGTTAAGAGTTAAATTATCCTTTAATGGAAACTCAAAATTAGGGTTTGGAGCAATACAACCCGTTAAAAAAAACATGAATAGAAGAAAGTTTAAACCTCTCAAAAAAGATGCTCCTAGAATACTTCTATTTTACCATTTTCAGACTATTAAAGTCAGGTAACTAACCATCGGCTGGACGTGCTAACTTCTTTAAATTTAAAGGGAATCTAAGAGTTTGAAATCTTTAAAAAATGAAAATCAAACAGTCATTCAAATAAGTTTTATTGATCTGCCTTTGAGAATTCTGCCCAAAAGAATCCTCTAATATCTCCGACCTTATAGCCAAGCGCTTTATCATTAGGATATTTAGCCGAGAGCTCTTTTTGGATATCTTCTGAGACTTCAGTACCATGACATTTTAAACAAAGTGGTCCTGTTACAATTGGTTTTAACAAACCTTTCTTACCACCTAGATCCACAACAACGTGACCGTTCTTGTCTCCTGATCTGTAAAAATCATCTATGTAGGAGAGCATCCATTCCTTTGGTAGATTATTTGGATTTCTATTTTTTAAACTTACTCGCCCGATTTGAATGAGATCATCCGAATTTTTCGAAGCTATTTCCGGTGCCTTCATATTACATATCTTAATGGCTTCGGCCGGTGATTTCTTTAGGCCTTTTTGTAGCTCTGACTTTAATTCTTTGCCAAAAGATTTAATTCTTTTTAGAACCTCTTTCTCATCGGCTGAGAAAGCATGAAAGGAAAAAAGAAAGGATACTAGAATTAAAAATTTAGACATATTGAATTCCTATAAAATTTCATCGCTTTTAGTGTAGCACAATTTTTTTCTTAATTTGCCATTTTTATTAAAATTTCTAGCTGATCATGATTAAGCAATCCACTCTGGGATTTTATTAATTTTCCATCTTTAAAAACCAACGTTGCTGGTATTCCCCTGATATTAAATCTCGCCGAAAAGTTTGGATTTTTATCAGAATCTATTTTAAAAAATTCTGCTTCTTCCCATAACCTCATTGCCATTTCTTCAAATATAGGACCATAGACTTTACACGGACCACACCAATTAGCATAGACATCAACAATTACTGGGAGAGAAGATGCGTTGATTATCTTATCTAATTTTTTGGCAACAACATGAAAAAGCCTTGGTCTTAAATCAATCTCTTGAGAGCATTTTCCACAATAAAACTTACCATCTTTTACCTTATCTAAATGAACTCTATTGATTGCCTCACAATGATTGCAAATGACCAATTTTGGTGCCATAAACTCCTCCTCGCAACTTAAAAGCTGGTAGTTATATCGCTAAAGTCAAGATTGATCCAATAAATATTTTTTGAATTATCCCCTGATGTATAATATTGCAAAAAGGATTTTCCATGTTGAAACAAATTATTGTGATCATCCTCATTTATGGATGTGCTCAAATGGGATCCAAAACCCAGACAGTGGTAAGTTGCACTGATTTAAAAACATTAGGACCTGATCTTTATTTGCAGTGTCAGAATATATGTAAGCCTCAAAAGGTTCCCCAAAATTACAGCTATCTTTTAGAAGACGTGACTCCCCCATCCTTCGAAGAAATTAATAGCTTCCAAACAACGACAAACGGGACTATTCAGCTTCCGTGCTTAAATTTAAAGAATTCCTGCCCGCTGTGGGAAAAAGTCAAACCTGGTAAAGATGCTCAAAAGAAAGTGGATCAATATATTGAACGAGACCGCTATCAAAACTATTTATGGACTTACATTAAAGAGGGCGAAGACATGTACTCGCTGACTCAGGAGTCCAAAATTAACGAAAAAGGCATGATTAAAGAAATGTCATATTTCGGATATAAAAAAATTGATGGCAAGTACCAAGGCTTATATCCCTTAACTCAAGAACAATACTTTTACTGCAGACAAGCATTAATCGACTCTAAACTATTTATTGCCGAGGGTGAGTAATTCTCTCTCAATAGCTTGTTCTAGATAATCAATACCAAATAAATTAACTCTTTTGCCATTTACAAAAAAGGTTGGTGTTGCTCGAACATCAAACTGTTTTAAATCTCTTAGATCCGTTTCAATTAATTTAGATATTTCATCTTTTTTCATATCTCTTTCTAGCCTCTTCATATCTAGACCTATCTGTTTTAAGTAAACAGGGATTAATTCAGGCTTGGGATTGTGATGATCACCCCACGCCGGTTGATTTTTAAGAAGGGTCTCAAGAGACTCCCAGAATTTTCCTTGTTCTTTTGCCGCTTCAATGGCCCTGATTGCCTTTTTTGAGTTTGGATGAAAAGGAGCATACCGAAGGACTAGGCGAACTTTGGGTGAATACTTATTAAGAAGGTTTTTCACAAGAGGATACATTTTTCGACAACTTTCGCACTCAGGATCAAAAAACTCTACTAGATTTATAGGAGCTTCTTTAGGACCAAACGATGGAGAATGATCTCGCACTAGTTTTGCCTCAAGGTGGTTCTCTACTTTTTCATTCGTTAAATTACTTATCCGATAAAAATAGGATCCAAGAATAAAGGCCACAACAAAAGCAATTAACGTAAGACTAAAAAGAATTTTATTCGATTTCATTTTTAATTTTTCCTAAAATTTGAAATAAAAGAAGTAAAGTAAAAGAACTGAAAGACAATAATGGAATGGTTATAAAGCCAAGCCACTTAATGTAATAGGCAGAACATGAAATACCCTGAACGCAAGGAGAGAGACTTTCTGGAACAACTCCCCATTGAATAAGAAGATGATAAAATGAAAGTGCAATGCCTAGTAGTATAAAAGGCTTCGAGTATTTAAAAGCATTTTTTACGCAATCAAAAACGCCTATAAAAAAAATAAGGACAAGCGGATACATTAATATTCTTTGGTACCAACATAAGCGACAAGGTTCAAAGTCCATCACTTCACTAAAAAATAAACTTCCTAGAGTGGCCGTGAGTGAAATTATCCATGAGATATATAAAAAATTCATTCTCAAGAACATAGCACTGAGTTCAAGGAGTGAGAACGATATTTGCTTATTATCAGAGTTCAAAGATTGGTTAATAGAGAAATCCACCTGACCTCGCATGTCAACTACCCACCCTAACCAAGCTTAATCTCATAGTTAATTTTAAACGCAAAAATGACTCTAAAAAAACAGAGGAAATCTCTAAAAAAAAGCACCTAATCTATCGAAAAGACTAGAGTCTAGACTAGAAGCGGCAAGTTATACCTAGGCAAAATTTACTAATCACGGAGGACGAGTTTGAGTTTAAGAATTAACTCAAATGTGCAATCAAAAATTGCTCAGCGCTCATTTAATGAGGGCCTGAAAACTCGTTCCGAATCTCTTGCTAAATTATCTTCCGGACAAAGAATAAATAAATCAGCTGATGAAGCTTCATCTCTTGCGATAGGCACAAAGCTTCAATCGATATCACGTGGCTCTCAAATGGCAGAGAGAAATGCTAACGATGGAATAAGTCTAATTCAAGTAGCAGAAGGAGGTCTAACAACTATTGGTGAAATGTTAATTCGTCTACGTGAACTTGCCGTTCAATCCGCTTCAGATACCTACTCAACAGAGGAGCGATATAACCTTGACACTGAATTTAAAGCACTCAAAGAGGAAATCGACCGTGTCTCTCAAAGTGTAGAGTTTAATGGCACTAAACTACTTGATGGAAGAGGTGGAAAAATTACTGTTCAAATTGGTGTTCACAATGTCGCTAGTGAAGACCGTCTTGGTCTTGATCTAGGCCAAATTGATGCCTCTATTAATAAACTTTTTGAAACAGGTTACGATGCAAAAGTTTATACAGAGAAATCTAGAACTCAAGTTACAAAAGCAAATTTTGATCCTAATTTGAGTAACGACCAAGAAAGAGAACGAGTCTCAAAGGAAGTCATGAAAGAGAATGAGAGGGCCAGAAGGGCCGCGGCAGAAAGGGGTCATGAACATCTCACTCTTCGTACAAAACAGTCTTCCCAGCAGGCAATAAGCTCTTTGGACGTTGCGATTAAAAACCTGTCAAAGAGAAAGTCTCTCTTAGGCTCCACTCAGAATAGACTTCATTCTGTTATTGGCAACCTCCAAGAATCTCGAATTAATTTAGAAGATTCTAAATCCAAACTTCTTGATGTGGATTTAGCAAAAGAAACAGCTATCAACTTAAAAGAAAAAATCAAAGGAGAATTTCAGGCTAAAACACTTAAACAGGTTAATGATTTTGGAAAACTTGCCGCCAAACTTGTAGAGAGGAATTTATAATATGAGATTTAAATATACCTCAGTACCCTTTCTTCTTACCAAATCATTCTCATACCCATTCCGAGGCAATTCAAATGTTGAACCAGGGAATTCTTCATGACAATATTTTTTTCCCTCAGAAAAGATCGATTTATGGGAAGTAACCATCCACCTCTCACCTTGCTTACAAGCAAACGACTTTTTTTGAAAACAATTATTAGAAACCCAATGACCGGAGGAATTCGTTACAACACAATTTCCTTTTTTATTTTTAAAATCATATTGAGGCTCCCAAGACCAGATGGCGGCTTTTACAAGCTTTGGAGTGATATAATCAAATTTAAGAGGAGCCATTTCATTAGAGATAAAATAAGCTTTTACCTCCTCTTCTGTCTTTAAGGCCCATGAATTGCCTAGTACTGTTTTTATCCAAACTTTAGAGGGTCTACGATGACTCGCCTTCTTGGGTTCACCTTTGGTATAGAATGCATTTTTTTCTACCGTTATATAAGAGCAATTATTTCTAGAAATCTTTTCAGTAAGAGAAGACCATATAATAATTCTCTTTCCTACCTCTCTTAATTCATCGGCACTAAAAAACTCTTGGTTGCGAGATGCAATTAAATCTCCTAGGTAGGATCTCATTATTTTGACAAAATCCTGCTTTGCCCTCTCTTCATTCTTTCCTTGAAATTCCTCTTGAATATGTAAAACAACAATTTCGTTTTGATTTTCTTCTTTTCTAATCCATTGAGAGAATTCTTCTACAATTGAATAAAATGGCCGATCGTTTAAAGAGCATCCTATATGCTTATCTGTACCATGGCACAATCGAAGAAAACGACCAATATTATGGACATCCCACTCAAGAATTCTAACACCGAGATTTAGAAGATCCGTGATGCTATAGTATTGATTCGGTATTTTATAGCGATCCTGCCTATTGTTATAGGAATTATGAGCATACAAAAGTGGTGTATGGACATAGGTTTTAGTAGAAAGAAGCTCTCGCTGAAATCTATGGGCCTCAGCGATCCAAGGAAGTTTAAGAGTAGATCGTTTGTGATTAACACAACTTTTTTTCTTCTTTTTTAGACCTCGATCACAAGGTCGCATCCCTTGTTTCCAAAATTCTTTAGATTGAGTCGTACAAGCTTTTTGTCCAAGTTGACCGCAAAGTGGGTCTCCTAATATACGATCGTAGGAAAAACTTAATGAGGAAAAGAGGAAAGCAAGGATTGCGATTTTCAAAAACTACTCCAAAACATTTAATAATAGGTTTCTCTGAACCTTTTGCCCAAAACTAAGAGAATCCTTACCATAATTCATTCTTTTTATCAATGCGTCAAATCTCCCTGAGGGATTTCTACCGTAAAAAATAGACTTAAGGATTAGAGGGATGAGAGCACTTTTCTTTAATTTCAATGCTTTAATCTTTTTAAGACCCTTAGCAATACGTAATTCCTCAGGTGTAAAGTCTGTCCCGAAAGGAAAAAGCGGGAACAGGTTTTTTCGTTTAAAAGGAGCTAAATTTTTAGAAATGACATGAGGGTAATTATTTTTAAATTCCAAAGGTAATTCGTATTCAGGACTTAACTTTCCATGACTTTTTGCCTTAGCGAGTAATTCATGTTGATGTCTTGAATCAGTAATCTTAAGAAGAGCTATGATGATTTCTTCATCTGTTTTTCCTCTTAAGTTGGCAATCCCATATTCTGTTATAACGATGTCTCTTAAATGTCTCGGGATAGTACAATGCGTAAAGTCCCATACGATATTAGAAACCTCTCCATGAGCACTTTTACAGATTAAAATGGATCTGCCATCAGGAAGAGCATGGGCCATGGAAACAAAATTATATTGCCCACCTACTCCACTAACAACGACACCATTTTCAAGTCCATCTGCTGCAAATTGCCCATTCATAGAAACTTTAAGACATGTGTTAACAAATCTGGCGTTTTTTCTATGAAGCCGGTCAATTTCTTCATGTCCATATAGCTGATTGATCTTTGAGATACTCTTCATGTTAAAGAGCTTTAGCTCTTCCTCAGAGAGCGACCTGAGCCAGTTATAGAATGACCTTGGTCCTAGAAAAAATCCTCCATGCACGATCTGTCCATTTTTAAGCTCAGACCCTTTAAATAGCCTTATGTGATCGTAGAAATCCTCATCATTTATATCTGCCTTAAATTTTCTACCATCACTAAGGACAAAGTGGTCATGTTCATATTTTACTTTTTCGTTAATCAGTCCAAATTTTTTAAGAAATTTAAAATCCTTTTCAGTAATAGGGTTTTGAATAATTTCTTTTTTAATTAAAAGCTCTAAAATATCGTCGGGCATGCCTTGATCAAAGGTACCTTGATTAACGAGCCTTTGAAGCTGGACATGATCATAGACTTTCTTTTTAAGGATTTTTTTCTTATAAAGATCCATGATCCCATCGACCATCATTTCAGTCGCACAAAAAAGTCCTTTTTCAAAGGTCTCTCGTTCTCCTATTTCATTAATAAGTGAAGAAAACTTTTTTTCTATATTGAGAGTCTCCAGCAGTTCTCTATAAGTTTCATTATCAGTATGCCTTAAACCTAAATTATAAATAAGTGCATCACCCAGAGACCCAATCCCCACTTGAAGCTCACCATCATCTTTAATCAAAGTACTTGCATAGAGACCAATCATATAATCCGTTTCGGTTACCGGTAATTTAGGAGGAGCGAAAACGGGAAAATATTCGGAAGGGTCATCAATAATATGATGAAAAGTATCACTAGGTATAAGAGCATCCCCTAGCATGAATGGAAGATCTTCATTGACTTGAGCGATAGAGAGCCATTTATGGTCTTTCTTTTTATGAAGAAGTTCAAGAATATCTAAAGTCGTATCAGCATTACAACTCAGGCTATACTCTTTTCCTTGATTACTATTTCTTTTTGCAATTTGTTGAACAACGAGATTAACCCCTCTATCAAGTACATCTCGAGGAACATGAGTAAAGTTACTACTGAGATAATTTCTTTGAGCATATAGGTTTTTACCCTTCTTACCTGCAGGGTAATAAAATTCAATAACTCTAATGTTTTCTGGAATTTGATTAAGTTCTCGATCCTTTTCAAATTCAAGATCAGGATAATTTTCAAATACTCGATCACTTAATGGCCCAAAAAATCGTTTTTCCAAATCAGATGGTCCTGTTGGCTTATTCAGAGAAAGGGCCGTCAAAATTGTAAGTTTTATGGAAGAGTCCCTTTTTGCTCGATTATAGAATTCATTAATGAGGTGATTCGGTTTTCCAGCACCTAGTGGGCATCCCATCACAATATCCTTTCCAAGATATTCTAATGCTTCATTGACACACTGAATCTTATTATTGTAAAAGCTCATAACTATCCTTTTGAAAAAACAGGATTATAAACCGTGTTTTCACAAGGGAAAATAATATTAGTCACCTTAATGGAAATTTATGTCGCAATTTCTCTATTTTTTCACGATTCCTGGCAATCAAGACCTCCTCAAAGAAGAAATCAGACTTTTTCACCCTCAACTTAGCCTTGCTTTTTCAAGGCCTGGGTTTTGTACCTTCAAAAATATAGGAAAGGAGCTCTCGTGGGAAAAAATCACTAAATTAGAGTTTATTTATGCCCTTAATTGGGGAATCTTCATAAAAAAGGCGACATTGAAAGAAGTTCTCCGAATGAGAAATACTGTTGCCCATCATATAAGTGCGCTAAATGACATATCTCCTGTCCTCGAGAGTGGTGGAGCTGAAAGTTACCCTATAACTGATTTTGTACAAACTGGAGAAAAAGAATATTTTGTTGGCAAAAGAGTATGCGACCAATATCAATCCACCTTCAGAAGGCGATACCATTTAGAAAAAAAGGTTATTTCTAGGGCCTACTTTAAGGCCGCAGATGGCTTCTCTTTATTAAATATAAATAGTCCTAAATATATTATTGAGTTAGGCTGCTCTCCAGGAGGTATTACTCAATACCTTCTTGAGAATGGAAATAAGGTTGTGGGTGTTGACCCAGGTGAAATGGATCCTCATGTCATGAATGACGCCAAGTTTTCTCAATTGAAAGTTAAGATTCAGGAATTTAACCATTATGACTCATTCGAAATGCTGGTTTCCGATATGAATCTCCACCCTGAAATGGTCCTCAAATATGTATTAAAGCTTTGTTCAAAAATGAGTTCTATTAAAGAAATCTTCATAACTCTAAAAACAAATAAGTTAGCCGAAGTTAAAAAGATACCTCAACATAGGCAGCTGCTCCTTAATTTTGGTTTTAAAGAGGTTCATTTTTTCCAACTTCCCTATCATGGAAGAGAATTCCAAGCCTACGCTAAACTTTAAAGAACTGCAGAATAAAACCAAATAGGAAATTAAAAAAATCTTCAAAGCTAAGGTATGTTTGTTTTTTAACTCTAACTACAGGTGCCTTACTCTGCTCTATGACGTTAGGAGTATTCTCGACCATCTCTAAAATTTCTGGTGATGCCGGTATTCGAGTTTCATTAAAAAGACTTTCTTCTGTTTCTAATGCCATTTTTAAATCCGAGGAATAAAAGAATGGGCTAAACATAGAGGTTCGTACGTACTTGCCAATTTCATCCTCGAGAATAGAGCTCTCCTCTATTTCTCCTAAAAAATTAACCTCAAAAGTATGACTGAGAACTCCATGAATGATTGTTATAGGATTACCTTGCTCATCTTCGCCTTTTGAAAAAACAGGTCCTCCTGAATCTCCAAACCAGGCAGGGCAGTTTGTATCAAAAAGAAGTCCTTCATATCCTTGATCCATAACCATGGCATCAAAATGACCACTCTCTCCAGTAAAAATACAACCCGAGGTAATGACTTTATCAAAAACAGTGTTATGTCCCATAGGAAAGCCTGCTCTAAAAACCTCTACTCCTGACTCTATCTCTGAATAATCATTGACCTTAAACTCAGAGACTGAGAATTCATTTTTTGTGACATTTCTATTATAGAGGATGAAAGCGATATCATTTTCTCCTCTATCTAGTATAAGTTTATAAACGTTTTGCTTTTCGACCTTGATATTATTAAAGTCAACATTTCCACCTACTTTCGGAAAGCTTATGCTCAAAAGATTAGGATCAAAATTATCTTCATTAATATGAAAATGATCAAAACAGTGTTTAGCAGTTACCGCTACTCCATGTCGGATAACGAATGCAGCACAGCTAATATCTCCTTTATATCTCATTAGGCCAACAGACGGATGCGAGTCATTATTAATAACTCGAACAGCAGAATTAGCTTTTAAGATAAAAAGCGTGTTAAAGATAAGGCTTAATAGCACTAAGTGGAAAAACCTCATGGTTCCTCTCCCTTTTAAGTTATGGGGAGCTCTCATCCTAAAAATTCCCGATTGTTGATAATTTTAAAGCAAAAGCCATGCCAGTGATTTGGTCCCCTCCTGACACCAAAAACTTGGCAAGGATATTGCTCATTAGAGAAATAGTTTTTAGGTGAGAGACCTAATTCCCCGTAATTACAAGAGAGAGAAAAATGAAACACTTTACCCTATTGGCACTAGTAGCATTTTCGCTGACACCAGAGGCCTATCCTTTTTCGGCCTGGGATGAAAAAAATCGTCCTGAATTATTTGAATTTGATTATGAACGAACTTTAAGTGAGCTCCCAACTAATGGAACACTAAGTAAGAGACCATGGAGTGGTAATTATTGGGCAACTTACCAAGGTGGTATCACATTTCGCTGGAATAAAGAGTTAAAAGTCGAAGATGAAAAAAGGTTTGGCTATGAACTCCTAGCTTTCGATCAACTCGATAACTCTGAAGTTCCAATGAAGTATCTTTCTCCTGCTGAGAAATATGATATCTTCATGGGCCAATCCAATTATCCACTTACTAATTATGAACGAAATCGAACCAATATCCTTAAAACAGTTAAGAGTAATAGTGCTTATGAAGAAGACTTTAAAATCCCAACCTGGGAAGGTCTTTGTCACGCATGGGCGCCTGCCACTTTAAATTATGATAATTTAGGGCCAGTCACTTTAACCAATAAAGATGGAGTTGAAGTTGAATTTGGATCAAGTGACGTCAAGGCACTCCTTATCTATAACACTCATCTATCTCGATCTAATAAAACAAAGTTTTTAGGTTCTCGATGTAACCTCGACTTTAAAGAACTAAAGAAGAAGCTAGATGCAGGAGAGATCACTCAAGAACAGTATAATAATCAAATCAATTCTAGTGAGTGTAAAGACACCAACGCTGGTGCCTTTCATATTGTTTTGGCCAATCAAATTGGAAAAATGGATCAAGGATTTATCATAGATGTCACTAGAGATAGTGAGGTTTGGAATCAAGCAGTTTATAGCTATAACTACAAAGAGCTTTCGAGACTCTCTGGTGCAAGTACTGGTGCGGCCCTAGGAACCGTGGAAGAAGTCACAATCGAACTTAAAATGACTTATATTGTTGAAGTCTATCAGAGATGGGATAGTGAGATCACAGATCAATCCCTCAAAACTGCAACCTATAAATATCGATTAGAACTTAACAAAGAAGGTGAAATCATCGGTGGTGAGTGGTTAACTGAAGACCGACCTGACTTCATTTGGAAATCAGAAGCTCCTGAGTTTACAGGTTACTTTAAGGCACTTAATGAGCTTTACGAGAAGTCTGTGGAAAGTGCTAAAAGAGAAGAGGAATCAAGAGAACAAGAACGACTAAGACTTGAGAGAATTACTGCCGAAAGAAAGATAGAAGAAGATCAAGCGAACTTGGAAATCAATCAAAGTGAGGAAGATGAACTCACTTCCGTAAATCCACAAAACCAAGTTTGGGTAAAACTTAAGTATGCTTCCATACATGTAAATAGACAGGCCGAGCACTTTCATAGTCAACTTGTTTTTGATCAAATGGATGAGGGCCTTATTCAAGAAGCCCTTGAACTAGCTAATCTATCTAGTGCAATGGTGGATGCTCTTAAAACACCTCAATATAGCGCTGAGTTCATCAATCTTGTTAATCAACTCATCACTAAGCTCAATCAAGTATCTGGAGGTTTAAGTAATATAACTTTAAGCTCTCATCAATTAGAGGACTTCAATAAAATTGTAAATTTAGTAAATCGTCTAATTGCAATTTCTAGAGGGAACCAAGTTCCTGTAGGTTTTAGTAACAGTCCTTATGCTCATGGACAAGAAGTGGTCGGTGGAGCTTCTACTGATAATGAACTTGAAGAAGAGAGACGACTTGAAGAAGAAAGACGACTTGAAGAAGAAAGACGACTTGAAGAAGAAAGACGACTTGAAGAAGA